>NZ_NHTT01000002.1:0-491048 GCF_002806845.1 Marinomonas sp. ef1 | reverse complement strand
GATTTTGCAAGTTGCAAGGTCAATAGACAGCCCACTGGTTTATGCGAATAAAGAGTAGGGGTGTTAGAAATGCGGGAATAGCTCAGTGGTAGAGCACAACCTTGCCAAGGTTGGGGTCGCGAGTTCGAGCCTCGTTTCCCGCTCCACTTTCTTTAAATAGAAAGTTTGAAAAGAAGATAGTTGTAGCACTATAAAAGCTAAATTGTGTCCCATTCGTCTAGAGGCCTAGGACACCGCCCTTTCACGGCGGTAACAGGGGTTCGAACCCCCTATGGGACGCCACTTTTATACTTTTAAAGTAAAAAGTGTCGTTGAAAAAGTAAAATTGTTAGTGTGATAAAAGTTTATGTCCCATTCGTCTAGAGGCCTAGGACACCGCCCTTTCACGGCGGTAACAGGGGTTCGAACCCCCTATGGGACGCCACTTTTACCTTTTTTAAAGGTAAAGTATTGCTAAGTAGTATATAGCAATGTAATGCGGGAATAGCTCAGTGGTAGAGCACAACCTTGCCAAGGTTGGGGTCGCGAGTTCGAGCCTCGTTTCCCGCTCCAATTATAGTTTTTTGTATGTCCCATTCGTCTAGAGGCCTAGGACACCGCCCTTTCACGGCGGTAACAGGGGTTCGAACCCCCTATGGGACGCCATCCTTTTTTTGCGCTATCATAGCTAACCTTCATTTTGAGTTTTTAGCCATGACTTGGTTCGTCAATTACAGATTAGACAAATCGGTTTCCGTTGTTGATCGTGGCTTGGCTTACGGTGATGGTGTGTTTGAAACTATTCGTGTTTTTCCTCAGTGTTTCTTAAAAATCAACGATCATCTTTCTCGCCTTTATCGTGGGCTTTCTAAGCTTGCTATGCCTTTTTCTTTAGAGCAAAAAACTTCTCTGTATAATTTTTTGTATTCCGATGTCTTGCCATTGATCCATGAAGAATCTGTTGTAAAAATTATGATCAGTCGAGGAGAGGGCGGAAGAGGCTATTTATCACCTGAGAACTGTATTCATTCCATCATTATCGGTATCCTACCTGCACCTGATTACCAAGTTCATCGAGAAAAAGGTGTTTCACTTTCCATTTCGCCAGTTCCTGTCAGTTCCAATCGCTTTCTTGCTGGAATGAAGCATTTAAACAGGCTTGAAAATGTGATTGCTAAGCAATATTTATCGTCACCTGATTTTGAAGCAATTATGATGAATGGCAATCGAGAGCTGGTTGAGTGTATTCAGAGTAATCTTTTTTGGTGTAAGCAAGGTATGCTTTATACCCCTTCACTTGAGCAATCAGGTGTGCAAGGTACCTATAGAAAAGCCATTATTGAACGTCAATATGATTATACAGTCCAAATTGGTCGATTTATGCTTTGCGATTTGATGGCTGCGGATGAAGTGTTTATTACCAATAGTCTCATGGGTATAGTGCCTGTCATTGGTGTTACAGGAGTATCTTTTCCAATTGGAGTTCATACTCGGAAATTACAAATTCTAATGCAAGCTAAGGATATGCATGGCGTTCATTAAGTGGTTTTACCGCGTTGTTTTTTTATCTGTTACTTTGTCGGCTATATTGGCAGGCTATCTTTATCATTCTATTACTGCTCCTGTGGAAATAACGTCGAAAGAAGAATTTGAAGTTAAAGCGGGAGATACGGCTTATAGTTTAGGTAATGAGCTAAGTGAAAAAGGGTTGATTGCTAATCCATACTTAACTCGTGTGGTTGCTAAATTGCATTCAGAGTGGGTGCCTAAGGTTGGCAAGTATGCAATCAAACCTGAGATGAATTTATTGGATATAATGGCACTGTTTGATTCAGGGCAATCTATTTTTTACTCTATTACTTTGCTGGAAGGCAAGACAACTCGGGATTTTCTACTGGCAATGCAAGCTCGTGGAAATATCACTATGACCTTGCTAGATGCATCGAATGAAGAAATAGTGAAGAAAGTGGGGCTCGACGTTTCACATCCTGAAGGCCAATTTTTTGCCAATACTTATCGCTATCATGAAGGCGATACTGACGTTAGTATATTAAAGCATGCTCATGAATTGATGACTCAAACGTTGAACGATTTGTGGGAGAAAAAAACAGAGAACTTACCCTATAAATCACCTTATGAAGCGTTAATTATGGCGTCTATTATCGAGAAAGAAACCGGCGTACCTTATGAACGACCATTAATTTCTCAAGTGTTTATTAGTCGTTTAGAAAAAGGCATGCGGCTACAAACTGATCCTACCGTTATTTATGGTCTTGGTGATCTATTCAAGGGCAATTTGACGCGCAAAGGTCTCCAAGACTCATCTCCATATAATACTTACAGAATTTATGGGTTACCGCCAACACCAATAGCTAATGTTGGTCGCGAGGCTATTGAAGCTGCATTAAACCCAGAACAAACAAAGGCCTTGTATTTTGTTGCCAAGGGAGATGGTACGCATGCTTTTTCAAATACTCTGCAAGAGCATAACCAAGCGGTAAGAAAGTATCAGTTTAAACGACGAGAAGACTATCGTTCGACTCCAGTGATTGCGAAATAGAGGAAGGTTGTATGAGAGGTAAATTTATTTCGCTTGAGGGTGGAGAAGGTAGTGGCAAAACAACGGCGATTCATTTTATTCGCCAGTGGTTAGATGACCATAAAATTCCTTACATAATGACTCGTGAGCCGGGCGGTACACCACTTGCTGAAGAGATCCGCCAGCTTGTTTTGACTCCACGAGACGAATCGGTGAACGATGTCACTGAGTTATTGCTTGTTTTTGCCGCGAGAGCGCAACATTTAGCGGAAAAAATCCAACCCGCTTTAGATAAAGGTACTTGGGTGATCAGTGATCGTTTTTTAGACTCAAGCTACGTTTACCAGGGTAAAGCTCGCGGTGGCGATATCGCTATGCTTGATCAATTGGCAAATTGGGTGGTTGGCGATAATAAGCCCGATGCAACTCTAGTATTAGATGTTCCTGTTGAATTAGGGCAAGAGCGTGTGGTTCAGCGTCAGCATCAAGACCGCTTAGATAAAGAATCATTTGCGTTCCACCAAAAAGTTCGTGATGGCTTTCTTGAGCGTGCTGAAGCGGATCCTAAAAGAGTAAAAATCGTCGATGCAAGCCAGTCTTTAGAATCAGTTAAAAGTCAGATTGAAGAGCAACTGGCAAAGCTAAATGAAGCTTGGGCTGGTGACTGTTAGATGACGAATATTGCTGATTGGTTGATTCCATGTTTGCGTCAAGTTCAAGTGCTGAAACAAACTAATAGTCTTTCTCATGCTTTATTGATTACTGGTGCTGATGGCGTTGGGCAAGAAGAACTTGCCCATGAAATGGTAAAAGATTTAATGTGCGAAAAAAATCAGGCTGCAGCTTGTGGTACTTGTCATTCATGTCAGCTGATGAGCGCTGATACGCATCCTGATTTTCGCGTTTTAGATGGCGAAGCCTCTACGATTAAAGTTGACCAAGTCCGTCTATTAGTGCGTCAAATTAGCCAAAAGCCCCAAGTGGGACAAAATAAAGTCGTATTAATTACCCACGCCCAAGCGATGAATATTAATGCGGCCAACGCAGTGTTAAAAGCACTTGAAGAACCTGCCGATAGAACCTTTTTTGTTCTCACTAGTTCACAATCAAGCAGCCTTATGCCAACGATTAGAAGTCGTTGTTTATTGGTTAATGTGCCTACTCCAAGTATGAATGAAGTGAAATCCTGGCTGATGCAACAACCAGATGGCAAAGCTTTGGGGGCGTTATTTTGGTTAACTACTCAGCCATTTCGGTTACTGGCGATTCAGCAGCAAGGTAAAACTCAGTTATATGCGGGTTTGCCAGATCAATTGACGAGCATGCTGCGAGGAACAGTGTCAGTTAGTGCTGTATTAAAAGGTCTGGACAGTAATAATATTGAAGATTACTGCAACGGCTTAGCGGCAATTCTCCATCAATGCATTTGTCACTCGACTGGTGCGCCTATTGATGAAGCACTGCAAACGATTTACGACACGCTTATTGCTCGTTTAGGCATTCAAACTCTAATGTTGCGTTATCAATCTCTACAAAAATTGAAGTCAGACCTTCAAAAGACAAATTTAAACCCCATTATGCAACTCACACACGAATTGAATCATTGGTAAACCAACTATGTTAATTGATACCCATTGCCATCTTGATATGCTCGATCTGGCTCCACATAACAATGATATAAATTCAGTCATTGATGCCGCGTATCGAAAGGGCGTTAGGCAGTTGCTCACTATCGCCGTCGACCTTAATAAAATGGATACCGTGTTAGGATTTACTAAGCGCAACGGCGTCTATGCTAGTTGTGGTGTTCATCCTTTGCAAAGTGAAGGTCTTGTTACTGATGAAAGCCTACTACGTCAGTATGCCGCTGACCCAAAAGTTATCGCAATAGGCGAAACTGGTTTAGATTATTTTTATGAAGCATCAGCAGAGGCTCATGAAGCTCAGAAGGAGAGTTTTATCCATCACCTTCAAGCGGCTGGTAGTCTGGGCTTACCCGTGATTGTTCATACTCGAAATGCCAAAGAAGATACTTTGTCTTTGATTAAGCAATATGGCAATCGGGATAGCGCTGGTGTGCTGCACTGTTTTACTGAAGATTATGATATGGCAAAAGCGGCATTAGATGAAAACTACTTAATTTCTATTTCTGGGATTGTGACCTTTAAAACGGCACAAGACCTGAAAGAAACCGTGCGCAAGTTGCCTTTAGAATCTTTAATTGTTGAAACGGATTCACCTTATTTAGCTCCAGTACCATATCGAGGCAAAAAAAATGAGCCTCAATATGTTTCTGAAGTTGCTCAATATGTGGCAGATTTGAAAGGTATTCGTTACGAGGCCTTACTAGAAGCGACCGCGGCTAATTTTCATCGAGTTTTTGCGAAAGCAAATCCGCAGCATCAACTTCAGCTCTAGATTGTTTCCCAAGGTTCAGTGCAATTGAGTAACAAAAAGTTGGACAACTGGTGTTTTTTGCTAATAAAACAATGATATTTCCGCTTCCATATAGTCGAAGTGAAATCACAGTGTTAGTCTCAACATATTGTATTTATTTAAAATATTTGAAAGAAGAGCCTTCTTCTTTCGCAAGCCTATTTTCTGAATGGCTTGTTAGACATAAGGAAATCCATTGATGTCCAACATGGTTACTTCTCTACCGTATCAAGCTCTTTCAGCTAAAGTTCCTGCGGATCACCTGACTTTCAAAACATTAAACGATATTGAGCCACTTAGCGGTATTTTAGGTCAAGAGCGTGCTGTTGAAGCCATTCAATTCGGTGTGGCGATGCAACGTCCTGGCTACAATATTTTTGCTATGGGCGATTCTGGCACTGGTCGTTCTTCTTATGTATTAAGCTACTTAAAAAGTGAAGCAAAACGCCGTCCAGCGCCTAATGAATGGGCTTATATTAATAACTTTACCGAAAGTCATCGTCCAAAAGCACTGGAGTTTTCTCCGGGTCAAGCTTCAGAATTTGAAAAAGAAATTCGAGCATTAATTGATGGCCTAATGGTTACCTTTCCAGCGGCTTTTGAAAACCCTACGTATCAGCAACAGAAAAGTGTAATTGATCGTGCTTTTAACGATCAATATGAAGCCGCGATCAATAAAGTAGAGCGTGTCTCCGGCAAAATTGGCGTCGCCATGTTTCGTGACGCATCTTCTGTGAGCTTTGCGCCTATGAAGGATGGCAAAGCATTAGAAGAGAATGAGTTTGCCGCATTAACCGATGACGAGCGTGATGCATTTCAAGAAGGTGTTTCGACACTTGAAGGATTGCTTAATGAAGAGTTATTGGGTTTGCCGCAATGGAAGCGCGCAACTTATGAGCAAATTCGCCAGTTAAATTTAGACACTGTCAAAGAAGCGCTAGATCCATTAATGTCAGGTTTGTTTGAGAAATACAAAGACGATACTGATATTACAGCGCATCTTAATGCGTTGAGAGACGATTTAGATAAAACCATAATAGATCAAATGGCTGACGATAAAGCTTCTGAGAACCGCGATGAAATAGGTCGTCGTCAATTTTATGAAGAACTGTATTTGCCGAATATCGCTATTACACACGAAACTAATGGTGGGCAGCCTGTAGTGTACGAGCCGCATCCAACCTACCGAAATTTATTTGGTCAGGTGGAGCACAGTAGCGATCAGGGTATGTTGGTGACAAGTTATCGTTTGATTCGTTCTGGTAGTTTGCATGCAGCAAATGGTGGTTACTTGATCTTAGATGCTGAAAAACTGCTAACAGACCATTATTTGTGGGAAGCACTTAAGCGCGCACTAAAAAGCAAAACTATCAAAATTGAGCATCCTTATGCTGATATGGGCTTGATGAATACCACGACGCTTTCACCGCAGGATTTGCCTTTACAGGTGAAAGTTGTATTGATCGGTGCGCGTGATATTTATTACTTGTTGCAAGATGCGGATCCAGATTTTCAAGAAATGTTCCGAGTTTTAGTCGATTTTGACGATACTCTTAAACGCTCTAAAGATTCAGAGTTGTCTTTTGCTCGCCTGATGAAGGATCGAGTAGATAAAGAAGAGTATGCCAACGTGACGCGTGATGGCGTTGCTGCTTTGATCGAATACAGCAGCCGTCTAGCAGAACATCAACGTGAAATGGCTGCAAAAATCGGTGATGTATTTGAATTATTAGGTGAGGCCGATTTTGTTCGTCAGATGGCGAAAGACAGCGAAATCACAGCGGACCATATTGCTCGTGCTTTAAAAGCGAAAAAACATCGCACAGGTCGAGTCAGTGAGAAAATCATTGAAGAGATCATTGAAGGTACAGTGTTACTAGAAAGTGATGGTTATGCGGTTGGTAAAATCAACGGTTTAACAGTCATGCAGATTGGTGATAGTAGCTTTGGTGCGCCTGCTCGTATTTCCACAACGGTTTATCCGGGTGGTAAAGGCATTATTGATATCGAACGAGAGTCAAATCTAGGTCAAAACATTCACTCTAAAGGTGTCTTGATCTTATCTGGTTATCTCGGTAATAAATATGCTCAGCGTTTTCCATTAGATATTTCCGCTTCTATCGCGATGGAGCAGAGCTACGGTTATATTGATGGTGACAGTGCTTCTACGGCAGAATTGTGTTGTTTGCTATCAGCGTTGATTCAAGTGCCTCTACGTCAGGATCTTGCCATTACTGGTTCGTTAAACCAGTACGGTGAGATTCAGGCCATTGGTGGCGTGAATGAAAAAATTGAAGGCTTCTTTAACGTCTGTAATGCCCGTGGTTTAACTGGTACACAAGGCGTTATTATTCCTAAGTCTAATGCTGTGAATTTGATGTTAAGCGATGAGATTGTTGAGGCTGTGCAAGCGGGAATGTTCCATGTTTATGCGATTTCTACAGCTGATGAAGCGTTGCATTTATTGACTGGTATTGAGCCCGGTGTTGCGGATGAAGAGGGTGAATACCCAGAAGGCACGGTATCTGCTCGAGTAATCGAACGACTAGAAGAAATATCTAAGCTTGGTGAAGAAGAGGAAGACGAAGAAGACGATTCTGAAGAAGAATCTGATGACTCGTCAAAAGCAGATAAAGATAAAAAGTCTGATAAAGCGAAAAAACCAGAAAAAACTAAAAAATAAATGACAAGCTAGTGCTTGCCATTGGTTCTTTTGATGATTTCAGTTTTGCATTGAGAGTTCACTAAAGAAAAAACCGTGTAATAGAGGTCGTCTGCTTTGACATAAATATAGCTGGCGACCTCTTTTCTTTTACTTGGAAGATGTCTTTTTAAAACCAAAGCATTTTTAAACGTTTTTCCACTCATGTACTTTTGAGCGTCTTTATCTGCAGCAAGCTTTGCGTCAAAGTCGCTGCACTCCGCGAAAGTAAAACTGCTTATTGCCAAACTGAGCAGGACAAGCAATTTGTATCTAAACTTAAAAATATTGAACTCCATTACCATTCAAATGACTAATATATCTGACAAGCTAGTAAAGTTTGTAAGATACACGTCAAACACACCTAGTGTCATTAGTGAATATATATTAACAAGGTTAAAGTAGTTATAACGATTACAATATAGTAGGTGTTTTTTTCAGCGAGCATGTTATTTTAAACACATTGTTTTACGCGATTAACAAAGCCTCGAGCTTAAGTATTTTGGGATTAAAAGGTGTATTTATGAAAAAAGGTCTTCTTACTGCCGCGATTATTTCTATTTCCTGTTCATCTACTGTATTTGCTGCTTCATGTGATGACACTAAGTTGCATGGTTACATGGAAAATATCAAAGATGAAATGCGCTCTATGTCGTCTGATGTTAAGTCAGGGGACAATGAATCTGCAGCAAAACGAGCAAATACACTGATTACTTATTTTGAAAAAGCACGTAGTGAAACACCTTATAAATTCACTGCAGAAAACTTGCAAGGCAATGAATTAAAAGATCAAAAAGCAGAATTCACTAAAGTAGTTGATGACACTATCGTGGTTCTAAAAGATCTAGAAACTGCACTAAAGTCAGGAAACTCTTCAGAAGTGAAAAAATTACTTGGAGCAATGGGCAACCAAAGAAAAACTGGCCACAGTTCTTTTAAAGCAAATTGCTAGTTCTGCTGGATGACCTAGCATGAATTCACTGCTACAATGCGCGCGATAAAGAGAGGATATTATGGCTCGTGTTAAAAAATCGCGCAGTATGCGTGGCAAACTTGGAAAAACTGGTTCAAAAGAGATGATGAAAGAGCAAAACAAAGCTCGTAAATCTTCACCAACTCGCCGTTTTGTGACAAAGAAATCCAAGGAACGCAAAGAACAAGCGCACAAGAAACTTGAACGATTAGGATTGCTTCCAGAAAAAGAAGCTGGGGCTGCACCTGTGCGTCCTCGTCGTTTTGTTTTCGTGAAACCTGTTGATGAAAAAGCAGAGCAAGCGGAAGCTATGGAAAACGTTAACAACATCGATACGGATAGTGAAGATCTGTCATTAGACGAATTGTTGTCTGCCTTTACTGAGCAAAAATAAACGAGCAAAAGTAAAAGCAGAAAGACAAGCAAATAAATGTAAAATAAAAAAGGCTGCAGATGCAGCCTTTTTTTATGTTAAAAAAGCGCCATACAATAAAAATTTTGACTTAAATCATTTGTTAAATAAGGTGATAACTGTGAAAGCTTCTGTTCCGATGTCGAGTGTTCGCTATCTTTTAAAAGCGGTTGAGGGTCAAGGTTTGGACCGTCAGTCGGTGTTAGACAGTTTAGAACTAACACAAGATGAAATAGAGCAGAGCGACTCATTCCCCGCTTATCGTTACGGAATGCTTTACCAAAAAATCATGTGGCTCATGCAAGATGAGTCGTTTGGTATGCTAAGTGGTGGTAAGGTTCCAAACGGTACTTTCAGAATGATGTGCCTTTGTATCATACATGCACGAAGTCTTGCTCATGCCTTGTATCGTTGTAGTGATTTTTATGAGATTTGCCGAGGTCCAACGGTTAAACCGGTGTTGATTAAAAAAGGTCGATTCGCCATGGTGACCTTTGCACCTTTGGATTCTTCAGTAGAAAATATCAGCGAGCTAGTCGAACCAGAATCAAAAGAGCAGTTAAGAACAACCCTTTCCATGTGGCATCATTTCATTTGTTGGTTAATTGGGCGTCGATTAAACTTGAAGGCGGCTTACTTCACCAGTGAGCGCCCGGACGATGTTGAATATTACAAGACACTTTTCCAATCAGAAGTTAGATTTAACCAACACGCTAACGCTTTAGTATTTCCTGCCAGTTACCTTGATATGCCCATTGTTCAAACCGAAGACAGTTTGAGAGGCTTTTTAAAAACCGCACCTTATCAATTATTGGTAATGGTAGAAAACGACAACAGCTTAAAATCACAAGTCATGGCCATGCTAGGGAAGGATTTTTCACGAGAAATGCCGAGTGCCGATGAAGTAGCGAGTGCTCTTAATATGAGTGTATCGACACTACGCAGGCGTCTAAATGACGAAAAAACCTCCTACCAAAACATCAAGGATGACTGCCGTAAAGAAGCGGCAATTACCTATATGAACGCTCCTCAGTTAAGCATCAATGATATCGCCGCGTTAATGGGATTTGATGAACCGAGTGCTTTTTTCCGTTCTTTTAAAAAATGGACGGGGATGACGCCAGGCGAATATCGAAAAAGTGAGGAATACTTAAAGTTTGGTAAAGCAATAAAACGCCCATAAATTATACCTTTAATGCTTTTTATTTTATGCCGTGAATGTATTTGTCAGAAATATAGGCCTGAATTGTTATTGAGAGATTTGCTATATTTTTCCATTCTATAAGTATAAATCCGCTCGGATAACTAACCGGAGAATAAAAAATGAGCGAATACCTATATCCAATCAATGACATTCTATTTAGCTTACGTTCTGTTGCTAAAACAGAGCGCCTTACACCTTATTTAGAAGATGCTATCGATAACGATCTATTAGAAGCGATTCTTGGAGAGGCAGGTAAATTAGCCGAGCAAGTTATCGCGCCTATCAACGCCAGTGGTGACAAAGAAGGCTCGCGTGTAGAAAATGGTGAGGTGATCGAAGCAAAAGGCTTTAAAGAAGCCTTCAAGGCGTATTCAGAAGGAGGTTGGATCGGTTTATCCGGCGACCCAGAATACGGTGGCCAAGGCCTTCCTTCTTATGTAGCAACTGCCGTTAACGAAGGTGTTCAAGCAGCCAACCTAGCTTTTTCTTTGTGCCCTTTGTTGAGTCTAGGAGCAATTGAGGCGATTAGCTTACATGCTAGCGCTGAGTTAAAGAATTTATACCTTCCTAAAATGTTGGCTGGTGAATGGGCCGGCACAATGAATCTGACTGAGCCTGCTGCCGGCTCAGATCTTGCAGCTATAGCCTGTAAAGCCACACCTGATGGCGACGTATTTCGTATCAAAGGGCAAAAAATATTCATCACTTGGGGTGATCATCAGATGAGTGACAACATCATTCATTTGGTATTAGCGCGTCTACCAAATGCTCCTGATGGTGTGAAAGGCATTTCTTTGTTCATCGTCCCAAAATTCCTTCTAGACGGTGAAGGTGAGCTTGCTCAACGTAATGATGTTCAAGTGGTTTCCGTTGAACATAAAATGGGCATTCATGCTTCACCAACGTGTGTGATGAGCTTTGGCGATAAAGAAGGCGCTGTTGGCTACCTTGTTGGTCAAGAAAACGAAGGCATAAAAGCCATGTTCACCATGATGAACAATGCAAGACAAGGTGTTGGCTTGCAAGGTTTGGCTATATCGGAGCGAGCATATCAACAGGCATTAGCCTATGCGCAAGAACGTAAGCAGGGCATGAACGCTGAGAGAACTGGCCGAGCTGCCATTATCGAGCATCCTGATGTGCTTCGTATGTTAATGACGATGAAGTCACAAATCGATGCGATGCGTTCTCTTATCTATGTTGCTGCTGTTGAAAATGACATGTCTCATCTTGCTTTAGGGGACGATAAAAAACACGCTATTGCTCGAACTGCGCTATATACTCCTATAGTTAAAGGTTGGATTACTGAGCAAGCTCAAGAAATTACTTCCTTAGCGGTTCAAGTACATGGAGGCATGGGCTTCATTGAAGAAACAGGCGTTGCTCAACATGCGCGTGATGCACGAATCCTACCAATTTATGAAGGCACTAATGGTATACAAGCAATTGATTTGATTGGCCGTAAATTGCATTCAGACAAAGGTGCCGCCATGATGTCGTTGCTAGCAGACATTGAAGCTGAAGTAGCCGAATGGCAAACATCCTCTGTTAGTACTTATGCAAATAAAGTGAAGGCTGTACTAGATCAAGCTAAAACGGCAACCGAGACTTGTTTAACTGCTATGCAAAAGAATCCTGTTTTAGGTACAGGCTTAGCGTATTCTTATATGATGTTAATGGGATATTTGGTTGGTGCTTGGTTACAAGTAAGAGCCTTACACGCTGCGCAGAATGATGAAAAGCTCGATGAATCACAAAAAAGCTCTTGGGAGCATTCGGTCGCATTTTATTGTGATCATGTTTTGCCGAGAGCTTTAGGGCATACTTATTCAATAATGTTTGGATCTGTAACTGTTGACAATCTAAACAAAAATGCTTTCAATCGATGAAAAGCATTTCATGACTATAGAGAATGCCCTAAAAAAATAAAATGGGAGGCAACATGTCAGATAGAGAAGTAATGGAATTTGATGTTTTAATCGTCGGTGGTGGACCTGCTGGGTTATCTGCTGCTTGCCGTATTATGCAAAAAGCGCAGGCTGAAGAAAAAGAAATTAGCGTTTGCTTGGTTGAAAAAGGTTCTGAAATAGGCGCGCACATACTATCTGGTGCCGTTGTCGATCCAGCGGCATTAACAGAGCTTTTTCCTGAATGGCAAGAAATGGGCGCGCCTCTTAACACGAAGGTAAATGTCGACGAACTGCATTGGTTAGGTTCGGAAACAACGTCTAAAAAGTTTAGCAATTGGATGGTACCGAAAACCCTCCACAACGATGGCAATTATATCATTAGCCTTGGCAACCTGTGTCGCTGGCTTGCAGAGCAAGCTGAATCTTTAGGTGTAGAAGTCTTTCCAGGTTTTTCTGCAGCGCATATTGCTTACGATGATAAAGGCAATGTGGAAGGTGTTATTACGGGAGATATGGGTTTAGCTGCTGATGGCTCTGAAAAAGATGGCTTCATGCCAGGAATGTTGTTGAAAGCGAAATACACCATCTTTTCTGAGGGTTGTCGCGGGCATCTGGGCAAAGAGCTTCTTACTCGTTTTGAATTGGATAAAGACAAGGCTCCTCAACATTATGGTCTTGGTATAAAAGAGCTGTGGGATGTTCCTGAATCTCAAAGTAAACCGGGCACCGTTATTCATACTGCTGGTTGGCCGTTAGGTAATGAAGCCGGTGGCGGGGGGTTTTTATATCATTTAGAAAATAATCAAGTGGTGGTTGGGCTGATTGTCGACTTAAACTATAAAAACCCATATTTGAGCCCTTATGAAGAATTCCAAAAATATAAGCACCATCCAATCATAGCTGAGCATTTAAAGGGCGCAAAACGTGTTTCTTATGGCGCTAGGGCTATTGCCAAAGGTGGTTGGGCGTCGTTGCCTAAAATGAGTTTCCCTGGCGGGTTGGTAATTGGCTGTGATGCCGGTACGTTAAATCCTGCTAAGATCAAAGGAACTCATACAGCAATGAAGAGCGGCATGTTAGCTGCAGAAAGTATTTATGATGCGCTGCAATCAGAAGCTCCAACAGTTGATTTGGTTCAATTTAATGATGCTATGCGTAATTCGTGGTTAGGGAAAGAATTACAACAAGCACGTAACTTTGTTCCAGTGATGCATAAACTTGGTACTTTCTGGGGCGGTGCTTATAACTGGTTAGATCAGAATGTTTTCTCTGGCGGTTTGCCATTCACTTTCAATGATATGACACCAGACTATGCATGCATGGAACTGGCGGAAAAACATGTTGCGCCAGAATATAAAAAGCCAGATGGTTTATTGAGCTTTGATAAATTGTCTTCTGTGTTTTTATCGAATACAAACCATGAAGAGAATCAACCATGCCATCTAAAATTAAAAGATGCGGCGATTCCAATACAAAGTAATTTACCAAAATATAATGAGCCTGCTCAACGATATTGTCCGGCTGGCGTTTATGAAGTAGTTGAGTCTAATAATGAATCCATCTTTCAGATAAACTCGCAAAACTGTATTCACTGCAAAACCTGTGACATCAAAGACCCTGCACAAAACATCACATGGGTAACGCCAGAGGGTTCTGGTGGGCCAAACTACCCAAATATGTAGTAGTCCAAATTGTTGGAACAAACGGATCACTTATATCTGCTCCGTTTGTTCTTATTCACTACTGGATTTCACATTTCGACTGATCAATAATAGTACCCTTCAAAAAGGGGAATCCTATGCGCTTGTGGGTCGATGCCGACGCCTGTCCAAATGTTATTAAAACCATTCTTTTTCGTGCTGCTGAACGTCTTGAAATTTCCTGTATTTTAGTGGCCAATCAAGCCATATCTATTCCACCATCAAAATGGATCGAACGCCGCGTGGTGAGTTCGGGCTTTGATGTTGCTGATAATTACATTGTCGATAATATCGACACTCAAGACTTGGTGATTACTGCGGATATCCCTTTGGCATCTGATGTGATCGAAAAAGGCGCCTTAGCAATTAACCCACGTGGAGAACTTTATACAAAAGAAAATATTAAACAGCGTCTGGGTATGCGAGACTTCATGGAACAGATGCGCTCCTCGGGTATTCAAACGGGAGGTCCTGCTGTATTCAACCAGCAAGATAGAATGGCTTTTGCAAACACATTAGATAAGTTATTAGCCCAAAGAATGAAATAAAGGTTTCCTGTCGAGGAATCTGGAAAGTGTTTAATGAATGCTTTCCAGATTATTCAATGTTTATAGGGGATTTTGTATGAAAAAAATCGTGGTTGTTGGCGGTGGTGCCGGTGGTTTGGAGCTGGTTACCAAGTTAGGACATCGATTTGGTAAAAAGCGCCAAGCAGAGATTGTACTTATTGATAAAAGTCAGACTCACATTTGGAAACCTCTGTTGCACGAAGTAGCAACAGGGTCACTGGACATTAATAACGATGGTGTCAATTACCGAGCCCATGCTGCAAAACACTATTACCAGTTTCAATTAGGAACGCTAATGGGAGTCGACCCAGAAGCGCGTACATTGATACTAGACTCTCTTTCTGACGACATGGGTCACATTGTATTACCGGAACGTACTATTTCTTATGACATTCTTGTTATGGCTGTGGGCAGTGTGAGTAACGATTTCGGAACTCCTGGTGTACGAGAGCATTGTTATTTTCTAGATTCCCATAAACAAGCTGAGCGTTTCCAACAAGCGCTTTTGAACCAGTTCTTACGTGTTCATCAAGAGGGTGCTGATGCAAAATTGAAGCTAGCCATTGTAGGGGGGGGCGCAACTGGGGTTGAATTATCTGCTGAACTGTTTCATGTTGCAGATATGCTAAAAGCTTATGGCATGCCTGAAATGTCTGGCAAACGAGTTAATATTCAACTTATTGAAGCAGGCCCCAGAATACTTGCAGCCTTACCAGATCGAATTGCCTCTTTAGCAACAAAAGAGCTTATTCACTTAGGCGTCACGATAAGTCAAAGCACTCGAGTTGTCAGAGCTTATGATGGCGGATTTCAAACAGCGGACGAGAAAAATATTGAAGCAGATCTCATGATTTGGGCTGCTGGTGTGAAAGCACCAGACTTCGTAGCCAAGATTGAAGGCTTTGAAACTACGAGAAACAACCAAATATTGGTTAAAGGGACATTGCAGACAACAGGGTTTGAGAACATTTATGTGATCGGTGACTGCTGTGCATGCAAACAAGCTGATGGTTCTTTTGTTCCGCCTAGAGCGCAATCTGCTCACCAAATGGCTTCGTTAGTGTTTGATAACATCAAAGCGTCTTTTTTGAGCGAACCATTAAAAGAATACACTTACAAAGATTATGGGTCCTTAGTTAACCTGAGCCGTTATAGCACAGTGGGTAATCTAATGGGGAACCTGATGGGCGGCTCCATGTTTATAGAAGGACGTATTGCTCGTTTCGTTTATGTTTCCCTATACAGACTTCACCTCATTGCGATACATGGCTGGTTCAAAGCCACAGTGATCATGGCAGCACAAAAGATTGGTAAGGTCGTCAAGCCAAAGCTTAAGCTACATTAATTCCTGGCCTACACAAGTTACTTAGAAAGCCGAGTCATTACGAACTCGGTTTTTTTTTGCTTCAAATTTCTTATTCAGTCGTTATTGTAGTAAAGCTTGACCTATGTGCTACATACAGGTTTTACACTATGGTTATAGTTCAGATATTTCAAAGGAGTTTCTATGCGAGTAAGTGAGCTAGCCAAAAAAACCAATGTAACTGCTGAAACTGTCCGCCATTACACAAGGCTTGGGCTGATCCGTGCTGAGCGAGATCCAAACAATGGTTATCAGTTATACGACAAGGTGGCATTGCAGCGATTAAATTTCATTCGCCAAGCCAGTGATTTAGGATTCAGCTTAAAGCAAATCGAAGAGATTTTTCATCAATCCGATAGTGGTGATTCACCTTGTCCTATGGTTCGTGATTTATTGGAAAAAAAAGTCCCAGAAACCAAACTAAAAATAGCTCAACTGCAAGCGCATTTAGTCAAAATGGAAGACGCGTTAGCAGCTTGGAAAAGTATGCCAAATGGTGCTCCTGATGGTCATTCAATTTGTTGTTTGATTGAAGACTGGGAAGAGGCTATCAATAGCGATATAAGAGGAGGGTAGAAATGACGCATTCAGAATCAAAATCAGCCGATCAAAATACAGTATTAACATTAAATGTTACCGGTATGTCTTGCCAAGGCTGTGTGTCGAAAGTTCGCAAACTCATTCAGGAAAAAAGCTCAGAAGCGGTTATCGAAGGTATGCCGAAAGAGCATAAACTAGTGGTCACGTCTGATTTAGAATTAGCCGCAATTGAAGCTAGTGTCCAGGAAGCTGGATATCAATCATTAGGCTTATTTAATAACAATGAGCATGATCAATCAAAAAATAAGCAAGAATCCGCTGAGGAAAAAAATCCAGTAGATAAAGAACAGAACAATCTAGATAAAGTAGACAGTTCATTCAGCTATCAATTTTCTATTGGTGGAATGACCTGTGCCGGCTGCGTTAATACGGTAAAAAAGGCTTTGGCGAATTCTGCCGATGTTATTTCTGCAGACGTTAACATCGCCAATCATACCGCACAAGTTGTCACCAAAGGTTCTTCTGAAGCATTAATCGAAGCGGTTGAGAATTCAGGTTATCAAGCAAGCCTTATCCTAGATGCAGAAAAAAGTGAAGAAGAGCGCGGCAAAAGAGAGTTGGCGGAATATCGTCATAAATGTAAATCGTCAGCGCTGGGTTTAGGCTTAGGGATTCCCTTGATGCTGTATGGCCTGTTTGGCGGAAACATGATGGTGAGCTCGCTCACTGATAGAGTCATTTGGTTTGTGGTCGGTGTTGCCACGCTGTTAATTATGGTGACTGCGGGTAAGCATTATTTCCGTGGTGCCTGGAAAGCCTTTACGAGCCATCAGGCTAATATGGATTTATTAATCGCCTTGGGTACTGGTAGTGCTTGGTTGTATTCAATGCTAGTTGTGCTTGCACCTATGACTTGGTTGCCTGATAACGCCCGCCACTTATACTTTGAAGCAGCAGTGATGATCATTGGTTTAATCAACCTTGGCCAAGCATTAGAGCTGAGAGCTCGTCGTAAAACAAGCCAAGCCTTGCATCGACTTTTGGATTTGCGACCTAAAATGGCAACGCGAGTGGATGGCGACACGGAATCTCGCGTTAGTGTGGCAGATATAAAGGTGAATGACATTTTGCGAGTTCGCTCTGGTGACAAGATTGCTGTTGATGGAGAGGTCTTAGAAGGTCTTTCCACGGTAAATGAATCTATGCTGACAGGCGAACCTGCACCAATAGAAAAAAGCGTAGGAAGCTTGTTATCTGCTGGCACGATAAACGGCCAAGGTAGTTTGTTGTTCAAAGCAACTCGTATTGGTTCCGATACCTTACTCGCGCAGATTATAACCATGGTCGGTAAGGCACAGAACTCAAAGCCACCGATTAGTGTGCTAGCCGACAAAGTGTCTTCTATTTTTGTACCAAGCGTAGTCATTATCGCTATTTTGACGGCACTTGTGTGGTTTAACCTTTCTATATTTGGTGTGGACAATGAATCCGTCTTCTCATATATGTTGGTAACGAACATCTCGGTACTGATAATTGCTTGTCCGTGTGCTTTGGGGCTAGCAACACCTATTTCTACCATGATAGGGATTGGTAAAGCGGCAGAATATGGTGGCCTTATTCGAAACGGTGAAGCCTTACAAAGAGCGAGTGAATTGACCGTTGTCGTGCTAGATAAGACTGGCACGATTACAGAAGGTAAACCGAAAGTCGTTAATGAAATATTAAGTGAGCAAGCTCATAAAGGTTTGGTGGCACAAGTCGTTTCAGCTCTAGAGGCGCGAGCTAATCATCCTTTGGCGGATGCTTTATTGGAGCATTGTCAGAAGGATGCAGCAGAAAAAGAAAGTGTTGCTCTCGATGAATTTGAGTCACTGGTTGGTTTAGGTGTGAGAGGAAGTATTGAAGGGAAGGCTTATTATCTTGGTAACGAGCGCCTGATGAAAGAAAAGGGCATCTCTATAGATTTGCTCGCTTCTGATGATCTGCATAATGCAGCAACCCGTGTCTATCTCTCGGATGAAGTTGCGTTAATGGCTGTTTTTTATATTGAAGATCCCATTAAGAAAGGCGTCAAATCGGCTATTTCGAACTTCAAGGAGCAAGGCCTAAAAGTTGTCATGCTGACTGGCGATAATCCAGAAACGGCCGCTTCAGTTGCAAATATGGTTGGCATTGACGATTATCATGCGCAATTGATGCCAGACGATAAACTGAACTGGGTTAAGAAGCTTCAGACACAAGGTGAAGTGGTTGGAATGATTGGTGATGGCATTAACGATGCGCCAGCTCTAGCTCAGTCCGATGTAGGCTTTGCGATGGGAGCCGGAACTGACGTTGCCATGGAGAGCGCTGATATTACTTTGATACATAATGACTTAAACAGCGTTGCAGATGTTATTCAAATAAGCAGTGCTACGTTAAGGAATATTAAGCAGAACTTATGGGGCGCATTTGCCTATAACAGTTTAGGTATTCCTATCGCTGCGGGGATTCTATTTCCGTTTACAGGGTGGTTATTGAGCCCAGTTATTGCTGGTGCCGCAATGGCCCTATCGTCTGTAACAGTTGTGACTAATGCTAATCGACTTAGATTTTTCCGTATTTCCCGTTCAAATCTTAATAGTATAGATACTGAGGAGGGTAAATGAGCGTACTCATTAATATGTTAGGTGTGTTGCTAATCATGTTTGTTGTCTATTGGTTTTGGTGGCCAACCCACCAGAAACAGACTAAAAAGCACAGTAAGAATAAGTAAAGACATCTTTCAATAAGCAATAACTCGGCAAGTGTTGTAAAATATTTGCGTTGATCAATAAGCCAAGGGCGCAAGCTCTTGGCTTATTTTATTTTCAGTCTTAAATAGTCACTATTGTTCATTAATCTAGAATCAAATATCGGAGCTTTTATGCTTGCTTATCAATGGGGTATTTTTGCTATTGCCCTAGGTACTTTCGGAATAGGAACAACTGAGTTCATGCCTATGGGCCTGTTACCAGTTATTGCAGATGGCGTGAATGCATCCATTCCGGCTGCGGGTTTATTGATTAGCGCCTATGCCGTCGGTGTAATGATAGGTGCTCCATTAATTACTTTGTTTTTAACACGTTATAGTCACAAAACCTCTTTGCTTGCGTTAATGGTGGTTTTCGTCGTTGGTAATTTACTCTCAGCGGTATCTGTTAATTACGAGACTTTCTTAGTTTCGAGAATCATCACCAGTCTTTCTCATGGCGCTTTTTTTGGTATTGGTGCCGTTGTTGCCATGAATTTGGCACCTTTCCATAAAAAAGGTTCTGCGGTAGCGTCGATCTTTTTAGGCTTAACCATTGCGAATATTGTTGGTGTTCCTATTACTACTTGGTTGGGGCAAAATTTTGATTGGCGTATTTCATTTGCAGTAACTGCGATATTAGGTATTGTCGCTTTTATCGGTATCAGCCGCAGTTTGCCCGTTATGCCACGGGCTGAAAAGCCGGATGTGAAAACAGAGCTTAAAGCTATCATGCAGCCTGCTGCGCTGCGAGCGTTTGCGACTACGGTGATGTGTGCAGGATCAATGTTTACGCTTTATACTTACATTGCGCCTATCATGCAGACTTTGGCTCAAGCCTCGGATAACGCTATTGCAACCATGCTAATGCTTGTCGGCATTGGTTTTACGCTAGGAAATTACATCAGTGGCAAAGTAACTGATAAGTCACCAGATCTGGCTTTGTTTGCCTTTCTAGGCCTACAGGTATTGGTTTTATTACTGTTTCGCTTCACCTCAACGACGCTAATTGGTGCCAGTTTAACTATTTTATTATGGGGTGTTGTTATATTCGGTAGTGGGCCTCCATTGCAAATGCAAGTAATGAAAATCGCAGATCAAGCGCCAGGCTTAGCATCTTCTATAAACATTGGTGCATTTAACTTAGGAAATGCTTTAGGGGCGGCTCTAGGTGGATTGGTGATTAGTATTGGTTTCAGCTTTGATTGGATTCCAACTGCCGCAGCAGTGTTGTCTTTTCTTGCACTTGTCATGGTTTGGTTAAATCGTCGTAAAGCTATCAATGTGCCAGAAGTCAATATCGTTTAATAAGTTGTAAAGAATATAAATTAAGGGGGCAAAAATGTGCCTCTTGTTTTATGCTAAAACCTACTATAAAACCGCCTTTATAAATCAATGTAATGGATCTACAGTTGTGACAGTATTAAAAAGCAAATTCTTAAAGCTCAATCGGCTTATTTTATTTTTGGCCTTAACCGCTACCACCTTAATCTTCATTAACAGCTTTTATTCGAACTACGAGGTGCAGAAAGAGCAATTGATTCTGCAGACAATAGAAGTGAATAGGGCTTATGCCAGTAAGCTGTCTGATACGACAGAAGTGTTTCTGAAATCTTCTCTGCAACAGCTAACTTATACAGCTAACTCATTGTTTAACAAAATGCATGATGGCTCCCACCTAAAAGAAGAGGCTAATCGCCTTAAATTTCAAACGGATAGTTTTAATTCTGTGGTCATTAGTGATGCAAATGGTTTGACTCAAGCTGCTTCACCAGAAACTCTGGATTTAGTCGGAAGACGGCTTACCTCTGCCGGTAGTTTAGAAGCTATTGAGGAAAAAACGCTACTTATTAGTAGTCCATATCTTTCTACTCTAAAGAATTTGATTGTTTTTCTTTCTGCTCCTGTGTTTGATTTTCAGGGTAACTACCTCGGCTTTCTTGGTGGTTCTATCTACTTAAAAAGCCCAAATATTTTGAGTGAAATATTGGGCGAACATTATTATAAAAATGGTTCTTATATATATGTGATAGATCAAGACAAACAAATTCTTTATCACCCAGAAAAAGGACTCATTGGCTCTCTCATTGAAGGTAATGATGGCATTGATGAAATAATAGCGACAAAAGAAGGTGGCTTGCTATTAAATAATAGTAGAGGGATCCAAATGTTGGCCGGATACTCCACCATCCCCAGTACTGGTTGGATTGTCATTACTCAAAGTCCATTGAAATCCACTTTAGTACCATTAACAGGGATTATGGAAAAAGTCATTTTACGCACCTTACCTTTAGCTTTGGGCGTCTTTCTATTTATTTGGTTGTTTGCTAGAGCCATCTCTAAGCCACTACAACAGCTTGCAGACAAGGCTCGGTCGCTTGATAGCCCGACAGTTAGCCAGGATATTGAAAACATTCATTCTTGGTATGTGGAAAGTTTGGGGCTTAAACGCGCTATGTTAAGTGGCGTAAAACTTATTCAAAACCAGATTGGTGATCTTAAACGGGATGCGGAAACAGACCCATTAACCGGTGCGAATAATCGTCGAGCCTTTCAGTTTAAGCTAAAGCAGTTGGCTTTACTTGAAATGCCTTTTTCAGTATTAGCCTTGGATATAGATTATTTTAAACGTATTAATGATAGCTATGGTCATAGCGTGGGTGATGATGTGCTTAAGCAGCATACCCAAATATTGAATCGGTTTTGTAGAGATGGTGACATGGTTGCGAGAACGGGCGGCGAAGAATTTGTTCTGCTATTAAAAGAAACTTCTATAGAAGACGCTTTCTTAGTCGCTGAACGATTACGAATCGCGATTTCAGAAGAAACATTTGATGCAGTTGGTCACCTTACCGTTTCAATCGGTATAGCAGCTTGGGCAATATCTGATGAAATAAGTGTAGAGAAAACTTTATCATTGGCTGATCAAGCTCTGTATGAAGCAAAAGAACAAGGGCGAAATCGCTGCATTATCGCTTGATCTAAATAGCATTAGATTTCGGGAAAAAGAAAAGGGTGTGCATGGTAATTCATGCACACCCTTTTTTGTCGAATCTCAAATAATTAGCTAAATGTGTTTTTTTATCTAGTCCATTAGGGGGGCATTAAATATAGCTTTTAGCTTAAAACATGATCAACAGGTTTCATTTGAGGCGGTAGATCAATACTTCCAAGAGCTCTATGAACATCGCGTTCAATGATTCGAACCATTGAATCGGTTGGCAAATCATTGACATCGTTGCCAAATGGATCTTCTAATTCATTGCCTATTGCATCTAAACCAAAGAATGTATAGCTGACTATTGTCGTAAATATAGGGGCCAACCAGCCTAATGGCTCAGCCATTGCAAATGGTAATAACAAGCAAAAAATAAATGTCGTTCTATGTAATAGAAGTGTATATGGGAATGGAAGCGGAGTATTTTTGATTCTTTCGCAGTTAGCCTGAGCTTCAGATAATCCTATTAACCGCCTTTCAAGCTCTAAGTAACGCCATTCACTAATGATCCCATCAGAGGCTAGTTTTGAGCATTTTTCACCAATATTACTTAAGATTGTATCCGCTGGATTATCGATAAAAGTGAACTTATCATCAGATATCCATTTACTTAGGGAAATACTCTCATTATTGCCTTTTAATTTTGAGTTTAGAGCATGTGCAAAGGCACAAAGCATTTCTAAGATTTCCTCACGAGTCTGTGCATCTGGCATCACAATGCTTTCGCGGCAAAAAGCGCGTACTTCAATGATGATTTTCCCCCACATTTTTCTGCCTTCCCACCATCTGTCATAACATGAGCTATTTCTGAAACTCATAAAAATAGACAACGACAAACCTAAAAGAGTAAACGGAATTGAGCTTACATTCTCGAAAGACGCAGGATATGTTTTTTCTAACAGAACAATTAGTGAGGCAAAAACGGTGATTAATAAAACACGTAAAGCGATGCGTTTGGCAATCGAACCCTTAAGGGTCGTAAGTATAACTATCCAATTTGGATTTGGGCGAACAATCATGATGTAAAGCCTAAAGAAAGATTAAATAAACGGTTATGTGTCAGACCAAGACTTACTAAATTTACTCAGAATAAACATTCAGAGAGATGATTGTTTAACATTTCAATAGAAGGATGAATTTGGTTCGTGGATGATAGAGCCAGTGATGATGGCTTCCAAGCATTAGTAATCATCAGCTGAAAAATAGTCGTTATACGCATAAAGCATCCATTCTCACTATTTCCGATAATGACATTTATCGGAAATAGTGTAGAGATACAGACCCTACGTTGCCTGATTTTTGTACCTATTGAAGTTATTAATATTGCCTAGGATTAATTATTCTGAATCTTTAAATAAATTAAATTTTAAATCCGCTATGTTCACTCAACTATCTTCGCTGAGCATTTATCTAAGAAAGGTGCTATAACTTTATAAATACTTAAGTTCAGATATCTTAGGGAAAGGCAAATGACGGCAAGACTACCTATGACTATTAAAACAATAGAGCTATTAAAAACGCAGTATTCCGAATATGTAATTCGGAATGCACTGTATTGGTTAGAATCGCCTACGGAACTGACTGAAAACGCTGATTTTTGGTATATACATATACCTAGTGATGAGTTCAAAATAAGTGCAGCTTTGTCTCAATTATTGAACGACTATCGGCTGAGAGAAATATTGTCAATTCGTACAGGCAATGCAGATACTCTTCAGAATTTAGTGATCGAGCAATTAGTAAAGGTGCAAAAATGACACCTTTACCATTTAATTTCGAACGCCTCTCTAGTAATAAAGTATTTATCAGCAATATCGGTGGGTTTAGTAACATAATAGATTCAGATGATCTCGTACCGCTTATTGAGTCTCCTAGCGATTTAGAATATACAAAAAGACATGAATTACAACAACAAAACTTTATAACGACCAGTGATGATTACAAGCTTTCAATTACTACATTAGCTTCTGCTTTTGCCAAGCGACTTACAGCTGAGATACAATTTAATCCCGTCTTTATGGTTGTACCTACCCTTCGCTGTGACCACACTTGTAAATACTGTCAAGTAGCTAGAGCCCCTATTGAGCAAATTCAATATGACTTAAAAGAATCGGATTTAGCATTGATAGTGCAACGTATATTAGTACTTGGTAAGGCACCATATTGTATAGAGATACAAGGTGGGGAACCCTTAATAAGGTTTGACCTGATACAAAAATTATATGATTTATGTGAATCTGAATTAATTGAATTTAAGTTCGTAATAGCATCAAGCTTGTCACTACTGACGAATGATATCTTAAATTGGGCAAAATCAAGAAATGTCGATTTTTCTATGTCTCTTGATGGACTAAAAGAGGCACATGATGCTAATCGAATTTTGGCGAGTGACAGTTCCTATCATAGAGCTATTCAAGGTGCTTTAGCTGTTAAAAGTACATTAGGTCTGGAACGTTTGGGAGTAGTTACTACCATCACAAAAGATTCTCTAAAATCCTACGAGGAACTGGTTAAAAGCCACCTCGATTTAGGAATAACTTCCTTCTTCATAAGGCCTTTAAGTCCATACGGATTCGCAGGAAAAAAAGAGATGGGGTCTTATGAATTAACAGATTACTTTATTTTTTATCGTAATTTTCTTAAAAGACTCAAAGAACTTTGGCTTAGAGGTCATCTCGTTTCAGAACACTCTATTGGTGTACATATAAAACGCTTAATTAGCCCTACTTTTAATTCTTACGCCGATTTGAAAAGCCCTTCAGGTTTTGGATTAAATGCAATTTTATTTAATTATGATGGTCGTGTCTTTGGTTCAGATGAAGCTAGAATGCTTCAGCGCTTACACCCTGAAATTGACTTTAGTCTTGGGGATTTAAGTGACAATACGTTAAACATTTCTGCTGTCACAAAATCTATCGTAGATGGGGGAATAAACTATAATAAACCAGGATGTGTTGATTGTGCTTTCCAACCTTTTTGTGGGGCAGATCCACTACAAAATATCTCTCTATTTGGAGAGTCTATTGGACATAAAGCACACTCTCCTTTCTGTGAATACCATAAGGGAATGTTCAGAATTGCCTTAGAGTATTTATATGGATCACCTGAAGACAAATCATTTATCTTGGATGTAGCTCAATGAACTCCCCTATGCGAATTGATCTTTTTGATCTCACTGAGTCGACAGCCTTTATTAAACATGGATATTATTACCTTGCCAAGAATCCTATTACAACAAATAAAGCACTACCTGTTTTACGGGTTTTTGCTGGCAATGCTCCCCGTCATATTACAGAACAATACATTATTGATGCGGAGCTTTTTAACACCATAGAAGACGGTGATATTGGTATGTCGAACGGGAAAGGCAGTATTAGAGTAATACTCAGCCGACGAGCTAATCACAACACCCTTCTTCTTACAGAACGATGTGATAATCTATGCATGTTTTGTTCACAACCACCTAAGAACAGAGACGACTCATGGCTATTAGATTTAGCTGAAAAAGCAATTTTAGATTTCAACTTTAATGGTGTAATAGGTCTTTCTGGCGGTGAGCCTCTTTTGTATGGAGAGGGTTTATTCGAAATGTTGAAATCAATTCGTACCTTAGTACCTCAAACCTCACTACATATTTTGTCAAATGGCAGAGCATTTAAAGATAAAAAATTTGCACAACAGATAGCTTCACTTTCAAATTATGGAGAGATCATTTTTGGTATTCCACTTTATGCAGCTTCAGCTGAAGTACATGATCAACTAGTGGGTTCTCAAGGTGCTTTTGAAGACACTGTAACAGGCTTAATTAATGCTGGGAATTCAGGTATTCCTATCGAGTTGAGAATAATTCCAACAAAACTTAATTATCAACAGATTCCAGCACTCGTGGAATTTTCAGCTAGAGTGTTTTCTTCTCTGTCACAGATATCAATTATGAACTTAGAGCCCACTGGGTGGGCAAAAAAAAATTGGCTAGATCTCTATATGTCTCCAGATTTATATGCTGACAAGCTCACTGATGCAATTAAATTTTCTAAATTGTCTAGAATTCCGGTTGCTTTGTTTAACTATCCACGTTGCCATCTTCCTGAAAAAATCAGGCAATTTTCTGTTAAATCTATTTCTGATTGGAAAAACTATTACCCAGATGAGTGTAAAGATTGCCTTGAGAAGTTAGCTTGCGGTGGGTACTTTACTAGTACAAATGGAGAAAGGTTTGATCCTCCAAGGAGTATTCAATGAAAAGATCTTTTGGATTAGCTGCGATGCTACCTGGATTTCTCTCTCTCAATGCTAATGCAATAGTTGAGAGTTATGTTGAACCAAAAAATATAGGACTACTTGATGTAATCATTGCTCCCTTGAACGTAAATACACCTACTTATCTAGCTGGCCATAGAAGCCATCAATCACATTCATCGCATGGTTCACATCGATCTTCTGCTGGAGGTGGTTATTCAGTCCCTTCTAAACCTGTAAATCCAGCTTTCCCGCTTTCAGATCCGCTTGGTAGACCTTCCTCACCACCAACAACAACGCCTAAGAGCTCACCTTCTACTACAACATCTAAGACCATATCCGGCTCTGAAATGCTAGAGCAACGGGAATTAGTTGTTCGAAAGGTGCAAGCTATGCTAACAGTGCACGGTTATTACTCTGGAAAGATAGATGGCATTTTGGGTGAACAGACTCGCACAGCCATTTCTAGCTACCGAAGAGATACAGGCTTAAGTGGAGGAAGCAAAATAGATTCTGTCCTATTAAATTCTTTAGGTATTTTAGCTCCATGATGAAAACTATTTTCTACGCGGGCATAGCAATTTTTTGCTTTAGCTGGACAGGTAAAAATATAATAGCTCCTGGATATGCTTATCTACTATATTCTGATAAGTACATCGATTTGGCAGGACAGTGTGCTAATGCGATGGATGAAACTTGGTTCATTGAGCAGAAAGGGAATGATATTCTGAATAAAACTGCACAAATCCACCTTTTATCTTGCCATGAGTATGATGTAACTCGCAAAATAATGCTTTCACTGGGGCTCAATGAAGACGTTTTATCATATCTAGGACTTAGAGCCCTTGAGGTTCACCAAAGGAGTACTGAGGAATTTGTTCAACAACATCGATTCAATGAGCGTTAAAGTGCCTTATCTAATAACAGTATTATTTATAGGCTTCTTAATTAGTACGCGAACATATGCCTTATCAATTGATGATCGTCTTACACGAGTTATCGAAACTTTTTCTCTTAATCCTGCAAGTTGTGGACAAACAAACCCTCAGATTCAAAATGATAACTTAGTCGCACTAGGACGTTTTCTTTTTAACACGACAGTTCTTAGTGGCGGTAAAGATACTAGTTGCTCAACATGTCATTTGGATAGCAAGCATTTAACAGATGGTTTGCCTGTAGCCGTTGGAGTTGGTGGGCATGGAGAAGGCATGGCGAGAATGGCTTCAGGAGGCATCATTGTCCCAAGAAATGCTTTTAGCTTATTTAATCGCAGTCATCCAAAATACAAGACTTTTTTCTGGGATGGAAAAGTTATTGAACAAGAAGGGCTTATATATAGCCCTATTGGCGAGGCAGCTAGTAAAGGGTTCAATTCAGCATTTTCTGTTGCAGCAGTGCTCCCTATTCTTGCTAAAGATGAGTTTCTTGGTGAGCAGCAGATTTACAGATCCAGCCGCAATCTGGAACTAGTTGAGAGTGTTTATTTTGATGAAAAATTCAATGCAGCTAATAAACTAATCAACGAACTACTTACTTTTAAAAGCGAAGAAATAAAAGAATTAAATAAACTTAAATCCGAGGCTGGAATTGAAACATTAAATTTAGCTAATATAGGCAATGCAATTACTGCTTTTTTAGCTGTAAAGTTAAACAATGAGTGCCAAGTTAGTCAGTGGGATAAATATCTCGCAGGAAATAAACAGGCACTTACTCCTGTCCAGAAAGAAGGAGCAATTTTATTCTTCGGAAAAGGACGTTGTGCAGCTTGCCATAATGGCGACCTATTCACAGATATGGGCTTTCATTCTATTGGTGTACCACAAGGTGATTTTGGCACACATATTCATGGACAGGATATCGGGCGAGCAGGAATTACATTCGAGCAGAAAGATCGGTATAAGTTCAGAACACCTCCTTTACTTGGTGTATCGAAAACTCCGCCTTATGGCCACAATGGCTCATTTCAAGATTTAATAACTACTGTACGTTTTCACGTAAATCCAATTCCATTTTTAGCTAAAAATGGTTGGACATCTGAACGAGAGTTGTTAACGTACGGAAAAATTTTAAGCTCTAGATCTGAGATTCTTGGATATATTGATTTAGAATCAGAACAAGAATTAGAAGCAATAGTTAGCTTTCTTGAAGGTTTATAATCACTCTACCTATAAGGCGTTTATCTGTGCATGTATTTGATCGATTCAAACTAATGAGAGCCTTAAAAAATAATAATCAGACCTGAATAGGTCAAGGTCATGGTTGCTTGCTCACAGCTCATTTAGCAAATACGCAAAAGACGGTTATTCTTGTCTTGCCAAGAAATGTAGTTATGAAATGAGTCCGGAGAGCGAATTTTATCAGGCCGACAGTATTATGTCGCTATTTATAGTTAAATCTTGCCACTTTACCAATAACCACTATTTTAATTATTTGAGATAGTTAAGTAGCTCATGTAAAGAGCTTACCTGATGCGTTGGCGTAATGTCTTCAGGATGTGTTTTGTTGTGATGATTGAGCCAGCAAGTATCAAAGCCAATGTTATTTCCACCTAGAATGTCAGATTCCAGTGTGTCACCGACCATTAGTACATGATTTTTATTTGGCGTACCCATTTGCTCTAAAGCATGTTCGAAGATTTTAGGATGCGGCTTAGCAACACCAACAAGTTCGGAAATAACAACTGGTGAAAAATATGGCAGAAAGCCAGTTCGCTCTAGGCGGATATGTTGTAACTGTGCAAATCCATTGGTAATGATGCCCATGTTTACTTTGTTTTCATGCAGATGCGTTACAAGCTCTATAGCACCTGGTAATGTTTTACAAATTTCAGCCATGGAGTCTAAAAACTGTTTATTAAGCTCTTTGGTGCTTATGGCCAATCTATCGCTCCAAAGTTTAAAACGACGTGTTTGTAATTGCTCTGCGCTAATTTGTCCATTTTGATATTCTACCCAAAGCGGTTTATTTACAGCTTGGTATTCATCATATTCTGGTTGCTCAAAACTGACGCCATGCTTAGAAAACATGTGTTTTAAACCTGCGAAATTATCAAAATGAAAAAGGGTTTCGTCAGCGTCAAATAAGATCCATTGATATTTCATTGTTTCAACTTATATATTGCTTAATTTATGTATATTAATAATGTTCAGGATGAAGAACTGGAGCTAACGCAAGCACTAATGCTTGGGTATACACGCTTTCTCTTGTAGCGGCATGGTTTGTAAATAAGCCGATGGCGCCGCCTTTTTGTCGAATGTTATCGGTATTAAATAGCTCATCCATCACTAGCCCTAGTTCTTCATTGGCTTGTAAGCGCTGATAAACCTTATTGGGTAGAGGTAAATTAGCTGAACGGCCGGTCATTAGTTCACCATCACTATTTAAAATGGCAACATAAGCAAAGGTCGCGGCGCCCTCCTCGAATTCATCGACGCCACCTTCCATGGCTACAAAGAAGTTCATGTCTGTGCTCGCGCTATGTTCTGAACAATACCTAGCACGGTTTTGTGCACCAAGGCGTGTTTCTGCTTCTGTCATCGGTTGATCAGCAACATCAGACGGAGCATGCATTTCTTCACAATGAATGGTGTGATTAGGAAATACCTGTGAAAAAGCCTGTCTTGCAGCATTTACTTTGACGGGATTAGTTGATCCAACACAAACTCGAATGACGGTGCAACCTAGTTTAGTAGTCATTTACGCCTCAATTTCAAAAAGTATAAAAATAAAAAAGCCGCTACGTTGTTAATAGCGGCTTGGTATTTAGACTATTATTAAATCTAAGCTTGCCCTTTAATAATGGGCGTTGGGCAAACTACATCGGCATTTTGTGCTCTGTGTCTTAACAAATGATCCATAATGGTCAAGGCTAACATTGCCTCAGCAATAGGTGTAGCACGAATACCAACACAAGGATCATGGCGGCCTTTGGTGATAACTTCTATTGGATTACCAGCACGGTCGATACTTTTACCAGGGATAGTAATACTGGATGTTGGTTTTAGAGCCATATGGACAACAATATCTTGCCCAGAAGAAATGCCACCTAGTACACCGCCTGCGTGATTGCTTAAAAAACCTTCTGGCGTCATTTCGTCACGGTGCTGGCTGCCTTTTTGCTCTACAACATCAAAACCGTCACCAATTTCTACGCCTTTCACCGCGTTAATACTCATGATGGCTTTTGCAATGTCTGCATCTAGGCGATCAAATACAGGCGCCCCTAAACCAGGCATAACATTTTTAGCGATAACGGTGATTTTTGCACCGACTGAATCGCCTTCGCGACGAAGTGCAGTCATATATTCCTCAAGTTCCGGAATAGCATCGGGATCTGGGCTAAAGAAGCTGTTGTCGTAGACTTGGCTTAAATCTTTGACTTCCAATTTAATTGGACCAAGTTGTGACAAGAAACCTTGGATTTCGATACCAAATTGTTGCTTCAAGTATTTCTTGGCAATGGCACCAGCTGCTACGCGCATCGCTGTTTCACGAGCAGATGAACGACCGCCACCACGATAATCGCGGAAGCCATATTTTTGATCATAGGTGTAATCAGCATGGGCAGGACGAAAAGTCTCCGCGATATTGCCATAATCTTTTGAGCGCTGATCGGTGTTTTCGATCATTAAACCAATCGGTGTTCCCGTGGTTTTGCCTTCAAAAACACCAGACATTATTTTTACTTCGTCAGCTTCGCGACGTTGTGTTGTGTGTTTCGATGTACCGGGTTTACGTAGATCTAAATCACGCTGTAAATCCGCTTCGCAAAGCTCTATGCCTGGCGGGCAACCATCAACAATGGCGCCAAGCGCAAGACCATGACTTTCACCAAAGGTGGTGACTTTAAAAAGTGTTCCAAATGTATTACCAGACATAGTTTATTTCTGCTCTTGTAATAGTTCGCTAAGTTGTTCTTTAGTTAGGATAAAAACACCGTTACCACCCTGCTCTAATTCTACCCACATAAAGGGAATATTAGGATAAGCGGCTTGTAAGGCTGTTTCAGTATTTCCTACTTCGTAGACTAATATACCGTCATCTTGCAGATAATGCGCGACTTGGGATAAAAATTCATGGGTGAAATTGAGGCCATCTTCACCGGATGTTAAGGCTAATTCAGGCTCATTATGAAATTCTGCAGGTGCATTTTCAAAGTCGTCTGCATCCACATAGGGTGGATTACAAATGATCAGGTCGTATTGTTTGCCTGCCAAGCCTTTAAACATATCTGAATGAATGGCATGAACTCGCTCTTCGACTTGATGACGGACAATATTTTCATTGGCAACTAATAATGCGGGTTCACTGATATCGGAAATATCGACTTCTGCATCGTCAAAGACTAAAGCTGCCGCAATACCCAAACAACCAGAGCCAGTGCACATGTCTAAAATATTCAACGGATAGTTTTTAAGCCAAGGTGCAAATTCACTTTCCAACAAAGATATGATTGGAGAGCGAGGAATCAATGTGTCTTTGGTAACTTTAAACGGTAGTCCCATAAACCAAGCTTCCCCTAGAAGGTAAGGCAATGGCTCGCGTTTAGTGATGCGAGTTTGAACTAGCTTAAGAATGTGTTTCTTTTCATTGTAGGTCAGTGCGCAATCCAACATATCACGATCAAAGTCGAGTGGAAGTTTTAATGCCCCCATAACAAGATGAACAGCTTCATCCCATGGATTGTCTGTACCATGACCGTAAAACAAGTCTGCCTGTTTAAAGCGACTGAATGTCCAACGAATGAAGTCTTTGATGGTGGATAAATCACGAACGGCTGATTGCTTGTAGCTCATCTTCTCTTCTTAATTATGAATGCGCGGATATGGCGAGTAACTTATTATAACGGTTATTGTTTCGTGCCTCTATCTTTGCGTTGCATGGTTTTTACTGAGCTGGTTAAGGCATCGAGTTTTTTCGTCATTTCTTGCCACTTTTTCGCATCATTTTTTATTTTATTTTGTTGGTTTTGTTCTAGGAATGCTGCAAGTTTCGCGTTTTCTTCAGTGAGCTTAGCAATTTGATTGTCTTGTTTGGCAAGATCTACTTCTTTTTGAGCAAGGTTAATTCTGAGTTCGGCGTTATCTTTTTCTTCTTGTTTGATCTGGCTGGTTAATACAGAGTTTTGAGCAATCACTTCTTGGTATCTTTGCTCACTAAATGCAAATTTTTGTTTAAAGGTTTCTGCTTCATCACCTACTTTTTTGTGCTCTGACATTAATGAATCATATGCTGTTTGTAATTCGATTAATGCTGAAGATAAAGACATATAACCACTTCGTGTTGCTTCTTGCTTGAGTTTTTGGTGTTGCTCAATTTCGGACGATTTTTCATCAAGTAATTTTCCGAGGTTTTGAGTTACTTCTCTTGAGAAGCGTTTAAAGACGGGAAGCAACACATCGTTGAGTTCACTTAACTCGTGTTGTTGCTGTTCTTTGTAAGCTTCTTCCCAGTCGGTAATCGCATTTAGAAAAGTGGTGTTTGAGCAGCGCCGACCGTCCTTTTGTAGAAAATATTCGGTTAAACGAGGAATGTTTGGAAAACTGTTTTTTTCGATCAACTCCCAGCAGGCTTGATGAATTTCTTCTCTTGCTATGTTTGCTTTGCGAGCCATAGTTCATGTCCTACCGATCATTTAAGACCTAAAAGATAAATAAGGAATTTATATTATCAAATATATCTTAACTATTAAACAACACGACGAATCAGCTTGTCACTTTCATTTTTTGCTTTGGTATATTTTAGACAATAAAAAAGCTCCCGCAGGAGCTTAGTGGTACTGGCTGATCTTTAATGTTATCAAGCTGATATTTATTGGATGCTGGTAGTGTTTATAACTCTTGTCGCCATTTCAACACCAAATTCTTTGGCTAACTCTCTCCATGAATCTTGTTTCGGCTCATAGACAACAGGCTCTGCATCAGGGAAGCGAGCATCTAATATTTCATTTACGCTCGCTAAGCCATCAATCAAACCAATTTTGATGGCTTGTGAACCAGTAAACACCATCCCTGAGAACACATCATCTGTAATAACAAGTCTATCGCCACGACCTTCTTTTACGGCATTGATGAACTGTTGATGAGTTTCATCTAATACTGCTTGCCATTTAACCTTTGCTTCTTCGGTCATTGGGGCGAATGGGTCAAGAAAGGCTTTGTTACGCCCTGCTGTGAAAGTGCGACGTTCTACACCAATTTTTTCTAATAAGTTGCTAGCATCAAAACCAGATGAAATAACGCCAATGGATCCAACCAAGCTAGCTTTATCTGCATAGATTTCATTCGCAGCTGAAGCTATGTAGTAACCACCGGAAGCGGCCATGTCTTCAACAACTACTAGAACCGGAATGTCTGGATAGTTTTGTTCTTTCGCGCGAATGGCATCGTAAATAATACCAGAATGAACTGGACTTCCGCCTGGGCTGTTCATTTCAATGACCACACCTTTTAGGCGAGAGTTTTGGTAAGCGGCATCAAGCAAGCCAACAAACTCAGAGGATTCTATCTCGTTATCAGCACCAATAACGCCACGCATTGGAATCATGGCAACTATATCACCTTCTAAACTGACATCTTGAAAGTTAGATTTTGCAAACCAACCACCAACTACCGCTAAGAAAATCGCGAGCGTGGTAAAGCGAAAGAAGATTCTCCAGCGTCTAGTGCGACGCTTCTCGATAAGATTCTCACTGAGTGTTTTCTCTAGTAATGACCAAATCTCTTTATTTGGGTCAGTACTATCTTTTTCGATCTTCTTCCCTGTGCGTGTATGTTCGCTTGAGGTTTCACTAAGTGACTGCTTGCGATCTTCGTCTTCTGTCCAGCTCATTTGTTATAGCCCTAAAATATTTGATAATTGATTGAAATCGTTTATTAGCGCATGCGGTTGGCAAGCTCTTAATCGTTCTTCTTGATGTGCACCATAAGTTACTCCAATGCTTTTCATTCCAGCACTTGTTGCCATGTTTAAATCATATTCTGTATCGCCAATCATGATGGCATGTTCAGGCAAAAGATTTAGCTCAGCTAGTATTTGCTCCAGCATTAACGGGTGTGGTTTCGATATGGCCTCATCGGCACAGCGGGATGCGACAAAGTAATCTCTTGTATTAGTTAGAGACATTACTCTTTCAAGCCCTCGACGACTTTTACCCGTGGCTACCGCCATTTTTATACCTGCAGATTGCAGTTTGTTTAATACGCCTATAACTCCGGGATAAGCTAATGGCGGCGTTTGATCTAATGCTACATAAATAGTCTTGTAGTGCTCGATAATTGTATTTTGTTTATTTAAAGATAACTCTGGCCAAACCGTATCTACGGCTTTATCGAGAGATAAACCAATGATATTTTTTATATCATCTTTTGCTCTTGTTGGTGCTCTTGCCAAGTGGCCAGCCTGCAACATGCTATGACATATATTGTCGATGGAGTCGAATAAGGTACCGTCCCAATCAAAAATTACCAACTTAACCATAGATACCTCTTAAGAATAGTCCGGCGAGAGTGTACCATAACCGAAAATGACTAAATAAGGATTGGTAATGACTACAGGCTATACATTAGAGCAACTTTCAATTGATCAAAGTGTTGAATATCGCAAAGTGGTTACACAAGCAGATGTACAAGCTTTTGCTGATGTAACAGGTGATACAAACCCTGTTCATTTAGATGCTGAATATGCAGCAACGACTTCTTTCGGTCAGCCAATTGCCCATGGCATGCTGACAGCTGGCTTTATCTCAGCAGCGATAGGTACTCAATTGCCAGGACCTGGCTGTATTTATTTAGAGCAAACGCTAAAGTTCCGCTCTCCGGTTTTTGTTGGTCAAGAAGTGGTTACGACTGTAACGGTTACTGATATCAATGAACGTCGTCGCCGTGCAACACTAAAAACAGTGTGCGAGTGTGACGGTAAAGTGGTTGTAACAGGTGAAGCAACCATTATGCTGCCGGCATAAAAAGTGAGCAATGATAATAAAAAGCATTAGCCCATAGCTGGTAATGCTTTTTCGTATTTGTTATGGCGACGAGAATATGTGCCAATTTTATCAATGCCATGGCCAAATATTTTTTTATGTATCTTTAATTATGGTTCCCTTATTTGCATCACAATTGTTAGACAAAGTGTCTGATCGTGAAAAAATGCGGCATTTTGTAAAAAAGGCTGGGATTTAGGCAGGAGCAAGCCTATATTTATTAGACAAAACAAGGATTAGGTGTTGCCATGAAAATTCAATTACTAATGATCATTACCGTGATTATATCGTCTTTATTGACGATATCTCAGCGCGCCAATGCTCAAGAAGTAAATCAATTTCGCTGGCTAGAACCTACTGTAGAGCAAAGATGCGATGAAGTCGTTGTCCCAGATCAAGATAATGGAGCAGATAGTGGCTTTATTGTATTTATTCCATTTCGGACTCATCCCTCCGCTTTAACTCCAACGCCTTTTCTAAATTATCGCTTACCTGTTATTGCTAAAATTAGTAGTAGCATCAATCCAAGAGCCCCACCGTTTTCACTGATATAACTCACCCACGCTTTAGCTATTTTATTTTTTACACTGGGGATTAATCATGAAAACACTAACTTATGTATCTACAAAAGACGTTAACCAACTAACTTGGCCTGCAACTACAGAAAATATAAACCTTTATTCTTCTGCTTTATCAGTCTTTACTGATTTTCAAACGGCCGGCCCACGCGTAATTGAATCAAATACTCGTGCAGATGAGCTTGTTCAGTTGATGAGAAAAGAACATGTACGCATGAAAATCGTAGTCGATGCAGATAATCGCTTTGTTGGCGTTATTAGTCTTGAAGACTTGTCTGAAGATGTCTTCATTAAACAGGTAGCAAATGGTTTTCAACGTTCAGAATTGATGGTTGCAGATTTGATGAGAGCTAAAGAAGTGTTACTTGCTCTATCGTATACATCTCTTAAGCATTCAGATATTGAATCACTTTTGTTTAGTCAGCGTAACAATAAGCTGCAGCATTTGCTTGTTATTGATGAAGATACCAAGGCTATTCGTGGTTTGATTTCATCTAACGATGTTGCTCGTCAGCTTCGATTGGATATTGATGTTGCTTTCTCTAGTTTTGCGCATACTTACCAAAGCGCTATTCTTGGTCAAAAAGAGCCTACAAAAAAGCTAAAGGTAGCTTAATTCACGATCAACTTTTAGCGCTAGTTACTTAAAAGAAGCCCAGATTATTAGATAATCTGGGCTTCTTTTTGTTTGCTCTTGTTTCTTATTAGCCTTTCTTTTCGATCCAATAGTAATAAATCTCCCCTTCTTGATCTTGTCGAATAAGCTTGTGGCCAAGAAATTGGCAGAACTTTGGAATATCTCTTGTCGTTGATGGATCAGTCGCAATGACTTTTAGCACCTCCTTCGCAGCCAGTTTTCGCATCTCTACATGAAGCATCATTACGGGTTCAGGGCAAAGTAAATCTGTTGCATCAAGCTGAGCTTGGTGTTCCATAATATTTCTCTCAATAGGTTAAGCTTCGGTTTCGATATTCTTCTCTAGCCAGTTTTTCGTGTGAATAGCTATTTCTAAAACAGTGTCTTCTATACTTTTATTGTATTTTTTTAGCGTTTTAAAGTCATGGTCCGCACCTTCTATCCAAAGAATATTCACATTGTCAGGTAATATTTGCTTACTAACCCAATCGTACGAACCTAATTGATCTCTTGTGCCTTGAATAATCAAACATGGTGCTTTGAGTTCAGCAAGAAACGATAATCTATTTTTTTCGGGCTTTCCGGCTGGGTAGAAAGGAAAACCGAAACATACTACAGCTTTCACCATGGGTAGATGTGTTAGTTGTGTAGCTACTCGACCTCCCATGGATTTTCCAGCAACAATACAGCTATTCTCATCCACAATATGCTCAGCAAATTCAGGAACAAGGGTGTTAAATCTAGGTGGTGGCCTTTTCTTTCCTAAACGCTCTTGCTCTTGCATATATGAAAAAGTTACTGGTATCGTAGCTTGCTGTCTTTGCTCGGATATTGCGTCACAAAGTTGCTTTAAAAAGGTGTGATTGTGACCAGCACCAGCACCGTGGGCGAGGTATAAAGGGAGAGAATTCATGTTCATAATTTTCAAAAAAACGCTATTAGACCAGATTAGATCGATGGTTAGAACCTTGCTAGATGCATTATTACCAACAACATAGAGAAAGGTTTTAGTTGCAGTATGAAAATCCTTGATCTGGGTCAGCAAATAGCTTTTCACTAAAGTGTAAACTCCTATTAGAAATTTTAATAGGAACACATCATGATTTGGGATTCTTCACTTATCGCTAAGTACGATCTATCTGGGCCTCGTTATACATCTTACCCAACGGCACCGCAATTTGACTCAAGTATTAGTAAAATTGCGCTTATTGATAAGATGTTAACGCCTTCCGAAGCGCCTCTTAGTTTGTATTTTCATATTCCGTTTTGCGCTCACCTTTGTTACTACTGCGCCTGTAATAAGATTGTGACTAAGCAGTACGATAAAGGCGCCGAATACGTTGAACTACTCGGCGAAGAAATGAGATTACGCAGCCTTATGCTTGATCACTCAAGAGAAGTTACGCAGTTACATTTTGGTGGTGGCACCCCTACTTTTTTGACCGAAGAATTAATTGAGGTGCTATTTGATAATATTCAGCAACACTTCAATTTAATTAATGACGGAACGCAAGATTACAGCATTGAAATAGATCCTAGAGAAATAAGTCGATCTAAGCTGAAGTTATTAACTGAAAAGGGAATTAACCGAATTAGTATTGGTGTGCAAGACTTTGACATCAAGGTACAAGAGGCCATCCATCGTGTTCAACCCGTTAAAATGGTTGCAGATCTTGTAAAAGATGCTCGCGAATTAGACATTAAGTCAATTAATTTTGATCTTATTTATGGCTTGCCATATCAATCTATAGAAGGCTTTAGAGAGACTTTGGCGCAAGTGATTGAATTATCACCAGAGCGAATTTCGCTGTTCAATTACGCTCATTTACCTGATCGATTCCGTGCTCAAAGGCGGATTTCAGATGATAGTTTGCCCGTATCAAGTATGAAACTTGATTTGTTGAAAATGAGTATTGAGTATTTGATAGCTGCTGGTTATGAATATATCGGCATGGACCATTTTGCAAAATCAACTGATAGCTTGGCGATAGCTCAAAAACAAGGCAAGCTACAGCGTAACTTTCAGGGCTATACAACACATGCTGGCACAGATTTGGTCGCATTTGGCGTTTCTGCTATTAGTGATTTAAATGGTGTTTATATCCAGAACCATACTGACTTATCAATTTATAGGAGTAGTATTGAGAAAGGTCAATTAGCTATAGCTAAAGGGTATATTAGTGATCTAGATGACAGAATTCGACATCAAGTTATAATGACGCTAATTTCTCAATTTGAGTTGAACACTGCCATTATTGAGCAAAAATATAATATTCGCTTCTTCGAGTACTTTTTTGAAGAGATGGAAAATCTAACTCCCATGACTAAAGATGGTATGTTAGATATTGATCGTAGTGGAATGCAGACCACTATTAAAGTTACAGAGCGCGGTAGATTATTAATTCGCTGTATTTGTATGGTTTTTGATAAATATCTCAACGGCGCCATAAAATACTCTAAAGTTATATAGATCGAGATCAGGGAGATTCACATGTCATTGACACACACACAGTCACGATTCAACAGTACGCTTACTTCGCAATGCCAGAACTGTAGCTTAAGCGCCCTTTGCCTTCCAATAGCATTAGCTGATGAAGATATTAATAAATTAGATCAAATAATAGAGCGTAAGAAACCACTAAAAAAGGGCGAGTTTTTGTTTCGCCAAGGTGAAGCGTTTGATTCAGTTTATGCTGTACGCTCTGGCACTTTAAAAACATTCAATATTACGTCCGTCGGCGAAGAGCAAATTACAGGCTTTTATTGCCCCAGTGAATTAGTCGGTTTAAGCGGGATTGATTCAAACGTCTACCCTGTTTCTGCAAAGGCACTGGAAACAACAACAGTGTGCGAGATTCCATTTAGTCATCTTGAAGAGCTGTCTTCTCATATCCCTTCTTTGAAGCATCAGATATTTAAGGTGATGAGCCGTAAAATATCCGACGACCAACAGATGATGGTATTGTTAGGGAAAAAGAATGCTGATGAGAAAGTTGCTTCTTTCCTTTTGAATCTATCTAATCGATTCAAAAAGCGTGGTTATTCAGCGAGCTCTTTTCGTTTATCTATGTCGCGTGGTGAAATTGGTAACTACCTTGGATTGGCCGTTGAAACTGTTAGTCGTGTCATCACTCGTTTTCAAAAAAATGAGTTAATACATGTTGATGGCAAGGAAATAGAAATAATCGACTTCCCTGAAATGCAAAAACTCGTTGGGGTTGCTAGTGATTGTGGTAAAATCGCCCGCATTTGATTGATATGATGAGGCCCAACAGGCATGCTTTACGACGATTTTTACGTTAAATCCCTAATACAAACAATAGAAGACTGGCCAAAACAAGGTATAAGCTTTCGAGACATTACTCCCATTTTTAGTGACCCTAAAGGCATGAGAATGGTTGTTGATGCTTATGTGCATCGCTACATTGCAACAGATATCACTCATATTGCCTGCATTGATGCTCGAGGCTTTTTAATTGCTGCTGTTTTAGCCTATGAACTGCAAAAGCCGCTTATCTTAGTGCGTAAAAAGGGCAAGCTTCCAGGAAAAACCATTTCACAAAAATACGCTTTGGAATACGGTGAAGCGGAATTGGAGATCCAAGAAGGCGCAGTGAAAGCAGGCGATGAAGTATTGTTATTTGATGATTTGATAGCGACTGGCGGTACCCTATTTGCCGCAATTAAACTATTGACCAGCCAAGGTGCGAATATAAAAGAAGTGGCAGCTATTATAGATTTGCCCGATCTAGGCGGAAGTCAAAAACTAAGAGACAGTGAAGTACCTGTTTTTAGCCTTTGCGCTTATGATGGTGAATAATGCTCGAATGTTAACAAATAAAAAGGTGGCATAAGCCACCTTTTTATTTTCAAAAAAATATTTACTGTTATTAAAAGTCTACTGTTGCACCAATAGAAAGACCTTTGTCAATTTCTTTACGAGAATCATCTTCATATACAGTTACTGTTTTGCCATATCGAATAAACGCACGTGCATTGCGCATAGTCATGTATTCAGCACGAAATTCATAAGTGTACATATGATCTAAATTGGAGATGGATAATACTTGTGGTGAGTAATACACAGAGCCATAGATACTAACTCGATTCGCTTCTGGTAAGGTGTATCGGTACCAACCACCTAAAGCAAGCGCAACAGATAAGTCGTCCTTCTTGTCTAAATCTGCATCGATAGCATATAGTCTAATACCAATACCTGCTTGAAGCGGTCCACTAGTATCTGAGTCTTCAACAGTGACACCTATATGTGCAGTAGAGGTATTTTTGTCATCATTATGAGTAACGCCGCCATTAACGCCGAACGCTCCCATATTCAAGTTAATATCACCTTTTACTGTATCATTCGTTAGACTAACTCCAGCGGATGATGCATTGACGATAGAAGACCCTAAAATACCGACGGTTAACAATAGAGCTTTATGCGTTAGGTTCATTTCTATTATCCTATAATGAAATAATATTTAATCGGTCAAAGGCCGCGGGCGACTGTTTTAACCCTTTAAAGTCGAATAGTTTTGTGTCTGCCAAATGCGATGGAACGACATTTTGAATAGCAGAAAACATGGTTTCCGTTCTACCAGGAAATTCTTTTTCCCACTTTTGTAACATGTCTTTTACGACTTGTCTTTGTAAATTCTCTTGAGAGCCACAAAGGTTACAAGGGATAATAGGATATTCCTTCATCACAGAGAAGGCTTCAATATCTTCTTCTTTGCAGTAAGCAAGAGGACGGATAACGATATGTTTACCATCATCGCTTAGCAATTTTGGTGGCATAGACTTTAACTTACCACCAAAAAACATATTCAAGAATAATGTTTCAAGAATATCATCTCTGTGATGGCCAAGTGCGATTTTAGTCGCTCCAATTTCCTCAGCAAAACCGTATAAGGAACCACGGCGCAAACGAGAGCATAAGCCACAAGTGGTTTTCCCCTCAGGCACAATTTCTTTTACGATGCTGTAAGTATCGCGTTCTAAAATATGAAAATCCACACCTAGCTCTTCCAGATAAGCAGGTAAGATATGCTCAGGAAAGCCAGGTTGCTTCTGATCTAGATTCACAGCAACAATACTAAAATTTATAGGTGCGCTAGCCTGAAGGTTCCGCAAAATTTCAAGCATAGTGTAAGAGTCTTTGCCTCCAGATAAACACACCATCACTTTGTCACCTTCTTCAATCATATTGAAGTCAGCAATAGCTTGGCCGGTTAATCTGCGAAGGCGTTTTTGGAGCTTGTTCAGCTCTAACTTTTCTTTAGGTCGAGTAGATAAATCCATCATATATACGCTGTAAACAAAACGCGACTATATTACTATAAGCATGAAGCTACCGCATCAAAAATGGATAATATAAGGCAAAAGTGTATAAAAAATCACTTTCTCACTGTTTATATAGGTTATCAGTTATCTTTGCTTATAAATTGTAATGTTGAGCGACAACCTTTGCAGATGTATTCAACACCGCGCTGAGCTCTGGTGTGACGCTGTTTAGTAAATTGATGTTTTTGGCAGGAGCAGTGGTATTCAAAGGCTTGCTTTTGTGGAGGAACATCAAAGGTATGTGTTCGATTTGGTCGGATGCCATATACCTTAAGCATAACAGCTTGCCACTCTTTGCCATGAGGTTTCACCGTGTTACCGTAGATTTGAAATACAATGATATGAGCAACTTCATGTGGAACAACGGTGTTTAAGAATTCAGCCGGGCTTTGTTGATACATGAAATGGTTAAACCTCAGTTCATTTTTTTGCAGATGTGCGGTACCTGCAGCCCTGCCTCTTTGCTTTAAATTACATGACGAGCGTTTAAATTTATTACCAAAAAACGCATCAGCTTTATCAAAGCAATGATCGGCTTTTTCAATAATGATGCTCAACACATCTTCGTCGTAGTTTAAGCTCGTCTGTCGAGAGGTTAAGGGCATAATGTAGCTTTCTCTTTTAAATCTACCTCATGAATGATTTTAATGAGCGACTCAGCAAAATCAGCCACTTTTTCTTTTGATAAACCAGTTAAGCGACTCAATGAAGCAATAGAGTTTGGCTTATGCAAGCAAATTAACCTAAGTTGGGTATCACTTAAGTCCAGTTTGCCGTAGCTATACTTCCAAGCCAATATTTTATGCCAATTTATGCCGTCTATTGCAAGATGCTCTTCTTGAAGGACCGGGTAATAATGCTCACTAGGAATGATTATTTGTGTTTTTCCTTGAAGTACACTCCGTGATTTCTCGTTGATATGTACGGCAAAAACACTATGTACTCCAAGCGTAATATAATCGTAGGCAATTAAATGCCTTATAACTGATTTCCATTGCACTTCACTTAACTCTTTGCCTTTGCCAAATAATGGTAACGACTCTGCCCCAACGGCCGAAACTACTTTGGTTTTCTTCCCAAGTAAAATTTGGATAAGTAGCGAAAAAGGCTGAAGTCCTTTTGTGTGATAAATCAGCGATAAAAGCTTCTGACTAGCAGTCGTCATATTCTGTTCAGATTTGTTTGAAAGACAGCGATCACAATGTTGGCAAGCAGGGATGCTCTCATCAAAATGTGATAGCAAATTTTGTCGTCTACAGCCACGTCCTTCTAAAATACGAAACAAACTGCCTAAATGTTGTATTTCTCTTTCTGCCGCCAAAGGCTGCAGTGCTGCCAGTTGTTGTGCTTGAAGCATATCCTGCAAACCATATAGCAACAAAGACTTCGCCGGTTTTCCATCACGTCCTGCTCGCCCGACTTCTTGAAAATAAGACTCAGGACTGCTTGGCAAGTCTAAATGAACAACAAATCGTACATGAGCAATATCAATACCCATACCATAAGCAGTGGTTGCCACCATTATGGTGCCCTGCTGCTCAGCAAAGATCTTGTGATTCTTTTGTTTGTCTTCCTCCAACATAGCTGCGTGATAACTTAAACTAGGTAAGCCAAGTTTGCTCAACCACCCTGCTAGCTCTTCAGTTTTTTTCCGAGAGCGGCAATAAATAATGCCTGTTTCGCCTGGAACTTCATGATGCAGAAAGTACAAAATCTGCTGTTTGGCTTTTCTTTTTTGCGCTATCTGAATCTTGATATTGGTACGATCAAAACTATTGCGTAGCAGCAGGCAATTTTGAAGTTGCAACGACTCTTGAATCGTCAGCATGGTTTTTTGATCGACGGTGCCAGTAAGAGCAATAATAGGAACGTCGGGGAATGAAGATTTTAGCTGGCCAAGTTGACTGTATTCTGGCCTAAAAAAATTTCCCCACTGAGAAATACAATGAGCTTCGTCAATGGCAAATAACGAAATTTCAAAGCTGTGTAAAAAGCCTATGACCGAAGGTTGAACAAGCTTTTCTGGTGATAAGTAAAGCAAGTCAATATGCTGATGCCGCAATGCCCAAATGAGATCATCTTGTTCGCCAGGATTCAAAGTAGAGTTAAGAAACTTGGCTCGTATGCCTTTTTTGTTTAATTCTTCTACTTGCTGTGACATAAGCGATAGCAAAGGACTAACAATGACAGCAACACCATTTCGCATAAGTCCAGCAGCTTGGTATGCCAAAGATTTCCCGCCACCAGTTGGTGCAGCTAGTAAAACGTCACGTCCTGCGCATAAAGCATCGATCGCCTGTTCTTGCAAAGGACGATATTCTGAGTAGCCTAGACGTGAAAGTGTGTGCTTCTTTAGATTCATTTGCGAATTATCCCTTAACACGATACTTTCTGCATCGATTTTTCGCCTTCTTTTCGCTAGAATCAGTCACTTAATTTGTATTAGGGAAACATTTGCATGGCACACCAACCTCTTGATGATCTTGAGTTAGAGACGTTAGAAAATTTTTTGGAGTCGGATCAAGTTCATGAGGAATGTCAGAACTTTGTTATGGCTCATGGCTTCTTAACGGCACTGTCTATTTGTCCTGTTCTGACAGCCGAAGATAAGTGGCTGCCTGTTATTTTTGAAGACACTCCGCAATTTGAAAATGAAAAACAAGAGAAGCAAATACTTCAGTACCTCTCACGCCTTTTTATCGACATTCAAAAAGAGTTAGAGTCGGAAGATGGATTTATGGTGCCTTGCGAACTTGAAATGGCCTCGTCACCAGAAGAACTAAGTGAATTGCAGGAATGGGCTACCGGTTTTATGGAAGGTGTGTTCATGACAGAGAGTCATTGGTTTGAACCGGAGAAAGAAGAAGTCGTTGCCGAGTTGTTATTACCAATCATGGTTGCGTCTGATTTGTTTGATGATGAAGAAGTTGTTCAAATTCGCGAAAGCGAAAAGTTAACCAATTCATGTATTGCTCAGATTCCAGAAGTGGTTACAGATTTGTTTTTAGTACTGCGTACGGAACCTGAAAAGCGACCATTTCCAAAGGTTCAACCTAAAGCGAAAGGCAATAACAACAAGAAGAAAGGTAGTAAAAGGTCTTAATTGAAGCGACTTGTTTGTAACTTTGCCATTACAAACAAGGACTCCTAAGAGCAACGAGAGTAATATCATCTAGTTGCTCTGATTCACCTAAATACTCAGCAAGTTGCTGCTCTATGATTTGTTGCGCAGTAATTAGGCTTTTTTCAGCATAAGCGTTCGATATAAGGGTCTTGACCTTATTATCTCCAAGCATTTCTTCGTGACAATTTTTAAGTTCTAAAACTCCATCAGATACAATAATCAACGTGTCTCCCGCGTTTAACTTATTGCTTTGTAAGTCTGCTTCGAACTCAGTGGCAGAAAGAATGCCAAGCGGCATATGATTGGACTGTAAATAGTCCACTGAGCTATTGGAGCGCCTAATAAAAGCATTAGGCATTCCTCCACCCCAATAAGTGATTTCACCTTCTTGTGTCATAAGAATGAGATAGCCTGCACAAAACATATAATCGGGCAATATACTGAACAGTATTCGATTAATCCGAACTGCTAACTCATTTACACAGACCAAATCATCAACAGCATCAAAGAATGTTTGCATGACGGGTAAAGCGCCAATCGAAGCTGGCAAGCCATGTCCCGTAAAATCTCCTACAAAAACAAGACGGGCAGCATCTGCGCGAGTTTTGACTAAGGCTAAGTCCCCATTAAAGCTGGCGGCAGATAACCTAGTAATGGCGACTTGTTCAGAGTTTTTTTCACTTCGAGTTTGAATATGATCAAGTACATGATGAGCCATTTCATGCTCTCGCTCTATCATCGTTTGATAGTAAGTCAGCGCTTTGTTTTTTCGATACATTTCTTTCATTAGCTCGACATGACGCATGTGCGTTTTAAGTCGAATATTGAAAAGCACCTCATTAAATGGCTTGGGAATGAAGTCATCCGCGCCTGCTTTAAAACACTTATCCATTACTGAATCAGCTGTATGAGAAGCAAGAAAAATCATCGGAACAAAACGGCTGCCTGACAAGGCTTTAAGTTTTTGGACTAAATTATAGCCACTACCACCTTTTACAATCACATCAAGAGTAACTATATCGGGAGCGTAGTTTTCAAATGCAAGAATAGCCTCTTCGTAACTGGCTACACTTTTGACTTTCACGCCTTCTTTCTCTGCGCATAAAGAAATAATTTCGCGATAAACTGGTTCACTGTCTACGCATAATAATTTCATCTTTCTAGCCTTTACTGAATATCAAAGCGTTTATCAAAACGAGAGATCATGAGGATGTTTTTAATAAAGGCATTAGCACCGGTTAATTGAATGTTACAGTCTGCCTCAATGGCATTGCGCATACTTAACAGCATACCAAGAGCAGCGCTATCTAAATACTCGACCATGCTCATATCAACCACGTAGGTTTTATAAGGTTTATTAAGATCAGAGTAGCCTGCCCTAAACTCATTAAATAAAGAGAAATCAAAACTTCCAACAATAGTGATTGTAGCTATATCTTTGACATCATTAACAGTGATTGAAATACTCATTAGCTGACCGAGTTAGGGTTATTCGCCCTGCTCGCCTCCGTGGCATTTTGGCGATGAAGGAGCAAGCGCGTTGCGCTCACTCCACTCTTTAATTGAGTATAGATGCATAGCAAGAGCGTGAATCTTTGTCATCTCGTCTTGCAGTACTCCATAAACAAGCTGATGACGCTGAACTAGTCTCTTACCTTCGAAAGCATCACTCACTAGAACCAACTTAAAATGTGACTCGCTTCCTGCTGGTACATTATGCATATAACTCTCGTTTTCGAGCGTCATATGATGTACATCCAATTTTTCATTGATACGTTGGTCTATCTGATTTTGTATGATCATGTCATTCTCTATCATGCCAGAGTTGCTAAGTTGTCCGATTGCCCATTTAGTAAAACTTGGCCCTTTTCTTTCGGGTAAGCTACGTCAATAGATACCGCTCCGCCTTCACGCCATACGCTAATAATCGTATCCATATTGGCAGCCATTACAGCGCGTTTATCGTCTGGCGCTGCTGCGATAACCTGTAAGCCGATGTCTTTCATGAACCCCATACACGTAGATGTCTTCACCATATCTATTTTATTGAAAGCTTCATCGAACATAGCCAATGAGAAACCACCAACGATCTCGCCTTCCATGGTTTCATGTAAGCGATAGGTAGTAGATAAGGCAGCAGCAATCGCCAAATAGAACGGGATTTGGTGCTCACCACCTGAACCCGTTTGAATGCGCTGGCTCAGCGTAGTTTTCTTATTTCCTTCCGCGTCTAAAATATCTACTTCGAAGTTATAGAATTTACGGTAGTCAGCAAGATCTTGTTGTTTTTCATCATCAGATATAAGTTCCTGAATAGACGCAATAGCACGAATATGATCAGGATCATTACTTAAATGTGGATCGAATAATCCGCCTACATTGGCTTGATCTTGCGCACTAAAGCGCTCAACAAGATCTAGAATGTCTTTCATATCGCCATTTGGATAATAGCGGAATTGATAGATTTCCTGGTTAAATGGGCGACGCTTCAAGCTGTGGTTAAGCTCACGAATAATGTGCGCAACTTGATCAAGGGAGTCTTTCAATTTAGACACATAGTCTGAACGGAATGTTTCTTCTGCTTCTTTACGAGCCAATTCTGCACGCTTGGCGTATTTCGCCAACTCTGTTTCACTCAAAATATCGATTTGATAAGAAACATAGTGCTCGAACTCTTCAAACTTAGATTCCAAGTAATCCAATTGTACATCGTTGTCTAAATTCGCATGATGATATTTGCCATAATGATCCGCAACTTCTTTACGAACCTTTTGATCAAAGCTGCGAGCTTTTTCGCTGGCTTTGTCTGCTCGACTAATAGCCTCTTTATAAATAGCCGCGCCATTTACCATACTGCCTTCTAATAAAGCGTAACGTTCGCTTGCAAATTCGGCATCGTATTTTGGATTAGATGTCAGGCGATTGCGCTCTTCATCAAGAGCCGACAATGCAGAGCTTAGCTGACTCTTTTGCGTATTCAATGCGCCAAACTGCTCAGCAATTTGTTGACGCTCACGATCTAATTTTTTCTGATCCAGTTCGACATTTGCAATGCGCAATTTAAGCTCTTCGATGCGTTCTTGTAGTTCTGTATCGTCATGCTTTTGCAATTGTGAGATTTCAGCATCAACCGATTCTAATTCTTGAGTTAAACGCGTAACGGTATGGCTGGCATTACCAATACTTTCTGCATCAAATTGATTGTTGGCCATAACGCGACCTAACAAGGAATCAGCCTGCTCAAGACGTTGATCCACCTTAAGGAAATTCATCAGCTCGCCACTTAGGCTTGCAAGTTGTTTTTCGCGAGACTCACGCATGCCTTCGGTATTGATACCGACCATCATGTGCGGCACAAAGCGAATAGTCGAAATGGTTCCAGCAAGTTTTAACATGCCATCTGCTGTCATGGCACTGTCTTCGCGCAGCAATTCTCGTTCTGTATCTACAGGCTTGATGCCACCCAAACGACGATTTAGATAAGCTTGAGCATGATCATTATTACAGCGAATGAAACGCAATGCAGAATTGTTGTCGCCACGGTTTAACCAAAGTCGTGTTTGCGTCGTATCGATAACTCGACATCCCATTAATTGACGTCGATGAGCACGGAATATACGAATGGACTCTTCTGCGTCTTCAGGTTCAACAATTAATGCTTCACGCTGAGCCCCAAGATAACCTTCAATAGCATCTTGCCATTTTCTGTCGGTCACTTCGGATAAATGACTCAATGGTGTAGCAGTAATATTAGCGTCTTTTAATAAAGCAATTAGACGTTTTGTATTTTGGGAGAGTGGGCTAACGCCGCCTTTCAAAGAAGAGACATCCGATTCTAGTTGTTTGCACTCATCTTTTAAATTCAGGATCGTACGGTTTAGCTCTGAACGCTGGCCAAAAACCTGAGATTTCTCTCTGTCTAAAATCTCATTAAGAGCAATAAGCTTCTGAGTTAATGGTTTCAGGTTGCCTTCTACTCGTCCTTCTTCCGTGATCAAGCCATTGAATGCAGCAAATTCTTTCACTAAGGCGTTGGTTTCTTTTGAGAGCAAATCTTCAAAAGAGTTAAGCGCCGATAATAATAAGGTTAATTGACGAACTTGCAGTATGGCTTTTTGATCTTGTTGACCTTGCAGAGTGAGCAATTTCTTATTTTGCTCTAATTGCTGAAGCTTCAAACCAACATCAGAGTGCTCATACTGTTGCTCGAAACGAAGTAGCTGCCCTTGCAGTTGCTTTAATAGGCTACCTTGAGTTGCTAGCTCCTCTTCAATCTCTTCTTCGCGCTCTTTTTGCAGCTCGTATTGGTCTTGAATATCATCTTGTTTGCTACCCAGCTCATCGAAACGTGCTTCGGTTGCTATCCATTGATAATTGATTGCGCTTTGTTCTTGCTGATGCTTTTTCTCACAGTCTTGCTGAATAAGTTTTAAATCATCAATACGCTTAGAGACTTCAAGAGTTTTAGCTTCTAAGTGACGATACTCATGCAGAGACTTTTGGTAAGCACCAACTTGCAGTGGCGCTTCTGCCAAGACGAAATCTTGCACAAAGCGTGTTGGAGAGGCAATCGGTACAAATTTTAAAGCGTTTTTGAAGTTTTTAAGGAAACTGTCCAGTGTGATCAAGTGATCTGGGCTTGGGCTTAGCTCTTCAAGATAGCGGTTGATATATTGAGTTGCTGATGCGCTGCCTGATTTAATGTAAGGGTCTAGGCAGACTTTTTTCATCGTTTCGCGTACTTCAATCCAAGGTTTAGCCTTGTAGCTCTTGCCTTCCATCGCGTCAATAAAATCTGATTTTCTGGCGCCAAAGTTTGAAAGTACAAAACGCCCAAGCACATCTTCTTCAGGAGACGCTAAGGATGCACTTAATGCTAAACCTACAGTTGATTCTTTACCTGTAATGCTGTCTTCGAAAACCAATGCGAGATAACTTGTTGCATCCTGTCTTGGTTGTGTTCCAAAGGCTTTTGAGTTGGCTTGACCTGAGTCTATCATCCCCAATATGTAAGAACGAATGCTACGGCCACTGGCTTTACCATCGTTTGCACTGGCGTTGTAGTTAAGGTGACGTTTGCTGGCACCTGTCAATACGGTTTGAATAGCATCAAGTAAAGACGATTTACCAGAACCTGTAGGTCCGATAATCGCAGTATTACCTCGAATATTAATTTCTTCTGCACCAAGTAGGTACCAATTTACTAATACGATTCGATTTAACTTTTTCATATTTTGGCCCTAGTCTTGATTGGTTTCTTGCGTTGTTTCTGTTTCAGCATCTGAATCAGCAATTTCATCTTCACCTGGATCGGTGCCATTGAAAGATTCTAACTGTCTTAGATACGCCTCGGTTACGATCAATCTTACTACCGGAGTAATGTTGATCATTTGATTCTTGCTGTCTTCCTCATAAGATTTGCCGCGAATGACAATCCCATGACGGCTGAACAAAGCTAAGATGTCTTTGAAGCGTGTTTCATTTGGAATTTCACGTTTAACCAGCTGAACAAATCTGTCTAAAATGGTGTGAGTATTGGTTGCGACAAAGCCATTATCAACTTCAAAATTTTCTATTTTTTCTTCATAAATTTGGCGAAGAACCAATAAAAATAGCGTTTCATCAGTTTTCAAACGGACAAATGCTTCTTTCTGGATGGGTAAAACACCGGCAAGACGTTCATTCTCGTTGATGTAAAGCTTCATACCTAACGCGTCGAATAAGTTATCGAAGTAGTCCTGATAAGACTCTAAAAGCAAATAATGTTTCCGCTGACCATGTTTGTAGGCGCTAGCAAATTGATTTGCAATTACAAAGTTTGCTGTCTGTTGGAATTCTTGAGCGTCTTTGCCGGACTCTTCAACGACTTTTTTTAATTCTCTAAGCATTACGCTTTGCTCCTACGTACGACAGTAAATTCGCGACATTCAACGAAGTTATGCACATCCAAATACTGATTAGTAAACTGTACTTCAAATAAATCTTCTATTTTTTTAGCGCTCACGCCGAGAGAGCCGACATAACGTAAATGGTCAAAGCACACAAAGTCCTCTACCGATTCGATGGTGAAATCCAAAATATGCTTACTATCTCCAGAAGCGATCTGCTTATCTAAATAACTCTGCATTTTTGGAATAGTAACTTGTCGAGCTTCATGGAAGCGGCGCTGCTGATCGCGCATTCTGATTGCGTCAGCAGACACTTCTGAAGGCGTCATGACACGAGGTGGTGGTGGCTCACGACGTTTTGTTGGTTGTGCCGCTGAAGCCATGCCAATAAAACGTGAACCAATAACTTCTTTTAAAATTGGCAACTTGTCATATTTCGCCACATCAGTAATGATGCCAGCCACTTTGTTCGCCATACCCGGTCTAGAACTGTCCATGTAGCGAGCCGTGTCGGCCGCACGTTTTTCTAAACGATAGCGATATTCATCAATACGCTCTAAGCGTTGTTCGATGTTGCTAAAGGTTTGAATGATGTCACGGCAATCTTTTTCTACCATGGCTTGTGCTTCAGCCATAGTAATCAGCTGCTGATCAACATAGCACTGAGCAACCTGCCCCATGGTTTCTGGATTACTCAAAAATTCTTGCGTTAATTCAAGAATCTGGCGTCTAAAGCGAAATGGGTTGTTACTTGTTTTGATAGTTTTATAGTCGGCAATCAATATACCTTCGACAAATAAATCAAAGAAGCCTGCTACAATAGCTTTAGGATCTCGGCTTGCAAACAACTCCCGCTGTAGACTGCGTATGCCAAGCAATATCTGGTTTAAATGTGCCGAGAAATCTCTAGAAGCTTCCGCTGATTGGCGTAATGTTACGCCACGTTCTACGGGATGTTTGGCAACAGACTCTAAGTTACTAAGAATACTTAATACGGTTGCACCGTAGTTGCGTTTACCGTGTCGGCTGATTTCGACTAGAGAACGAAGTAACATGGAAATTTGTGGAGTCATCAATACGCTGACCCGATACAGCTCCTGCTCCTCTACTAGCCAACCAGTATTCACTAAGCGATGGTAGATTCTTAAGGCATAATCGTGAATGGTTTTCGGCGAATCAAAGGGTTCTTTTTGGTCATCATGCCAAGCAAGCGTATCTAACTTATGCAGTGTGTCTTCTATCGATTCTATGATGGTAGATTTGTCTTTTATTGGATCTTCTGCGTGATCATAAAAAACATCAGCAAGATCATTCAATACCGCTTCAATCAATGCTCTATTAGAGCCGCTTAATGCCTGAAATATTTCATCAGGTAAGTGTCTAAATAGCATTCATCGGGCTCCATGAATTAACGAAAACTAATGGCATGTTTAAACCTTACCTAAATGATTAGCAACAACAGTTTGCATGGCCTGTTTTACTAGCGCATCATCTCCAATTGGAGGTAGCAACTCTATGTGTAAATCGTCTTTTTGCAATGTAGCTATTTGCGCAGGTACATCATGTCTTAAATGACGTCCGACTGCTAAAAACAGTGGCAACACAGCAACGTTACGAGTCTCTGCGCCTAGCATGCCTACAACGTCTTCTAAAGATGGAGACGTAAGTTCCATATAAGCCAAACTTACATTGCCTTCACCATATGTTTGTGCCACTTGATGATAGAGCGATTCGAAGGGCAGTTTCCAAAGGGGATCAGGGCTTCCATGTGCAAGAAGAATGATGTGATCGTATTCTTTGCGTAGCATTTTGATACCTAATGTTTCTCGATTCCCCATTTTAGCCATCCTATGTCAGAAAAAGAAGGTGCAGAGCAAAAAACCTTAAAATCTTCTGATCAAATCGGGCAAAAAGTAGATTATGAGTTAGATTTAGGAAGTTATTGATCCTATTTCATTTTTTATGCGTAATACAATCATTATCGCAACACATGGAGCACGATGAAATGAATATTCTATTATCTGGAGCGACAGGGTTTATTGGTCAATCTTTGCTCGCCGCACTATTAAAAGACAATCATAAAATCTATGCCTTTGTGAGAAAAGTGGATAACCGGCTAGATGCTAGAGTTAGACAATTAACATTGGCATCGTTAGCGGAATTAGAAGAAAAAATAGATGTTTTTATCAATCTTGCCGGTGAAAACATTGCCAGTAAGCCATGGACTAAAAAGCGCAAAGAAGTTCTATTTGAAAGTCGAATAAATCTGACAAATAAAGTCAAGGAAGCTTTGAAATATCCACCTAAGACGGTCATTTCAATGTCAGCAGTTGGTTATTATGGTGTAGCAAGAAATGAAGTTTTTTATGAAAACACACCACCAAAATCGGGATTCTCCCATGATCTCTGCGCAGCTTGGGAAAATTCAGCAAAAGCTTTCTCGAATGATGATACAAGGGTGGTGATATTTCGATTAGGAGTTGTGCTAGGGATTGGTGGAGCGCTAGAGAAAATGCGCCTACCATTTTTGTGTGGATTAGGAGGTCCTATCGCTGGCGGCAAACAATGGTTTTCGTGGGTGCACATAGCTGATGTGATTAAAGCCATTACAAATGCTATGTTCGATGTGTCCTACACAGGGATTTATAACTTAGTAGCTCCACAACTGATTGAGCAAAAACATTTTGCGAAATCATACGCGGCGTCATTAAAGCGCCCTGCTATTTTACCGACACCTAGGTGGCCGCTTGATCTTGTTTTTGGAGAAATGGCCTCGTTATTAACCGAAGGTGCGAAGGTTGTTCCTCAAAAGTTAGAAAAACAAGGCTTTGAATTTCAATTTGATAATATCGATAATGCGTTAACTGATATTGGTAAGCAACATTGAGTGGATAATGTACTTAAAACTGTCAGCGTTTCTTTTTCAATATCGGTAAGCCTTTATCATCATTTAGAGTATTGGTGCACACAGGATAAGTAATACAGCCCCAAAAGTACCCATTTTTACTTTTTTTTCTGACAAGATAGTGTCCGCAAGCGCGGCAAGGGTATTTTTTGGTACTTGAAGGAACGCCATTATCATCTTCTACGGTAACTTTGCATTCTGGATAATTTGAGCAGCCCCAAAAGGCATTATCCTTAAAAGTCTTTCTTCTTAGTGGAGACTGGCAAGCTGGACAAAGGTAGCGCTTTGCTCTGACTGGCTTACCGTTTTCATTATTCGCTGTGTAGTTACAGACAGGATAAGATTCACAGCCCCAGAATGCGCCATTGGCGCCTTCTTTTAAAACCAATAAACTCTCGCATTTTGGACAACGATAGCGAATTTTAGCAGATTTAATATGAGCATCATCGCTCTGATCTAGGAACTCTTGTTCCCAGTTGCTAGAGGATGTTGCTGGAGAGTTGTTGTCTTTTTCCTGCACAGGTTACTCTTTATTTTTACTGCAAGACGTACTGTATTTTTCACAATCTTCTTGGCCTGCTAGGCTGCGGATTTTTGAGGCACCTTTTCTTGCACCCTCAGCTGTTGCTGTTCCTGCCTCTTTCATTTTATCCCAAACTACTGTGCCGGTTTCTTTAGCATTTTTAGATGCTTTACTGCTAAGCTCTGATGCCTTCTCACCAAATTCAGATGCTTTTTCTGCGGTGGTATCGGCTATTTCAGACGTTGTTGTTTTGGTTTTCTCCCATAACTTTTGAGCCCCTTCTTTTGCCTTATCAAGTGTACTTTCTTCTGCTTGAGCTAATGTAGAAACAAGAATGAGTGAGCAAACAATTGCCTTTATATATTTCATCATACTGCCTTTTTGTCCATAGTAGTCGAAAGATTTAACCAATCAGTAACTTGAGCTAAATCACTGAGAGTTCCCAGTTGCGGGTAATGCAATAGTGTCTCGTCTGCAACTTTCTCATGGTCCCAAGTGGTGTGATAAGGAACATGAAGCGCTTGGGCACCGAGATCTAAAACGGGCAAGATGTCGGATTTTAATGAGTTACCAACCATTAGGAAATGTTCTGCAGAAATCTTATGGCGTTGAAGTATTTGTTGGTAAGCTGCGGAAGTTTTATCACTTACTATTTCAATGGCATCGAAATAATCGGCAACACCTGATCTTGCCAGTTTGCTTTCTTGATCAAGTAGGTCGCCTTTAGTAATAACCAATAAACGAAACCGTCCTTTTAGTTGAGAAAGAACGCTCTCTACATTCGGTAACAGCTCCACTGGTGAAGCCAGCATACATTTAGCAAGCTGTATAATTTCATGTATTTCGTTGCCAGTGATGCGACCTTCAGTTAGCTCAATAGCGGTTTCGATCATAGATAAAGTGAAGCCTTTTATACCATAACCAAAATGTTCTAAATTATTAATCTGCACTTCACCTAGATGGGAACGAACGTAGCTTTCATCATGATATGGCAATAGTAAATTAATAAACTCATCCTGAGCATGAATAAAAATATCCTCATTTCTCCAGAGTGTATCGTCTGCATCAAAAGCAATTGCTTGAATCTGTGAACTGTTTAACGTCATTTTACGTCCACTGCTTAGTATTTTGCTCAATCAAATTAACATATAAAGCTACTTGATCTGGTGTATCGTTTAACGCAGGAATGTAGTCAAACGCTAAACCACCATTGTTCTTAAACTCATCACCCAGCTCTAGAGTGACTTCTTCTAGAGTCTCAATGCAGTCGATTGAAAAAGCGGGACTGATAATGTTAATTTTTTTCACCCCCATCGAAGGTAAAGCTTTCAGTGTGGCATCAGCGTAAGGCTTCAACCATTCTTCGCGACCGAATCTAGACTGATAAACATGTGTCCACTCGTGATCCCCCAATTCCAACTCCTCCGCAACCAGTCGACTGGTTGTTTCGCATCGACGCGCATAAGGGTCGCCATTTGTAACGTAACGTTTTGGAATGCCGTGGTAAGACAAAACAAGATGACGTCTTTCCCCCTGCTTGTCCCATTGCGCACGAACCGAATTAGATAGCGCCTTGATGTACATGGGATGATCAGCATAATCGTGAAGCAGTTGTAGTGATGGCCAATGAGGGCAACTCTTTAGCGAATTCATTAATCTATCATAAGCCGCTGCAGTGGTCGTAGCCGAAAATTGAGGGTACATAGGAACAACAATTATATTTTTGACACCCTGCTCTCTTAATTTATTTGCTGCCGACTCAACACTTGGATTGCCATAAGTCATTGCCAGTTCAACAGGAACTGTTTGACCTGTTTTTTCCGATAAAGCTTCTTTTACCTTTTCTTTTAATCTTTCGCTTAACACTAGAAGAGGTGAACCTTCATCCATCCAAACTTGTTGATAAATCTTAGCTACTTTTGGTGGGCGTATGGTGAGAATAATAAGATTAAGAATCGGCTTCCAAATTAATGGGCTTAAATCTACAACACGAGAATCAGAAAGAAACTCTCTAAGGAAACGGCGGACTTCAGGTGTCTGTGGAGCATCTGGTGTCCCCAAGTTCATCATCAATACGCCATAGTCGCTCGTGTTTTTCATGCTATACCTTTTGAGTTGGAATTCTTACTCTATTATAAGCCAATAAATTGGGGCCAATAATGAAAAAACCAAGCTAATTAAAGCTTGATATTGTTTAGTTTCGTATCTGAATAGACGTTTTGTGTCAGTTTTATTTTTTGAACTAGGTACCACAAATTAACATCCCACACGGAAAAATACGTCATGAGATCCATAGGCGAAGGACAGAAAAAGCAATAAATACAACGAAGCTGATCGATAAGACGCTTTTATCCAGCTCATTACCTCGATTATGGCACAGCCAATAAAAAAACAAATGACTACACGACAAAATAATCATTGAAGGTAAATGTACTGCACCAGCAAAACCAGATAATCCAATATGGTCAAACGTTTGAGCGGGGTAAATGAAGCCGATCATTGCTGCAATAGAGGCAAAAACAACAAAACCATTCGATGTGCCTTGCTGCAGTTTTGCCTCGACTTTCTTAAAACTACATAGCAAACAGCCTAGTGCATGGCCACAATTGCCAGCCATAAGAGACAATACACCAATAATTAGGCCAATGGGTAAATTCCATGTTTTCCCTACTTGCGCTACATATATTTTTTCTGGCCTAGCTAGAAAGAAAACGTTTGTAACAGCGATGAGGGCTATTAACGAGAAAGCAATTTTGAAGACAAACAAGCTACTAAGAGACAGTATTTGTGCGCCTATTACACCGCCCATAGCAATACCTGGAGCGAAGTTGATCAGCTGCTGTGAATCAACCTCTCCCTTTTTCATAGAAATTATCCAAGCATAAAGATGAGCTGGGATAAACGCTGTGATGCAAGTAGCAATTGCTGGAAGCATGAGAAGTTCAAAAGACAAATTAAACACAGGCAAAAAAAAGTATAAGGCGGGAATGGCAATAAGTGCAGGCGCTATTTTAATAACGGAAGCTATTGAACCTGTTGCTGCACCAATAAAGAACAATAAAAAAAACATTTCAATACTTGGCATAAGATAAAACACCCCTCCTAGCCATGGAGAAAGACAACAAAAAAGCAGACATAGGTCTGCTTTTTTGTATGCTTTATTAAATCATTATTAATCAGTAGTCTTTCTATATCAGTCTTGATTAACAACGCTACGAATTCTTTCTTGAATCAAAGATGCTAGCTTGTCTGGTTGAAATTTCGACAAGAAATCATCACAGCCAACTTTTTGCACCATGGCTTTGTTAAAACTACCGCTAAGAGACGTATGTAAAACGATATATAGATCTTTAAGCCTTGGATCTTCACGCACTTCACGAGTTAAGCGATAACCATCCATCTCCGGCATTTCTGCATCTGTGATCATCATTAATAATTTTTCTGGAACAATTTCACCCTCATCAGCCCATTTCTTTAGCTTTTCAAGACCACGTTTACCATCTGTAGCCTCATGAACAGTTATACCCATAAAATCTAATGTTGAGCGACATTGCGCTAAACCAACAGATGAATCGTCCACAACCAGTACTTCTAAGCCTTTGGCTAATGTCAACAGATCTTTATCTATAATGTTATCACTGACAGTGGTGTCATAAGGTGAGATTTCAGCCAAAACCTTCTCAACATCGATAATTTCAACAATGCGGTCATTAACTCGAGTTATCGCTGTTAAGTAATGTTGACGCCCAGTACCATCTGGTGGTGGTAAGATTTCATTCCAATTCATATTGATGATTCGATCAACTTCACCAACCATAAATCCTTGAACAGTATTATTGTATTCAGTCACAATTAAGTTACATGGCTGAGTACGGTCAATCGGTCTCATGCCAATAGATTCGGAGAGATCGATAACAGGAACCGTTCTGCCTCGAAAATGTGTGACGCCAGCCACGGATGGATGTCTATGTGGCATCAAGTTCAACTTAGGCAGCATGACCACCTCTTGAACTTTAAAAACGTTTATTGCAAACATTTGCATTCCACCAAGGCGGAACATTAAAAGTTCCAAGCGGTTTTCACCCACTAACTTGGTTCTTTGGTCTACAGCGTCTAACATGCTTGCCATATATTACTCCAAACATTTTTAAATTAAGGCATTAATCCATTATAACCATGATATTCTATAAGACTAAATCTTACAGTATTTTTTTGTGTTAACTCTTGTTGCAAGGATTCTTAATGAAGGATGCCGATATACTTTTTTGCCGTAAAGCTGTTGTAAATCGACTATCAGAAACAACCGCTTATTACATACTACATCCAAGCAATGTAACTCAAGGGCAAGATGCTTCTTTTTTAAGCTCCTTGTTTGTAGATGCCAATCTTACCGAAATAACACAGCAAAAAACTATATTTTTTCAGACTAGCTTAACCGAACTCTCGGCCCTACCATTACAAACAAACATTCATATGGTTATTTTCTTGAGTGCCAATGAATTAACTGAAAAACACGTTGAAACGTTATCTGAGTTTCGTCTTCAAGGCTACCAGCTGGGCATTATAAACCCTAAGCCTGAGGCGCTTACTGTTGCCTTACTGAGTATCTTCTCTTATGTAATGCTTACCTTGGATCATCTATCTGTCGATGATGTTATTACTAGAGTTAAACATCCAGCCTTATCGTCAAAAAATCTTTGGGTAAATAAAATTGAAAAGTCGGAACAATTTGCGCAGCTTTTAGAAAATGTTCCTGAAGGCCAATTTAGTGGAAATTTCATCAATAAGATGACATCAGTTAAAGGCAAACGCATCTTAGCGTATAAAGCTATTTTGATTGATTTATTAGTGGCGCTGAACAACCGTGAATCATCTCCAAGAGTATTAGCTGAATGCATTGAACGAGACCCAACGTTAACCTATCGAATCATAAAACTCACACATTCTGTGATTTATCGCAGTCAATTTAATGTCTCTAATGCTCAGCGAGCAATCGAGATTATTGGTGTCAGAGATCTGATTAAATGGGTTGGGCTTGTTATGCTAGGCAGTGTGTCGGGAAAGCCTGATTGTTTATTTTCTATGGCGGTTTCGCGTGCTTGTTTTTGCCAAAACCTTTCTACTGCGTTGTTCCCAAAGTTAGACGGTGCTTTTTTAGTAGGGCTTTTTTCTTACCTACCAAGCTTCCTAGACGAAGAGCTGCCAACACTTCTAAAAGATTTACCACTTGACGAAAACATAAAATCCGCATTACTGGAGTACAAAGGTAATTTGGGTGGTATTTTAAAAATAGTCGTCGCGTATGAAGCTGGTCGATGGGAGAAAATCCCCTTTGGCATGCTTGCAAGCAAAGATATGTCAAAGCAATCACTCAAAGATCTGTATATAAAAAGCTTAAAAGAAGCTCGTGAGATGGGGGGGGTATGATAGATATCGGAGTAAATATCAATCACAGCCATTTTCTAGATGATTTAGATCAAACCCTGATCGACATGCAAGAAGCTGGTGTTAAAGGCATGATATGCATTGCTTCTGATTTAGAGGAAAGTAAGCAGATCCAGGTGTTAAGCCAGAAACATCCTACGATATGGAATACGTTAGGCTGCCACCCCCATCAGGCAAAAACGTGGAATACAGAAAGTAAAACTCAGTTTTCTGCCCTTATTAAAGACGCTAGACCTGTCGCTATTGGTGAGACAGGCCTTGATTTTAACCGAAACTATTCAACACCAAATGAACAACTTTACGCATTTAATGAGCAAATAGCGTTGGCAATTGAACACGGCCTTCCCTTGTATCTACATGAAAGAGATGCACACAAAGAGATGGTAGAGATACTTAAAAAGTACCCAAGTTTAGCTAGAAAATCTGTGATTCATTGCTTTACAGGGAGTCGAGTCGAGTTGGATAAGTATTTAGAGCTAGGATTGTTTATTGGTATCACAGGTTGGGTATGTGATGAGCGCCGAGGAGCAGACTTACAAGCTTCTGTGCCTCATATTCCTTTGAATAAACTACTTATTGAAACCGACGCGCCTTATTTATTGCCTCGCAACATTCGTCCACGCCCAAAGAAAAATCACCCTAAATATTTACCTTGGGTTGCGCAAGAGGTTGCTAGACTAAAAGGAATTTCTTTGGAAGAGCTGGCAAAAATAGCAACAGACAACACAGAAACAGCGTTCGGAATCCGTATCTAATCGCTTAATAAAAACTAAAGCAAAGAGATTTGTTGCGAGAGCAAACTTGCCATATTGGTTTTGAAAAATGGCAATATGCTATCGGCAATAGGTTCTATCTGTTTTTCGATGTAATGCTCGTAATCCAAATCAATCAAATTCTCAGGACTTTCATAAGGCACCACGCCAGAGCGCTGATAAAGGTAATAAACACGCTTCCTACCTTTGTTGTATTCTAGGGGGAGTCCCTGCTCTGCTCTTTTTTGATCAATCATGGCGGCCGCTCTGACATGCGGTGGCTTATTTTTAGTGTAAGAAGACAACGATCGACTCAACTGCTTGCTGTAAACCAACTGATCATCATAGTCACCCGCTCTAAGTTTTGCGATAGTCTCTTGAATGTAACAAATTGGGTTTTCATCACTAAATACTTTTTCAAACAAGGTTCGCTGAAACTGCCTTGCCAAAGGCGTCCAATCGGTTCGAGCGGCCTCCAATCCTTTAAAGACAAGTTCTCCGTTTGATTTTCCTGCATAGCGCTTTTTGCTGCCTTCTTCTTGCCCGCGTATTGTAGGCATGAAAAATCGTTCGTAAACTCGCTCAAATTCAAGCTCTAAATGGGAGTCAAGCTGAGCGTATTCCTTACACCAGTTTGATAAACAGGCATTAATGTCATCGCGCAATCGCTCACCTTGTTTTTGAGGGTCTTCTTGCTCGCTGTTTAATGTGACAAAGAGAGAGTCTGTATCGCCATATATCACTCGAGCGCCACGCTCTTCCATCCAGACTTGAGTTCTACCTAATAATTCATGGCCACGCATGGTGATAGAGCTTGCTAATTCGGCGTGATAAAAGCGGCAGACATTTGAACCCAGTACGCCGTAAAAGGAATTCATGATAATTTTAATGGCGTAACTTAAAATGCCATTACCTACTTTTTTGGCTTCTTCCCTTGCTTGAGCGAGCTCACCAACTAATGAGGGCAAAATAGCTTGTTGGCGATCAAAACTTGCTCCCAAAAAACCGGGAACAAGCTGTGTAACTGATAATTTATCCTGAACTAAGCTAGCTGAGTGTTGGGCGGCTATACGGGCTAAAGGATCAACGTGAAAGGTGCGAATAATACTTGGATACAAGCTTTTAAAATCAAAAACCAATACATTTTTATAAAGCCCAGGTATCGATGACATAACAAAACCGCCGGGACTGGCGACAAAGTCATCGTCACTCCAAGCAGGTGCAACCCAACCAGCCGAATGCAATCGAGGTAAATACAGGTTTTCAAAAGCCGCGACTGATCCACCAGTTTGTTCAAAAGGAATACCGGTTAAATCTACTCGAGTTTGTTGTAATTCTATGAGCTTTAGTTTTTCAAAGATGCGCATGACAAGATCGCAGTCTTGAAGGTTGTAAGCGACAAACGCGTCTAAATCCTCCCGATGCAATCTTTCTATTTCTTGCCAGCGCTCACTGCCATGCAACAGCTTGCCATCATCAAGAATTTCGTTACTGACGTTGTTTAGACTGTAGGATTCAAAATGATAACCACCCACTTTCAATAAAGTGATGCCGTCTAAAGCAACGCGTCCGGGAATGCTGGCAAAGTATTTGCCCTGGTTATCGGATGAACGAATGTTCCAATTTTCACCATTAACACCAAATGCCGGACGAATCCCCAAAATCTGGCAGCGCTGATCAATAAATTGCAAATCAAAGCCGATTAAATTCCAACCGATGAAAATGTCTGGAGAATACTTTTTCACATAACGAATAAACGCCAGCAATAAGCTTTTCTCATCACTGAAGCGACGAATGATTGGAGAACTGGTCTCTTGGTTGGTTACCACGAAAGCGACTCGTTGATCTCGTGACGTAATGCCTATGGAAAGCAAGGTGTTTGTTGAAACAGAGGTTTCGATATCCAGTGACCAAACGTTCCAATCTGGTTGCCAATCACCAGCAATGACCCTGGCTTGGCGAAAAGTTTGATTACTTGAGTCGGGGACACCAATAAAACGCACTGCACCTCTAATATTGCGTTCCATCAAATAACGATTGTGAGCCTTAATATCTTCTTCAAAAACAGAGAAGCCATTACGCTTTACCAAATTAATCATTTGCTGGTGGAGCATTAGGCTAGTGCTTTGAACTAACACAACTGGCTCGTTATTGAATGACTTCAATGCAGATTCAGAACATTGCACGCCCGTTATATCAGTTGGGAGACTATCGAGCGGTGCATCGGTGAAAAAAACGCTAAGCTGCCTATCCGGAAGGACTTTTACCGTCCCTTCCGGTGTTTTTATAAAAAGGCTCATTTCAATGTGACCGCTAACATCACGTGTATGGCGGCTCACAATATAGCCAGTTTTTTCTACAAACATCTAAACAGCCTAGTATTTTAAAAGTGCTTATTTTATTAAATTATAACCCACGTAGTAAAAGCATGGGCGGCACTTTTAACACAGTCCTACTAGCAAATATACCAATCGTTGATATGACTACCACACCAATAGCGGGTCCCAACAGCCATAATAATGGGTGAAAACTCGCTTCGGCGTTGAACACAAAAACCTGCAAACCAAATAAGCAGGTTTCTGCGCCTATGGCGGCAATGAGTCCGGCAAAGAATCCAAGAGCGCCAAATTCCACCAACAGCGCCTGTCTGACTAATGCACCTCTAGCACCTAGCACTCGCAACAAGGCACCTTCCTCTAGGCGTTCTTCTAGTGTCGAGCGAACGCTAGCCAATAACACCAAAGCGCCAGCACTAAGAATACAAAACAACACCAACTGAATAGCCTGAGACAACTGCCCTATTATCGTCTGTATTTGCTTTAAAATATCGCCCAGATTCAAAATAGAAACCGTAGGGAATTTCGCCATCAATCGATAAAAATACTGCGCTTCTATATCATTTACAAACAAACTACTTACAAAATTGGCTGGATAATCTTCTAACGCACTCTTAGGCAAAATTAGATAGAAATTGGGTTGCATTGATCCCCAGTCAACAGTACGAACGGAAGTAATAGGCAAGGTGACAATATTGCTACCAATATTTATAGTCAGCTTATCTCCTATTTTTAGGTTTGCTTCTTTAGCGGCCTTTTGCTCGACTGAAAGCCCTTCAGCAGAAAAATCGCCTTCGACAAGTTCGTTGCCCTTTCCAAGCGTGTCTGACCAAGTTAAGTTTAGTTCTCGTTCATAAAGCTCAGGCTCGCCCTTTTCGTCAGGGTAAAGGGATTGAACGGTTTGATCATTCACTGCCGTGACACGACCACGCACCATAGGATACCAATCAGATTTTTTGAGACCCAATTGAGTCGTTTGGTCATTAATCGGATCAATTTGGTCCGCTTGTACATTGAATAAATAATGATTTGGAGCATCTTCTGGGAGTTGTTGTTGCCAGTCAGCAATCAAGCTGGATTTAACGCCAATCAGAATCAAAGAAAGCATGATGATTAACGTGAATACCAAAAGTTGAAATAGGTTTGGTATCAACCTTCTATATAAGGAAGCAAGACCTATTTGCCAACCGCTGGTGGCTCCTGACGTCAACGAACGGCCAAGTTTAAAAGCCAACCAACCAATGGCTGCAACAAACAGTGCAATCCCCAAAATGGCAGCAGTCATAATGCTTGGCAATAAGAAGCCATTGGTGTACATGCACATTAATCCAAACATACCGATGAATCCGATTACGTAAATGGTAAAGGTATTAAGTTCAATTTTTGCATTAGGCTGCAACACAGATAATGGCGAAATCTTGATAAGGTGAGACATCAGCGGTAGGCAAAAAGCCACCATGGATATTAGTCCAGTCGCTGCACCCAGCCATAAACGACTAATAGAGGGTTCTGGTAATGTTGTCGACATTAATCCAGACAGCAAAGAGGCTATTATTTCCTGCATGCCCCAGCCGATACTCAAACCAATCGCGGCACCGACAAGAAATAAAGTAAAAAGCTGTAGGAAGAATAATCGTCCTAATAATTTTGGCGTTGCGCCTAGTGTTTTTAAAATAGCGACTTGCATCAAGTGACGTTTTACAAATCGAGCCGAAGCTAGCGCCATAGCGACGCCAGACATAACTACAGCTAAAGTACCCGCTAATAACAAAAAGGACTCTGCCCGTCCGATAGTATCACCAATACGTTCACCACGTTGAGTGGGAGTTTGCCAGCGTTGGCCTTCATTCAATTGTGGCGTTATCCAAGTTTCATATTCTTCAAGCGAAGCTTTATTTCCAGCAAGTAAGAGAGAATAACGTACTCGGCTACCGGGGATAATTACATTGGTTGCCGCAAGATCCGCCATGTTCATCACGGCACGTGGAGAAATAGCAAACGCAGAAGTGCTGGAACCGGGGTCTCGCACTAGATATTTTGTGACTTTAAGCGAGGCGTCTCCCACTTCAACTTGATCACCAAGGGTAATTTTAAGCAAGCTAGCTAAACGTGAAGACACCCAAACTTCTCCCTGCTTAGGCGTTTCGGTCGAACTTTTACCTGTGCCAAATAAAACGTCGTCGACAAGATAAGCGCCTTTTAATGGATAACCATCGCTAACTGCACTTAATTGAGAAAGCTGAAGTGAATCACCAGCGAACATCATGGTAGTGAAAGACGTTCTTTGCGCGGTTTGCAAAGACAGTTCTTTGGCCTCTGTTTCCCATTCTGCTGGAATAATGTCATCTGAGCGGATTAGACGGTCGGCCGCTAGAAGGTTTGCAGACTCTTGTTCGAAGGATAATTGTAAGCGATCAATGAACAAACCTATCGATGTGACTGTGCTTACTGAGATAACCAAAGCCAATAGAAGTGTGAGCAAATCACCACTACGAATATCTCTGAACATTAAACGAAAGGTAAAACTCATAAAGATTTTTCCGTTAGCTGACCTGCAGACATGACCAATTGACGGTCGCACATTTTAGCAAGTTCATTATCATGAGTTACCATCACCAATGTCGTCCCTTGAGATTGATTAAGATCGAATAGCAATTTAATAATAAGCTTTCCATTTTCTTCATCAAGGTTGCCTGTAGGCTCGTCTGCGAACAAAATTTTAGGGTTAGAAGCAAATGCACGAGCAATTGCGACGCGCTGCTGTTCACCACCTGACAGCTGATTCGGGTAATGGGTTAACCTGTGCGACAAGCCGACTTTCTCAAGTAATACTTCTGCCTTCTTGCGTGCGTCTTTATCGCCTTTTAGTTCAGCGGGTAACATGACATTTTCAATGGCTTGCAGGCTAGGCAAAAGATGAAACGATTGAAAGACAAAACCAACGTATTGGCCTCGAGCGAGTGCTCTTTGCTCTTCTGTTTGGCTAGAGAACTCTTGTTCATAAAGAAAAATATCACCGGATGTATTCACATCTAATCCGGCTAGCAAACCTAGTAAAGTTGACTTGCCTGAACCTGATGAACCGACAATAGCCACGGACTCGCTTTCCTTGATTTCCATATTGATTCCTTTCAATATGGTTAAATCCCCTGTATTCGATGTCACTGTATGAGTTAAATTAGACACTTTAATCGCGGTGTTTCTAGCCATGGTGATTCACTCTAAAAAGGTTTGATATGTTTTTAAAAAAGCAATTAAGGCAACTAGGTACAATAATCACGCTGCTATTCATTAGTTCATTTGCTTCAGCTTCTACTTTACTTGTTATGGGTGACAGTCTTAGTGCGGCATATAACTTACGACAACAAGATGGCTGGGTTAGTTTACTTGAAAATCAACTTTCTCAATCTCGCCCTGAAATACAAGTTATTAATGCCAGTGTTAGTGGTGAAACAACACAAGGTGGTTTGTCTCGTTTTGGCGATCTTTTAGCCATTCATAAACCAGATTTGGTAGTGTTAGAGCTTGGTGCTAATGATGCATTACGTGGTTACCCTCTAAATCAGACCACAATGAATTTGGAAAAAATGGTTGAGCAAGCTCAAGATAGCGGTGCCGTTGTTTTACTAATCGGTAACCAAATTCCGCAAAATTACGGAAAACGCTACACACAAATGTTCTTTAACTTGTACAAGGATATTGCCAGTAAACACAATATCGCGTATCTACCCTTTATGCTTGAAAATGTAGCTTTAAACAAAGATCTCATGCAAAGCGACGGCTTACACCCTAATAAAGAAGGTCAACCGATTGTACTGCAAAATATACTGCCATATTTACAACCACTATTAGATAAAATTCAGTCAAAAAAATAAGGAAGGTGAGATGAAAGCGGTTTTTCTAGATAGAGGATCATTTCCTGAGTACATCAAAATCCAGTTGCCTACACAAATTAATGAAGTTGTTGAATACGACAATACGGCTCTTGAGGAAGTAGCAGAACGTATCAAAAGTGCAAGTATTGTACTTACCAATAAAGTCGTTGTTAATGCTGCTGCGATTAACAGCGCGTCAGATCTAAAACTCATACAAGTTATGGCAACTGGCACCAATAACGTAGACCTAAAAGCCTGTAAGGATAAAAACATCGCCGTTCAAAATGTAGCGGATTACTCCACAATCAGCGTGCCTGAACATACTTTTGCTATGCTGCTGGCTCTAAGAAGAAATCTTGCATCGTATTTAGATGCGGTAAAATCTGGTAGATGGGCCACTTCTGAATATTTTTGTTTTCTTGATTACCCGATTAAAGATTTGTCAGGTTCAACTATGGTTATCATAGGCGGCGGAACCTTAGGTAAAAAAGTGGCTGCTATCGCGCTTGCTTTCGGTATGAAGGTGATCTTTGCCGATCGCAAAGGAACTACAAATACTAGACCTGGTTACATCAACTTCGAAGAAGCCTTAAAGTTCGCCGATATCATCAGTATCAATTGCCCATTAACACCAGAAACAAAAAATCTAATCAGTGATGCCGAGTTTTCGTTAATGAAAAAGAGCTGCCTATTACTAAATATCAGCCGTGGCGGTATTGTTGATGAGGATGCGCTGTTACGAGCTTTCGAAAACAATACCATCACAGGTGCGGCTTTTGATGTTTCGACACAAGAACCTATGCAGCTAGATCATCCACTCCAAGCTCTTACCAAACAGCCAAATTTCTTACTGACTCCCCATATTGCTTGGGCAAGTGATGAAGCGATGCAAACCTTAGTTGACATGGCTATGGATAAAATAACCTCTTTCATAGATAAGCCAGAATGACGCTAGTTATTTTATTTCAAGATGAACACTTGGTTGCCGTCAACAAGCCAGCAGGCTTGCTTGTTCATCGAACCAATTTAGCTAAAGACGAAGAAGACGCTGTTGTTCAAAGGTTGAGAGATCAAACAGGGAAATGGGTGTTTCCTGTTCATCGCCTTGACCGAGGAACATCCGGGGTATTAGTGATGGCATTTAGCCCAGAAGTAGCAAGGCGCCTTTCAGCTCAGTTCGCTGAATCTAAAACTAAGAAAACTTATCACTGCTTAGTACGTGGTTATTGCGATGATTATGGTGTGATTAATTACCCTCTTGCTAAGCTTAATGAACAGAAAGGTAGATCTCGTTTTAAAATTGAAGGTACCGAAAGAGAGGCTGAAACTAGCTTTACTCGACTAAGTCAGTATCTACTTCCTGTTCCTGTGAGTCGATATGACAGCATGCGTTTAAGCTGGCTAGAAGTTACCCCCAAGCAAGGTCGAAAACATCAAATTCGTCGACATTTTAAACACTATTTGAATCCGCTAGTGGGTGATTCTTGTTATGGCTGTCGCCATATTAATAAAGTCGCTAAAGAAATTTGGTCTGACGACTTTAGATTGATGCTTCACGCTTCAAGTCTTGAATTCAATCATCCTATTACAAATCAGCCTATTACGTTAAAAGCAGATTTAAGTGACAAGATAATTAACATACTTAACAAACTGGAATATTATCGAACTGATTGACTCTATGGGGTAAATCTTCTGCAAATGACCAGCGAAACACTAAGCAGTCATGGATCTCTGGATCTAAATTTATCGCATTTTTTTGGATTTCATTAATTTCAAAGCCACATGAGAGAAGGACTTTAATTGAGGCTTTGTTATGATCTGCTACTTGTGCATACACTTCAGTTATACCTTTACTTGCCCAAAGAACAAGTATGTGTTTTAACGCATGCTTTGCAATCCCTAGATTAGTGAAATTTTTAGCGATTCGATAGGAAACTTCAACTGACTTTTTGCCTAATATTTGTCCATTAAAACGACCAATCAGAACACCGTTTGGTAAGTACACCAGATATTGCAAATGCTTCAAATTACTTCTAAGTAATCGCTTAAAATAAATTTCTGTTTGTTGTCTTAGTACTTGACTCGGTAAAAATTGGGAAAACCAGCCTCGGTTGCGAAACTCAAAAAGCAAAATACATCTAAGATCAGCCTCAGTGGCTTGACGAATTCTCAGTAATCTTTTCATATCAACACGCATTTTTTAACTGGTATTATCATCATCTTAGTGCAGATTTTAACTAAATGTCGAATAATGCAATTTTTATCTGATTCGCTTTTATCGAAATGATAAAATACTGTGTGTCAACGGGGATGGTAGAGGTTGCCAAAATCCATGAAGAATCGAAATTTAGTGTATTCAACAGACCAAGGTCGGCTTTGCTCAAGCTGCGAACACCCTATTTCTGAGTGTCAATGCAAAAATGATAACGTTATTGGTAATGGAAAAGTTCTAATAGCCTTAGAAACAAAGGGCCGAAAAGGTAAAGGTGTAACTGTTATTACTGGCCTTCCTCTTACTGAAGATGCATTAAAGATACTGGGCAAAAAACTAAAGACGCAATGTGGTGTCGGTGGCGCTGTAAAAGATGGCCAGATTGAAGTGCAAGGAGATAATCGACAAAAAATAAAAGAGTTGCTTGAAAAAGAAGGTTTTTCTAGTAAATTTACGGGTGGCTAATGGCTATTATAAATTATTAGTCTTACTATATTCATGTTTTCAAGAATGAGAAAACATAACTAAATCGTTATAAAATCGAAGCCGTAATGTTACCGAGCTTTCGCGCTCTTTTATAAAACATGAATTGCCACCGATGAAATGGGACGTCTTGGTAGTAAGTAATGGCAGCAGGGGTTCCGATGTTCCAGCATAATATTAAGCAAGCTAATCAACTAATGCGATCAGCAATACCACTTATGGTGAAGTTAGATATTCCGCCGACACCTTATAATTATGGTATATGGTATGAATATGCGTCAAATAAAAATCCAAAATTCAACCAAGTTGTTGATCGTGCTTTACGTCGATTTGGTAGTTTACCTGCCTTCGTTTCACAAGAGCTATTCAATGAGTTCTTACTTCCTGAAGAGTTCCAGCATGCTCACCGCCAAGGTTCAGTACTAAAAAGTCTTACCACTAATTTAGAGACAGACACCAGCAGCATTTCTAGTGAGCTTGAGCGATTTAATGGAACGTTACGTACTGCAAAAGCCGCACTAAAAAATACCAGTGAACCCGCTCAAGTAGAACAGGTTGCTCTTTTATTGGAGCGAGGTGCTTTCAAAGCTAATCAAGCAATTGAAAAATTTAGCAGCGCTCTACTTTCTGCCCAAGAAGAATTAGCTAGTCTTCGCTCCGAACTATTAGATGTAAAAAAGAATACTGAACTTGATGCAATGACTTTACTAGCTAATGAGAAAGGTTTTGAACGGTCATTATTCTCCTTAGTACCTTATGCTGAGGATGATTTAACCCTATTGTTAATAGATATTGATAACCTTGCTGAAATTAATCAAGAATATGGCAATAAAGCTGGCACTTCACTCATTCGATACGTAGCAAAACTTTTAGTTGAGTTATTGCCTGAAAATGGTTTTATTGCGCGCCTTAAAGGTGGTCGATTTGCTATGCTACTGAGTGAAACAGAGTTGAGTGTTGCATCTCAGCTAGCTGAATCTATTCGCAATGAAGTTTCAATTCAAAAAATACGCTACAAAAACACCAAAGTGCTGCTACGCCAAGTGACTGTGTCCATAGGTGTAGCTACTTTATTCGGTGACGAAAGCCCTAGTGAGCTAGTTGAGCGATCACAACATTATTTGTTATACGCAAAACGGTCTGGCAAAAATCGAATTGCCCACCACGAATAAATCCCAATTTTTTAAGGCCACACTATGAAGGACAAATTAGATCACAAAGATCGCATTTATTTTGAGGTTCGCGATTACGAGTGTGATATGCAGGGAATCGTTAACAATTCGGTGTATCAAAATTATTTAGAGCACGCTAGGCATCAATTTATAAAATCAAGAGGGTTAGATTTTGCCGAGATCACCAAACAAGGCATATATCTTGTTTTGATCAAGGCAGAATTAGACTACATGCGATCTTTGCGAAGTGGTGATACTTTTTATATCCACACAACAATAGAGCGAGTATCGAAGCTCAAGCTTAATTTTCTCCAGCAAGTACATCAATCTGACAATGACCAATTAATACTAAGTGCAAAGATGACCGTCACATCTACCACTAAGAAAGGCCTACCTATTGTTGACCATTTGGTTGCATCCTAAATCAATAACTTGTTGAATACTGATATGCAGTATTCAACAAGTTTATATGAGGAAATTATGCAGGTATTAGCTGGCCCGTTATTACGAAGAATGACAACGGATCGACTTACGTTCTGGTTGATGACGACAGAGCCTGTTACGGTTGACTTAATATTAACTCAAAACAAAACAGCTTTATTTGAACTAAAAGACGCTCAGATAACTGAAAGTCATACCCAACTGAAGGCTGGTGAAAACCTATTCATACAGCTACTCGATATTAAGCTAGAAACTCCTTTACCAATTAACAACCCTATTCATTATGATCTACGGCTTAATGGCCTTGACTGGACTCAATGGTCAGAGGATCTTGTTTATCCCGAGCAATCACTGCCATTTTTTATCTTACAGCCAAGCATAAATAAAATGCTACACGGATCTTGTCGCAAGCCTCATCATTCTAGTAAAGATGGGTTATTAAGGGTTGATGAGTTGTTACAAAATACAGATCCAAAGGATTGGCCTAGTATTTTAATGATGAGCGGAGATCAAATTTATGCGGATGATGTAGCGGCTCCAATGTTATGGGCAATTCATCAGTTGATACCTCATCTTGGCATGCATGATGAAAAGCTACCTTGCATTGAAGTTGAAAGCGCACATCAGTTACATAGAAAATCCTCTTATTACTACGCAAGAGAAACACTTTTACCTGAGAACAAAGTAAACCGTAGTATGATTGAGCAGATTTTTGGCGGTGTACGAAAGCCTGTTTTCACGACCGATACAGCTCAAAATCATTTAATCTCTTTGGCTGAAATACTTTCTATGTACGCTCTAGTTTGGTCACCTAAGGGTTGGGATTTATTATTAGGTGATAATGGTTGGTCGGAGCCAACCGGTTTATCTGATGAGCAAAAGAAAGATTTTTCGAAACAAAAGCTTATATTGCAAGACTTTGTTAAGGGTTTATCCAAGGTTCGTCGTGCTCTAGCGCATTTACCAGTCGCAATGATTTTTGATGATCACGACATTACGGATGATTGGAACCTTACTGCAGCATGGGAGCAAACAGCCTATAACCACCCATTCTCAGCTCGCATTATCGGTAACGCCCTGCTTGGCTATTTAATATGCCAAGGCTGGGGAAATGCACCTGAATACTTTTCGAATGAGCTTATAAACAAAATTCAAAAAGTGCTAAATCAACCTGGTAGAGTAGAACATGATGAGTTAATACAGGAGCTCTTTCGTTTTTCTAAATGGAATTATACCTGGCAGACAACACCTCCGCTTGTTGTTTTGGATACTCGTACTCAGCGCTGGCGATCAGAGAAATCACTGGAAAACCCTTCAGGCCTAATGGATTGGGAGGCACTAACTGACCTACAGCAGCAATTAAAGGGACTCGATGCGGTTGTGCTTGTATCACCAGCTCCTATTTTTGGAGTTAAACTAATCGAAAGTATCCAACGGGTATTTACTTGGCTTGGTAAACCCCTGATGGTTGATGCAGAAAACTGGATGGCTCACCCAGGCTCAGCTTATGCCCTAATGAATATGTTCAGGCATAACCAAACACCGAAGAACTTTGTCATACTTTCAGGAGATGTTCACTACTCTTTTGTTTACGATATTCAGCTGCGTGGGAATAAACAAGGATCAGACTTGTGGCAAATAACCAGTAGCGGAATTAAAAATGAATTCCCTGGAAAGCTACTAGATATATTTGATCGCCTAAATCGCTGGCTTTATTCACCTCGATCACCACTAAACTGGTTTACTCGACGTCGTAGCATGAAAGTCATTCCGCATAAACCAGAAACCGCTGCTCATGGTGAGCGCCTTCTGAATGGGGCAGGAATAAGCTTAGTAACATTAAATGACGATGGCTCGCCATCAGCAGTTGTGCAAATGAGCTCTGATGGTCGTGACATACACTTTAAATTATCTGAACGAGATGCTACCTGGGAATAAACACAGCGAATTCAATAAATTAAAGACGAAAAAAAAGACATCATATGATGTCTTTTTTTAAATAATGGCGGTGAGCAAGTCCGCCATAATAGTTTCCAATAACATCTTATTTAATATAATTTTTTCATATTTATCATTAAGTTATAAGGATATCTTTTCCAGTAGCGTCCAACCAGATATACTAAAATCTAGGTTTTTATGCAGTACACAATGTAGCACAGGAGTTTGATATGCCAAAAAAAGCAAAAGAGCTATCTGCTCTTACCGTAACAAAGCTAAAATCAGAAGGCCGTCATGCTGTCGGTGGCGTAGATGGACTTTATCTTAAAGTCACTGGCAACTCTCGAAGCTGGGTACTTTGTGTGGCCATGGGAACTAGAATCAACAAACAAGGCAAAGAAGTTCCTCGTAGGCTTAATATGGGTCTTGGCTCCTTTCCTGAGGTATCTTTATCTGATGCAAGAGAGAAGTCCAGAGAGCTACGTAAACAAATTAAAAATGGCATTGATCCATTAGAGTCAAAGCGAGAGAAAAAAGCCGATCAAATACGTCAACAAGGAATGAAAATAACTTTTATTGAGTGCGCTCAGTCAGTTCTGTCTATCAAGGAGCGAGAGCTAAAAAATGCTAAACACATTGCTCAATGGCGCTCCAGCTTAGAGCAATATGCCTTCCCTATTATTGGCCACCTATTTGTCAATCAAATTAACAAGACACACATCCTCGAAGTTCTGCAACCAATTTGGCTTGAAAAGAATGAAACTGCTAGCCGTCTGCGTGGACGCATTGAAACGATCTTGGACTATGCGAAAGCAAAAGAATTTAGAGAAGGTGATAATCCAGCCGGTTGGAAAGGTATGCTCAAACCGCTGCTTCCAGAACCTAGCAAGATTCAGAAGCGTAAGCATCACGCTGCCCTCCCTTATGCTGAAATTGCTGATTTCATGAAAGAACTATCCAAGCGCCCTGGCCTTTCAGCCAGAGCGCTTGAATTCTCAATTTTAACGGTTGCTCGTTCTGGTGAAGTTCGTGGTGCCACATGGAATGAAATCGATTTGGAAAATAAAATATGGATTGTCCCAGCAGAGCGTATGAAAGCACGTAAAGAACATCGAGTACCGCTTTCAAGTGGTGCACTTAAGATACTTGATGAGCTCCCTAGAGTTGCTGGTGGCAATTTAGTTTTCCCAGGTCAACAAGGGAAGCAGATGTCAGATATGACCCTTACAGCAGTTCTTAAACGTATGGATCGCAAAAACTTAACCCAACACGGTTTCCGTTCTACTTTTAGAGATTGGGCAGGAGAAACCACCAGCTTTTCCAGAGAAGTTATTGAGCACGCCCTTGCACATAAACTTAAGGACCAAGCCGAAGCAGCTTATCAACGTGGGGATTTACTTCAGAAAAGAAGATTATTGATGGAGGAATGGTGCAATGTGGGTTTTATAAGTAATATATAACACATAATCAGAATGTATAAAACAGTCTGCTAAATGCGTCAAATAAGTTTTAATTCATATAAGGACATATTCCATGTTTAAAAAACTATTAGATCAAGCAAAATCTATATCTACTGAATCGTTTGACACTATTTCTAATAAAGCAGCGAACTTAAAAAAAGATATTTCTGAACTTATACCAGATGAAGTTAAGCATCAGGCTGAAAAACTATCGGATAACGTAGGCAGTATGGTTGATAGGTTCGGTGATAACTATGACTCCCAACTAGACACAAAAGAAACATATTGCTCTTGGTGTTTTGAAAAACACACCTGTAGACTTACGGAAAAAGGCGGTTTGACAAGAAATATTTATATTTGTGACGGCTGTGGGAATCATGTTGTTAAATGTAGGGCATGCGAAAGTAAAGCTAAATATTCTAAAGAATCTGATAATAAAGCATTAGAAAAGCAAGGATTTTGGTCAAACAATTTCTGTGCGGTTCACGCAGGCGAGATTGCAAAGTTTGAAACATTGAATTGGAAATTAAAAACTATTGGAGAATATAGGTATATTGTAGAAAGAAAGGAAACCAACTTTAAAAAAATCGGGACTACTGCAGCTTATACCATTGGTGGTGCTGCAGTAATTGCACCCCTAGCATTAGCGGCAGCGCCCGCAATCGGCGGTGCTATTGGGACGTCAATTTTAGGGCTAAGCGGAGCATCAGCAACAAGTGGCGGTCTAGCTATGTTAGGAGGCGGATCGTTAGCTGCCGGAGGACTAGGTATGGCTGGAGGAGTTGCAGTAGTTACGGCTACAGGTTCAGCTCTAGGTGGTCGGTATGGTGCCGTTATTTCTAATAGTTATTATGGTGATATTGATGGTTTTGAAATAATTAAAACCAAGCAAGGTACCGGCACCCCCATTATTTGTATAGATGGTTTTTTGACTGAGAAAGTAAAAGACGCTCCTGAAAGCTGGGTGTCGCCAATTAGCTCTCTATATCCTGAAAACCCAATATATTACGTCAAATGGGAATCAAAAAGGCTGAAAGACATTGCATCATCTTTTTTTGCTGTTGGTCGGGACAGTACTGGCAAGAGCTTTTTGACCGCAGCAGCACTATCCGCTTCAAAAGCAGCTGCAAAAAAACTGGCTCCAGCTGGGTATGCTCTTCAGGCTTTTGGTCTTGCAACCAATCCTTGGTCCGTAGCTAGTGTAAAAGCATATGAAACAGGAGCTCTTTTAGCTGATATTATTGCACGAACAGATGAAAAGTATATTTTGATTGGTCACTCACTCGGAGCTCGTGTAATCTACTCATGCTTAAGTGCACTTAATACAAAAGATCAGCAATATATTCAAGACGTGCATTTACTTGGAGGAGCTGTATCTAGTCTTTGCTCACAAGATAAAAGCGATATAGGTAAACCTAACTGGTATAGTATTGAAAATAGTGTGTCAGGTAATATTTATAACTACTACAGTTTAAATGATGATGTATTAAAATACTTTTATAGTGTTGGTGAAGGCGTGAAACTTGACTTCAAAAGTCCTATAGGTAGAAACGAAATAAAAAATCCATCCATTTTAAATTTCAATGTTTCGTCAACTGTTGATGGACATACAAAATATAAAAAAGCCTTAACGTCTATCATTCAAACAGGTTTTTAAAAAACATATTTAACAATTTATGTGGGATCATTTTACGAATAGACAAATCCTGAGTTCTTCATGGTTAATATTTTTAGAACTATCAGGTTACTAGGGCAACAGAATGTATTCAAAGAAGTACGGTAAAACAATCAAGCTTTTTTTGATGGATGCTGATCCAAACGGGAGAATGATCTGTGAATTATCAAACTGGAACGGCAAAGCATATCGTATCCCTCGTGGAACGGTAAAAGATTGCTCCGACCGTCAGGATCTGAAAAGCACCTCAGTTTATCTATTATTCGGGCGAGCAGAATCATCATCTGCTAAACCAAAAGCCTACATTGGAGAAGCTGAAAATGCTTATACTCGCTTAGCACAACACGTATCAGAAAAAGAGTTTTGGAACGAGTCTGTTGTTTTCATCAGTAAAGATGAGAATTTAAACAAAGCTCATATCAAGTACTTAGAATCCCGCCTTTATGAAATTGCGTTGCATACCAATAGGTATGAGCTACAAAACGCCAACACACCTACCAGAAGCAATATTTCAGAAGCTGACCAAGCCGAAATGGAAGAGTTTATTGAATATATAAAAATTCTAGTTAATACAATGGGCTATAAGATTTTTGAACCACTGGTTAATACTGCTCTAGATAGCTATCAGACTGATGATATTTTCAATTTGAAAGGCGCCAGAGGAGCATCAGGTAAAGGAAAACGAACAAGTGATGGGTTCGTAGTTTTTGCTGGTACTACAGTAACCAATAACACTGTACCTTCCTTTCCAAAAAGCGCTCAAAACCTGCGTAATGAACTTATTGATAGCTGTGTGATAACACAAGGAAACGAAGAAATGATTTTTAACACGGATTATCTTTTTAGTAGTCCATCCACTGCAGCAACTGTCATTATGGGCAGAAGTGCTAACGGCTTAGTAGAGTGGAAAAATGTGCTTGGCCATGATCTGAAATCTGTAGAAACAACTGAAATATTGAGCGCAAATCACAATAACCACTTAAAAATCTAACTACCTTAGTTAATCTACACTGAATAAAACTAACACAAGGAACTGTTATGTCAGACAAATCTACGAAATTACGCCAACGAGTTACCGATATATTAGAAGGATCAAGCCTTCATTCTCACCAGGTTAATGCCGCACTAAAGACCTTTAAAGCATTTGAAGGTAATGTACGAGCCGTGGTAACCGCAGCAGAGATGCAAGCAGGAAAATCTGGAATAGCACTAGCTCTTTGTTGCTTGCAGCGTTTAAGCCTGTCTAATGAAGATATCTGTTACCGCAATCAGCTAAAAGACACGCTGTACCTGGTTACGATGCCAGACACTGCTCTTCGTGATCAAGCTGAGGAGGATTTGAAACAAGCGAGAAATGTCGTCGTTAGTAACTTTATCAACTTCGAAAAAGCCCTAGAAAACGAGTTTAAAGGCAACCCACCAAAGCTTATCATAATCGACGAGTGCCACTACGGGTCAAATGTGGCGGCTGTACGCTATGGCAAGATATTTGATTACTTAGAGCAAGAAAACGATGAGTGCAAGGTCGTATTCATTTCTGCGACGCCCTTTGGTGCTCTGTACGGAGCGGAAACAGAATACGAAGAACTCATGGAGCTGAAACAAGAAGCTCAAGATGCAGAAAATAATGAGTTATTGAAAGAAGCACAAGAAGCAGCTGAAAGCATACTAAAAGACGCCATCCTCCGGCGAGACTTCAACACTCGCTTAGTTTTCCACAAAACCAGTGACGAGTATTATGGTGTGCGGGAAATGCTGAAAAATGGCATGGTGAAAGGTCTTGAATCTGAAACCCGCAATTTCATGATGCAGACATTTGAGCGCGACGAATTAATCCAGCAATTCTTAAACCACGAAGGAATGGGATGGTCGCTGGTACGGGTACCACCCGGAGCGGCCATGGAAGCCAAACACCTTTTAATCGAAAAAGGCATTCCTGCAGAATCCATATATATATTAGGGAATTCGCTAAGTGGCGTACCCGAAGACGAACATTGCACTATAGAACGTTTTAAAAAAGAATTTGACGAGGCTGTAGACTTTGAAGATAAACTTATCGCTATAACTGTTGCCGGGGCTCGGGCTGGCATCAACTTCGGCTCTATGATGAAAAATAATCTGATTTCGACATGGGATAGTACAGTTGCAAGTGTCGCCGCTGTTGTACAGGCTAATGTAGGACGTGCATGTGGTTATCATGGTAACAATACATCAACACACTATACCAACTTGAATGCAACTGAAGCTTATGCGGCTATTCTGGATCACTTAGAAAATACGTGTTCCGAGCATGCCGCTTCTGATTTCGATGGATTAAAAGAGTTTTTTGAAGATGTTTGTCAGGAATACCAAGTAAATGGGTTAGATGTTGGCCTTACTATTAAGTTTAAGAAACGTCGCCCCATCGGTGATGTTGAAACTTATAAGGTTGATAGTTATGTAGCTGTCCCAGGCAAGTTGTTAGAAGAAAATGTAAATTATGACAACTACACATCTGACCCTATATTACTTTCTGCCATTGAAACAATACGACGCGAATACACAGCTAAAGGTGCCCCCTCCGTAAAAGGCAGTCGCGCCATGCGAGGTAAAGCAAAAAATTGGATCAAAGCACATTGGGTTAATGGTGATAGCTATGATAACCCAGAGAAAGCAAGAGCTGATGGGACCCAAAAAGAAAAGACAATGCTCTACACAAAGATGCTTGATGAAAGAGAATACCTTGAATTCAATCGTGTCGTTGCTGCAGGTTCTGGTGAACGCTCTGAAGACAAGAAAGTTGTCGCAGCTGTATTTAGTACGTACAACATTTCTCGTCGTAAAGTTAATAAAACCACAATGAACCGTGAAGATATTACTGAAATGTGTGACTATTTTGGTATTGATCACGATGACACTATGATGGTGATATACAAACGTGGCGAATATGATTTGGAGAGATCATTACAGAAAAAAGAGCACAATCAACTTCCTGACAAAAAAAGCGAGTTAAGTGATGAATCACATTTTTCTGATGTGGTTGAGCAAATCTAACTGTTATGTTGATAAAGAAAAGAGGGCTCCAAACGCCCTCTTTTCTTAAGGTAATAAAGCAATGAGCAAGACAGACAAACATCGAAGTATTGTTCGTAAAACACTAAGTAAGCATACTTACGAACATCAAAGACAAGCGGCAGAAAGAACATTTTCAAAATTCCAGAATGGTGCTCGTGCTGTTGTTATTGCAGCAGAAATGCAATCTGGCAAATCTGGTATTGCTTTAGCGCTTGCTTCAATGCAACGGCTGTCACTTTCTGATGAAATACTCTGTCAACGAAAATACTTAAAAGACACGCTTTACTTAGTGACAATGGCTGATGTTGCATTACAAGAGCAGGCTAAAAATGACCTAGCTACATGCCATAACGTAGTCGTTAGTAACTTTACTCATTTTGAGTCATGCCTCAAGGGTGAGTTTAAGTTCCAAGCGCCTAAACTTATTATTATTGACGAGTGTCATTATGGTTCAGCTACTGACAGTGTGCGTTACGCTAAAGTATTTGATTACCTAGAAAACATTAACCTTGAATGCCGTATAGCCTTTGTCTCAGCAACACCCTTCAGTGCTCTCTATGCTGCAAGTGACGACTCGATTCTGAGGCACAACTTTCATACAGCCCTTGTCTTCCACAAAACAAGCAATGAATATCACGGAATTCGAGAAATGCACCGCCATCAACAAATTGTCAAATTAGACGAAAATAACAGAGATTTCTGCGATGCCTTATTTTTAAGGAAACGCTTTATTCGTCAATTCCAAGAGCGCGAGAGGTCAGGCTGGTCACTTATTAGAGTACCCACTAGCCAAGCTAAGCAAGCACGAGATATTTTGTTAGAAAGCGGTATCGAATCAGAGCAAATACATATTATTGGGCAAAAGCTGGTTGGATTAGAAGATCATGAGCTTTGTTCCTTAGAGGACTTCAAGCGTGAATACGAAACCGCCAAATTATTCGACGATAAACTTATCGCTATTACTGTGGCTGGATTCCGTGCTGGCGTAAACTTTGGCCAAGAGATGAAAGAAAACTTGATCAACAGTTGGGACAGTTCTATTTCTAATATCGCTGCCGTTGTGCAAGCAAATGTAGGGCGTGCATGCGGCTATCATAACAATACTACAGCCACACATTACACGAACCTTGATTCAGTTCGTGCCTATGGAGAATTATTAGACTTCCTTGAAGATCAAGATGAGCGTCAAGAATTCCAAGGTATTAGAGAAAAATTTGAAGATATTTGCGAACGTTATGAAATTCGAGGCTTTGATCGTGGTACTTCCGTAACACCGGCTGCTTTAATTGAAGTCTCATCCAAACGTAAGCTTGTTGATAAGAGAATATATCTAACCCAGAGTTATGTGGTCGTTCCAGGGAAATTGGATCAAGAACAATATGACTACACTCGATACACACAAGACCCAGATCTACTAGAAGGTATAAGACTAATTCGAGAAGAATTGTTAGCTGATGGGGAGCCCTACCGAAAACAGGGTCGTGCACTAAGAGGTGAATACCAAAATTGGATAAAAGCCCAGTGGGTAAATGGCGCGACCTATGATGATGGCACCCCAAGCTGCGCCAAATCCCGATCGGTTTACTTTACCCAACAACTAAGTCAAGGAGAGCAAGTCGAATTTAATACCATCGTTAAACCAGGTGGCGGTGAAATTACTGAGAACAAGCGTGTTATGGCAAGTATCTTTAGTACTTACAATCTATCACGACAAAAAGACGCTTTTAAACGTGCAATGGACCAAGCCGATATGGAAGAAATCTGTGGTCTATTTAACTTAGAGTATGACAACACCTTGATTCTTCTTTACAAGCGCGGGAACTACTCACAATCACTCTCAGATGATAAGCTAGAAATCCAACAGCCTGGTCACATACGTCATAAGAGCGTATACCAAAACTAAAAAAGCAGGCTGTTTAGCCTGCTTCCAATCTGCGTCATAAATATTGTTATATCCGCTTAGCTCGTTCAGCCAGCGCAATAACTTCTTTTTGCTCTTTTATCGTTTCTCGGACTACTCTATCAAAAAACTTTCGCTTTTCACGAGACGATCCGTGGCGGATAAAATCAGAAAAAGCTGTTGATTTCACGGTTATTCTTTCAGAAGTAGACATATTTACCTCTCATTTATCCTTCTGGATAAGATCTTCTAACATTTTTTCATTGTACTTTTTGCGAAACAGCGCGTCAATGTTCGTTACGTTGAAGTGAGGGCGATCATTTTTTCCATCTATATTTTTTTCTATAAAGGTTAAATTTACTCGATCACCAAAATATTTTTTTAATTCACTAACCACAATTTGTGAATCTAAAAACTGCTTCACAAATACTTCTTCTGGAACGCGTCTCCCCTCGGTACCCTCCCTTGCTTTTACAAATTTCCAGGCTTGTTCTGGTGATTGATAAACAAAAATTATGAGCACATATCTGTTTCGCTTCAAAGAGCGTTCAATATTTGACTTAGCTTTATCAAAGCTAGACAAAGTAGAGTCAAGTATAAAGCTCACTCCTTGTTTTAGCGCCCGATCATGAATCGCCTCGACCAAAAGGGTTGCTGCTCTTTGGAATAATGGGGAGTTCTGACCATTATAATCTTCAAACTCTTTGCGTAGCTCATCGTTTTCAATGTGAACAAGTTTCTGACCAGATTCCGAGCTAAAGTCCCTTATCATACTTCTCGCTGTTTCAGTTTTTCCTGCGCCAGGTGAACCTGCCATGAAAACGGATACCGCCTCTTCCTCTCTAGGTAGATGATCAATTTGACTTGAAGCAATTTCTTTCTTACTAGCTTTTGCTTCTAAAATCGCTTTAGCTATTATTGCTTCATCATTCAAATCACTCACCTTTTTTTAATGTCCAACACTGGTGTTAAACATTCCTGAAGTGACAGCCCACCATGATTGTAATAGTCACCGGTGACGTAAGCGGATATACCAGGAGCCATGGCAATGTTAACCGAAGGATTCCAATACCAAGGCATCACTAAACCATCATGAGTAACGTTATCTTTAAGAATTGCACAGCGGCGTTGGCGGTTTTTTCCTAGTGCTTTATGAAGATTCCCTTTAGGTAAACCATTGGGTACCCATAGCCAGCCGTGGTCAGTGACTATTTTGATTTGTCGCCAACCTGCTTCAAGCAGCCCTTCAATACGAGCAACCACATCATTCAATACGGAATCAATGTGTTGAGGCATTTTACGCTGGTGGTCATGGCCTAAGTGATCTAAATCACCTGTTTGGACCCAGGCATAACCACTAACATCTCCAGTTTCTAAACCATCCAAATATTGCCAGCCAACATTACCTAGCATTCGCTTTAACTGATGACTACTAAACTCTGCCATAGTGCTTGCTACAGCAGGTTTAAAATCGTCGTTGTCCAGCATACCAGTAAGGAGATCCGCTACAGGTGTCACCGCAGCTTTCGCCGTGGCCGTTAACGAAGGTAACGCCGACCACTTAGTGCTGAGTACCACTTGTCTGTTTTCATGCTTGGTTAACTTATCTTGTAGCCAGTGGGCGGTATCCAAACGCAAGCCATCGACAAAGAAAACAACTTGTCCACCAAGATGATATTGTCCAACACCCGATCGTACTTGGTTATCACCAGGGTAGCCCTGCTGCTCTACTAACTTTTGAAAATTTAGTGTCGTTTCTTCAAGCCAAGGCGTGTAAATCACACCAAGCAGCGTAGCCAATGCTTCTTCATGTTGAATATGACGTGCTTTTGACATGGCTTTAATAACCGCACTGTCCGCTTTCCAAAAACGTTCAGCGTACATATCAGCCATACCCTGTGGGTCTGCACCAGTAAAAGCCACTTGAGTATGCTCAACCACCGCCACTAGCTCTTCTAGAATTTCTAACCATGGCGATAAGCCTAAACCAAACCAAAGCCATCCTTTACGAGATTGCTGTTGTTGCCAGACACGGATTAGAGCCAGTTTGATAGTGTCGCTTGACTGTCCATCAACTTGAAGAATAACAGATTCAATTTGCCCCTCATCACGCATGTTTTCGGTTAAATAATGCTCTGGATGAACCATTGCCAAACCATTAGGTTGCACTGATTTCAAGCGCTCGATTATGTTTGGTAAATTCGTTGCTGTTTCTTCAAACCGCTGCCATACGTCCTGCCACTCTCCCTCAGCCAAACACAGTAGCTGTAATATATCTGACATATCATCTTGCAAAGCATCAAAGCCATAATGAGTTCGGCAAGATTGAACAAATACATCCCACTTACTGCCCTTCCAACTAACAGCCTTTTCTTCTGGCTGATTAAGCCAACCCAGAATATCTTTAATAGGGTCATTCAACACAATAGAAATAAAGTCTGAAGCTTCCAGTTTCTTACCTTGTAGATGAGAAACAGGTGTTTCCAATAAATCAGGAAGAACAGTTAATAGAGATTCTTGAGTCTGCTTGTCTTTAGCAATATCCAGCTCCAACCCTATATGTGAATTAGTTAGAAATGCTCCTACAGTCCAATCGCGATTAAGATTAGGGTAAGTCCACCAGCAACCGCGATACTGCAGTTCTGCTAAAGGTTTAATAAATTCAGGGCAACTTTCGATAGCGCGTAAATCTTTACGACTAACACCTGGTAGATAAATAATTGGCGTCAAATCACCTGGCAATTGGCATTCTTCTAACAGCCCTGCAATCACACATTTTAGCCAAATTGCTGGGCCTATACGTTCTTCTGGCTCATATTCACCTAGTTCAATGACTTCTGGTAATTGTTGCTTAATAAATGGCATAGCAGTTTGCCACTGACGCTCGCCATCTGTCCAAAGAATAGCGGCTGGGGCAGCTTGCACACTAACATTATGGTGGGCGCTTTGTCGTAGTTGCTGTTTTAGTATTTCGATAATCATCATAGGGAGAATATTGGCCTTTTAAGAGCAGGGAACATTGTACAATCAAACGCTCTTTTAGCCAGTAATCGGATACATATCTAATATCACATTCGCTAACTTCACTGTTCTGGCTTCGATCTGTGCAATTGTCCAACTATCAGGATCGACAAGGTCCTTGTTTAAATACAAACCGTTTTTATATCCCACAGCTGCATCTGACACTTTATCTTTTAAATTTTGTTTCTTATCAAAAGAAAAGTTACTCAACTCTCCATTGTAGGCTGTTAGAGTTAAATTTCCGATACGATGAACATGCGTTTCAAGGTACCCTTTGGCTAGAATTTTATCCCCCTCAGCAATCATATCGACCCAGCAATCTGGTACATTTTCACCCTGAGGAAATATGTGCTCTATACTCCAGAGGTATTTTTTGCCACGCAACTGCCACAAATCTTTTGAGGTTTCACGGGTCATATAGCGCTGCTCAATGGCGCAAAGCAAGAAACGGCAAAGTGCTGTATTCTCTTCATAAAGGTTGCCAGATAGCGCTTTTCTCAACGTATCTTCGTCGGTACTTACATCTTGTAAAGCTTCTACGATAAGTGCAACGACTTGTTCACTGCTATAAGAAAGTTGATCTGATACATTATTTGAAAGTAGTTTTTCCGCTATTCCCATAAAGATTCGTGTCAGATCTCGTGTAGCTGGTTTGTCAGTAGCATTACGACGAACGAAGAATGCGATTAATGATTTAGTTACTAACTCTAAATGCGAGTAATCAAGTTTCAACTCTTCACGCTTTGCGAATAGCAACATCATTAGCAAGTACGAAGGCACGCCTTGGACACGAGCCAGATCTTGAAGAAGATAGCTTAGCTTTGGTTGCTCAGGCACGTCTTTATTGCTAATAATCTGAGAGTACCACTCAGAATGTCGAATCATTTTGGTTAAAAATATCTTTGCATCATGAGCAATAAGTTTTTCGTAAACCTGCATCAAGTTAGACTTAGTTGCCACGGACACGTTAACAATTTCTTTTAGTGTAGGCTTAAAAGCATTGTAGTAGTGGCGAAAGAAGCGCTCTTGAACAGCATAGTCGTCTCCTAATGCTTCAAGCACTTTTTTCCAATCATCGTAGTCTTGGTCAATCGAACCTTTTTCAGACACTTCTAGTTTAGAAAGCAGTTTGTTTTTAATTAAGTCAATGGCCGTTAGTGGTACACCACGGTTGTTTAAAGACTCAAACAAGGTGTAAGCGTCCGAATGACTAGACACTTCGATTTTCACTAGAGTAGCTGTATTAATTTTTTCGATCAGCCCATCTAACGCAACTAACCTAGCATCGATACTATCTACTTCATTCAAAAACTCTTCTACACGTAAATGAAAATGACGGTAAGCACGCATGATTCGGCGATTACCCATATGAGCAATGTAATCAGCATCACTAAATAATCCAGCTTCTTTTAACACATAGCGATAATCTTGCTGGTTGTTATTCTGTACCTGCGGCACTAATCGCGATTGATTCGTGACACCTTTTAAGATCAATTTATTCTTAAGGTTAAGACGTGCGCCAATAAGGTCATCCGTTGTTTTAAAATCAGGGTTACAATAATGAGCATAAACAGCAGCCATAAAAATAGACAAAGTTGTCATTCGTTGCTGCCCATCCACAAGCTCTAATGAACGAACCTCCAGAGAATCTTTAGTCTGGTTGATACAAATAATTGAACCTAAAAAATAGTTCTTATCGTTTTCAACCAAATCTTCAAAAAGTGTGTCCCATTGCCATTTACCCCAAGTGTATTCTCGTTGGTAACGTGGAATGGTATAGATGATTTTTTCATCAACACTTAATAAAGCGGATACTGCGTAGTTCTTTACAGAATCAATCACTTCACCTGCTCCCTGGCTATTTTCTTCTCTTGTAGTGTTAAGTGGTGTTCGTTGATGCGGTCGCCTTCTTTGCCGCCGTATTCTAGCCCTAGGTGATACCAGGATGCAGAAGGTACGTCGGTGCCGCGATCTTTTTTCCAGTGCACGTTGGGTTTAGCACGCAAGACACCTGCGCCTTTTTTGCCGACATCTTTAGCGAGCATAAAGGGGCGGATGTTAAGACGAACACCATCATTTAGGTCTGGATTCCAGCCAATTGGTTGTTCGGATAGTGGCTTCCATCGAACAAAGATGTCTAACCCCTGCTCTCCTTCAAGAATAGCAACGAGTTGTTTCTTGAGGTTTTCCGCGGCGATGAGACGAATATCGGCACCATCAACACCCGCTGCAACATCTTGCTTCTGATGACTGATCCAGCTGTCTAAGTAAGTATAGATTAACCGCTCTAAGCCTTTGTAATCTAGCTTATGATAATTAACTAGCGCAGAGAAACCGTCTTTTTCTCCATCCCAAATCTGCCAGATAAACGGGCGGTTTTGAAAGAGTTTACAGTGCTGTTCGAAGAATTTCTCGCGTAGCCAGCTTTCCCAGTCTTTCGCTTTTAAGGATTTCAGCAGTTTCTCTTCTACTGTCGTGCTCCAAGCTGGCCCATAGGCTTTCATTAACAGATCAACTAAGCGTTTTGCCGCTCGGCCTTCGCCACGCAAGGCTGGCAAACAAACAATACCATCGTCGTCCACAAACTCGGTCAACTCAGCGCAGCGCTCAACCCACGCTCGTTGCTCAGCACTTAGCTCCATTTCAGGATCTAATTCTGCGGGCCATTGATAGCCTAATAAACGAGCAACAGCCACTTGTGCGACGTTATCGTCGGTACGCAACTCACCTTCTGCAGTCCATTTAGTTTCTTCATCCCACACCACAGAGCCACAGGGGTGACCATGAAAAATCCATTGTGTTGCATCATTTGTATAAGGTTCTGGTAAGCCATTAGGATACTGGTCTTCTGCGACTTTAGACCAGTACTCAAGATCAAAAGGAACCTTTACTAAAGTTGCATTAGTGACTTTAAGAGCTTGATCGATTTGGCGGACATCCGAGAAGTATTCTTTAGATGAGCAATAGCACCAAAGTGCCGTTATTATAGAATGATCCGACGGAACTATTGCAGCTACATTTGAGTCGTATCTATTCCCTCTAAATATGGAAACAGGCAGGTCTCCCATCGAGGACACACCAATACCATGTCTGCCTAAAACAGCTTGACCTCTCTGATCAGAGTCGTGAAGCCTTTCCCTCCTAATCCATTTTTCTTCTCGTAAATGACCATTGAGTTCATCATAAAGAACTAAGTTTTGATATCCGCCATAGTGGTCGGAGACATTTTGGGTAGTCTGTTGAAAACTCCAAAGTTCTCCTCTATTTATTATTTCCCAAAATACCTTTAGAAATCTTGGTGAATCACCATTAAGAATTCCAGCTAGCCCCTTCGAAAATTCAGAAAGTTTTGAAGCATTATTATCACCCTCAAAACTAATGAAATAATCAGCATTTTTTATTTGAGCATATTGATTAACTTTTACAAAACTAGAGTGTATTAATAAAGACGCTTTATCTAGTGCTCCTTTAATATTTGAAACATCTAACCCCATAATTTCGTGATAGTCATCGTTACTAATCGAAGGTGTTCTATTTGGACTTACACTCAACAAAATAGCTTTAACTACTTCACCAGATATCGTTTCAAAAGCACCTGCACCAAGCCTAATAATCGAGTTGATTTTCTCATTTGTTAGTAACTTTAAACGTAATTTTTTATAACTAGTTAAAAACAACCAATTTTGTGGTAATACCACACTAATAGTTCCGTTTATTGAACAGAATTCCAAGCATCGTTCTAAAAAAACTGTCGCCAAATCAGCTTTCGAATCCGCATATAGCTTATTTATAAAACTGCTTAGTGTATTTGAGTGTTTAGCACGCTTAAGATACGGCACATTGGTAATGACCCAAGTGTATTGATCGGTTAATAGCTCGGTGGCTTTAGTGATGCCTTGAGCGACAATGCCAGCTTCGATACGTTGACTTACAGTGGTGGTTTGGTTGTCGTCAGCGTGGCTTTGATCGGCTTGTAAAGCCGTGTTTAGGGCAAGGTGTAGTTCCGTCCATTCAGCAATGTTCGCGGCAGTACTACGGCGCGGATTGATTAAGCTGCCGAGTACTGGTGCATCTTTAAAAGTTTGATACAGGCTGTCTAGCGCTATAGTTAGATTTTGCTTACCAGCGGCTGCACTGATGGTTTTCCATTCGTCTTTGGCCGCATGAATCGATAAACCGGAACAGGCTAAATGCAGTTCAGGTAATGCACGATAACCACCCGCCTCTGGAAAACGCCAGGCTTCCAATGCGATAGCAAAGGCCGCCAACTCAACGCAGCGTTGATCTAGCTCTAAACCATGTAGGTTTTCACGAATAACCTGATCTACCGCGTCACGAGCGCTGAGTCCTTCTTGATGCATACGCATGGGGACTAGCATGAGGAATACCGCAACCAAAAAGTGACCAGATCCACAACAAGGATCGAGAGTTTTTAGTTCACTCAAGTTTGTTGGCCATTGCTCAAAACCACCTGACGCAAGTTGCCATTGTGGTTCGCCTTGTTCCTGTTCTTGTGATTCTTGTTGCTTAACAAAGCGTAAGTAATTTAGAGGCACGCCAGGAATCGCAGCTTTTTCACGCAGCTCTTGCTCGTTGTTGGCACGACACAGGTCATCTTGAGTAAGACGTTTGTTGGCCCACCAAGCGCCTAAGGCGTTATCAAGTAAGAAACTTACCATATAGGGTTCTGTGAACAATTGTGTTACTGGACTGAGTTCTTGAGCACCAATTTTTACGCCAGACTCGTTAACCTGTTGTTTCTTTTTGGTTTGCCAGAACTGGTAACACCAACCCAAACTGTCTTGGGCCTGATAAACAGCAGGGTCTAATTTGGAGATTAATGATTCTAAGGTATTGGTGTGGTTGATCGACAGCGTTAATTGAAACACGGGGGACTCAGTACGAAAGATCTGCGGCAGCATTTTTGCTGCAAGGCGACCGGCAAGCTCAAGACCATCTTTGCAATCTGCTTCTTCTTCGGCAAGCTCTGCACATTCGTCTAATGTTACCGATGTGTACTCATCATACATAAGTAGGTTATTTTGCTCTAGAAAGCGGGCGAAAAGCATTCGATGCCAATGCTCGTAAGCCATTTCATTAATTAAAGCATCGGTAGTTTGTTTGCCATCGGTGAGCTTATCACCCAACTGACGACCATGAGCTCGCAAAGAGTTTCGCAGAGCGCGCTCAGCGTTACTCAAATAGGTTGGCGCTTGTGCCTCGGCAACCCCTAGACGGGTGAGTGCTTCCGTAACCGCTTGCTCAACTACATCACGGGCTTTGATTACGGTCGTTTCTAATTGCTTACGTAACGCTTTATCTAATGACTGTCGCATGTTGTATCCTAAAAAATGTGTTTGCGTATTCGTTTATCATTAAAAAATAGCGCGTTAACTCGGCATCACAGGACCATTAATCAATTGCGCACGCAGCTCTTGTTCTACGTAGTCAAGCCAGGCTTTTAGCTCATCCTCATTGTTAATCACTCGTTTATTGAGCTTATGATACTTGGTTTTTGGCAGTAGCTCGTTTATGGCATCTTTGAGTAAGGCATCAAACAAACCTGGCAAGGCGGCGGCTTTGTCATTCCATTGCTCAAAGCTAATGCTGTCGAGAGAATCAAACGCATCTTCCAAAGTGCTGATCTGAATGTCTGGTACGCTGTCTAAACGGCGCTGGAATAAAAAACCATGGCGTTTAGTTTCATCGAGTTTCTGCCAGTGCTCGTCTTCTTTAAGATCTTGTAAACAGGTATTGTAGTCTTCTTCGTAACGACTACGATGGGCCGTTAATGCATCACGCAGCGCTGTGGTAGCGTCTTTTAATAAGGGACTTACCGGGTTTGGTTCTATTAATAAGCTTCGTTGATGCGTAATGGCTTGTGCTTCCACTTCAAGCTTTTCATGGATTTGAAGATCTTTGCAGTATTTAATTGCCTGCTTAAGCTTTGCCCAATCTTTTAGACGCTGATCGATTTTGATTTGTAGATCGTTCCAGTACTTAAAATCATCCACTAACTGTTGCTGGTTTTCATAAGCTTTTTGAAGTTGTTCATTGCCCGAATACATTTGCAGTTCAGCAATTAACGAGGTGTTTGGTGGTGATGGCAATGGCGCATCACCACCCGCTTGATCTGCCATTCGTTTAGCATGAGCTAACGCTTCAGGTAGTTTCGCTGCTTCCTCACCGTTGTTACAAGGCTTATCTAATAATGCAGAGACAATTCCTCGCACCTTAATAATTTGCGCTTTAGAAAGACTGACCTTTTCAGGGCGGAATTTGACTTCACGCCATTTATTGCTGCGCATATCTTTGACAGACACAGCATTTTCTTGGTTATCGGCCACCTTAAGGACACCTGATGCAGCTAGTGCGCACATTGCCCCCTGAATGGTATCTTTACTCCATCCGAAAGGCGGTTGCTCAAAGTACTCTTGGACCTCTTTACCTAGCTTCATGGTGCCAACAAAACGGAGGATTTCAGCACAAACAGGATGTTTGTCTGGTTCACCGTTATAGCCAAGTTTCCCTAAAGCGTTAGGATCTAGATGCTCAGTCGCCGAATCATAGACCTTATCCCAACCCTTACTGTCAGCAATTTTGAATTTGCTGTATAGGCGATCACAAGCGAGTTTACCCGCAGCTTGTACTTGCTCAGTTAGAGTGAGCCCTTCAACTTCTTGTCCACCTGCAAGGCGTACCTGAATATGACTGTAGATGTCTTTTAACAGCGCATTCTTGGTATTTTCTGCTTCTTGTTGACGAGTATTGATGGCCTTCATGGCATCTTTACCCGCTTCGGTACTTGGGCGACCACCACGAACATCTACCGTATTTTCTGCCGCTTTAATGGTAACAATGGCTTTACGAAGTTCTGAACGGTGTGATTCAGGTACATAGATAAAAATGGTAGCGTCTTCTTGGTCAGCACCTAGAGCCGCATCTAAAAATTGTTTTTCGGTTTGTTCTGGAGCCCAGGCGCACAATTGATTTTGTGCATTTTTAGGTAACTCTAAATCAAAATAAAGTTGAATTGCTCGCGGAACTTGCGTTTCACCTTGATTAACCATGGCTAGATTAACTTGTTTACGCACGTAGTTCTGAATCTCTTTTGTGCGATAAGATTCGATATTTTGCAGGTTTCCAAGAAGATCGTTTTCTTGCCGACGCAGTTCATCATACCAAGCCTGACTCTCTACCGTTTGTAAGTGATAAACCCGACCTTGAACGGTGTCTAAAGACATGACAAGGTGTTCGGATTCAAGCTGAGCTAACATTTTAGGCACTAACGGACGCAAGGTATGCTTGTCTTTCTCTAAGTCCTCTAATAATAGATCTGCAAGCGTTTCTTCAGTTGAATAAATACCCAACTCTTTTTCTTCAGGCAATTTACCAATCAATAAAATCAACGCCAAGATACGACCTTGTAAACGCTGCTCTTCCGAACCGCCTTTTTTACGACTGATGTCTTCGTAGATATCTTTTGAGATAACACCGGTTTGCAGTAAGCTGGTGGATATTTGGTCATATAGGTAATCTGCTGGTACGACATAGCCCAATTCTTTGTTGGCCGTTACTTTAAGTGCTTCGTGAACCACGCGTAATTGGTTGCGCAGCTGAGAGCCAGTCCCTGTTCGGTCAATCGCTGGTAAGACCTTTTCCCAAAAACGGCGGCGCACGGGCAGCAATGGATAATCGGGAACCATCCATTTCTCATCGTCTTTATTATGCTCGATAGTGCTGCCACGTAAGTGGCGAGAGATTTCTCCAAGGTTGTCATTCAATACAGTCTGCACTGCACCTGTAGCAGACGCTTTTTTCTGTAAAATGACCTTACGGATTACCTTATCTACATCGGTGTCTTCAAGTTGTACCGGTAATTGGAATCGCCCCATTAGACGCTGTAGATTGGCCATTCCCGTTAACGCGCTTTGACCTGTCGCTACAAAAAGTAACTTCGATTTCAGTGCTCCCGCACCACAACAAGTTTCAACGGTTTCTTGAACATCAAGTGCACGCTGGATATTATCACCAATATATTGTTGTACTTCATCCAACACTACTAAGGTCAATGGTAGTTCACCGTTATGACTTAACGCATCAGTGATTGCATCAACCATTTCGTCATTGGTGACGTCTTTTACAATAGGATATTGAGCACGCATCATTTCGCGCACTTCTTTAATATCGGATGCAAAACCAGGAATAGCATCAAGTACAGCGTTATGTAAGATGGGAGAAACATGAAGATTTTTTACTTCGTTTAACCAAAGATCTATGCCCTCTTTACGCTTAGCATTGGCCTCAACGTGTTCCTGAACTTGCTTTAAAACACCTTGTGCTTTGAGCCACATAACAAAACGCGCTTGATGATATTGCTCTGGTAAACCGGCTGATTTAAAAATAATGTCGAGCAATGCAAGACGCACTCGATCACTTGCTCCAGCAGATAACGTACCGGAAGCCGCATGTAGGCCGCCATTAGCTAAGCCCAATGCAGTTAGTTCTTTCAATTGTTTGGTAATTACTTCTGGTAAATCGGCGATATCACGTGCTGAAACGCCATTAATTGTTTGATTTGTCCATAATGTCCGTAACATTTTTGCTAAATGGGATTTACCCGATCCAAAGAAGCCACTGATCCAAACTCCTGGTAACTCTCCACCACTCTTCACAGCACTTAGAAAATTATTAAGTATGTTATTTAAACCTTCTTGATATGCGCCATCACAAACGAAGGTACGAAGCTCATATTCTAAAGTGGCTAAAGCACCTTCAGATTGGTCATCTTTGACTTGTGCCACACCATTGTTGGCAAGGCGGCTATCGATAGGATCATTAACAAAAATATCACGGTTTAGCATTTTAATTCCTTATACTGTCGCGGTGATAGCCGTGGCATGGTAGCCCCAACCATCTTTGGCGTCCAAAAGTTGATAATTGTTGTTTTCTACTTCACCAGGAAAAAAGACAACTAACCTCCCGGTGACTTTATTGGCTAAAGCCTCAACTACTCCCGATACGGATGCAAAGCCAAATAACGTCCCACACCCTAATAAAGCAATAACACTGTCTTTAGATTGGTTGACATTAACTTGCTCAATTAGTTTATTTACCAGCTCATCGGCAAAGTCATCATACAAACCTTCCAGATACTCTGGGTCTTCAAAATAGGTTTCTTTGTAATCTTGATCTGACATCCATAGCTCAAAACCGTGTGTTAAGTCGAGCAAAGTCCAAGGATGATTACTTTGGGTAGAAGCAAGCTCGAACTCACCCACACGAGCTCGGAGTTTAAGTTCATCTTGTTTGTTGTAGACCAAGAAAATCGTACGTTCGTGAGCAGAAACCGCTGCAGGCCAGGGAATACTAATGTGTTTTTCGAAGCTTGTTAGCAATTTTGATAGGCGGTCTGTCATTGTGTTTCCTTGGGTAGCGTAATGGTTGGAAATGTTACCTCAACTATGTCGCTGGCTTGTTTGAAATTAAGCAGTCCTCGTAAAGAAGCAATATACGCTAATTCGTAAAGTCGGTCTTTGGATTGATCAAGAAACTGGCACCACTGACTATCAAAAAGTCGCTGCCCACTAATGCCGTGACAATGCGCTAAGAACAATGCAAACGCTACGTGCACATAACTAATGATCGGTTCTTCACGAAACTTTTTGTTTCGACCAGATAAATAACCAGCTTGTGTCCAAGTACCATTTAAATTTTGTGCAAAGGATTTTAGTGAGGCCGCGCTGAAACGATCTGGATCATCTTTAGCAAGGAACGCCTCCACCTCTTCACGTGATAGGTGCTCACCTACCTGCATAGGCACAACAATCTTACAAGAAGCGCGTAACAATGGATCACGAGCGATAGCTAGTTGTAATGCAAGAATTGGCTGAGAGGCTTCATCACGCTCCCACCATTGCCGAAGAACATTAAACAAAGGAAGTTGAAGGTCAAGACCGTAAAGATCTATCAAATGGCGAGAAGTTAACGTGCGAGACTTCTCTGTTGGCTTGTGCAATACATTCAAATCCACCACTGCCCGTTTATAGATATCAGGCGTCGTATCTTCATCAAAAGTATCCAATAGATATTTTAACTCAACAATCATCATACTACGGGCAGAATGAGCACCATTTTTCCCAAATTTAAAGCCAAGCTTGGTTAATTGCTGTTCGGTCCGTAACGTCATCACTTACTCTTTTAGAGATAAAAGTCAAATTCTACAACAACTTACCCTAAAAGTGATCTACACAGCTAAAAATTTCATATCGGACTAAAAATTACGAATGCATTTCAACAAGGTAACCTCTAGCTTTCTCCTTAACTTCTTCACTAACACGACCTGAACTAGAAAAAGCAATCAGAGATAAAGCTTTATCTGCTAGCCCAGCTTTTAAAATGCTACGCGCCTTACTAACTCTTGAAGCACAAGATTTTTCGGTATAAGTCGTTTGGTCAAGCAACTTGGCTATTAAGGCATCCCGTGACAACGTATCCGAAGAAAACTCTTCAAAATACCTTACAAAACAAGCTTGGCCTACAGATTGAAGGTAACGACTTAGTTTTTTATCGTCCATAAAAGCTAACGCCTCTTAACCTTTGATTGATAATAATTAGTAGCCTTGAATTATGGAGCTATTACTACTGCTAAGTCTAATCATCTGAATAAACTAGAGCACTCACAAACGACTCTGACTCACTCTTTCCATTAACCATCCTTGAACCTCTTCTTCAACCCAGGCTACTGCTCTTGGTCCAAGTTGAATTGGTTTTGGAAAACTGCCTTTTGACATGTAAGCGTAGATGGATGATCTAGATAGCCCTGTAGTGTTGATGACTTCATTTAATTTCATGACTCGCATTTTGATGCCCTCGTATTAGTTCATCAAATTGCGTGGCTGTAATTTTTGTTTGAAGATCCATCACATTTCAAAAAAAATCAGACCTACATCATCTCTTTGATCATACAAAGCAAATCAAGGAGTAATCTATGACCAGTCATCCTTTTACCTACAAAACAAAGCAAGATGTGCTTGATGCAGCTGCAAACATCATCAAAGAACACTTCCACCGTGAAGGTGGCGCATACACAAGTGCTACAGAGGCTCAGAGATACCTTATGGCAAAGCTATCCTGTCGCGACCAAGAAGTATTTGCCCTTTTGCTACTGGACTCACAGCATCGCCTGATCGCTTACAAAGAGCTTTTCTTTGGCACCATTGATTCCGCATCCGTCTATCCAAGAGAAATTGTTAAAGTAGCCTTATCCTACAATGCCGCAGCGGTTATTTTATCGCACAATCATCCATCTGGAATAACGCTTCCATCTCAGGCAGACATACAGATAACAGAGCAAATAAAGAAAGCATTAGCACTGGTCGATGTTAGAACCCTCGACCACATTATTGTGGGCGAGGATTCATACTCTCTTGCAGGGAATGGATATCTATGACTAAAAACAGTTATGAGGCAGAAATGCCTCCTGATTTAAAAAATGCTGAGATATATATTATCTTCGAAAAACCGCTAAAGCCGACTACAACCAAAGCTTCTGCGCCCATCTCCATAGCACTTAGTGGCATTTTTCGCGAAATAACTGAGTCGATAAAATAAATCTGAATAGTTCTTCCAATAATCCTCCTTATTCAAATCTAGGTAATATGTACCATTTTTCGGAAAGTGAACTAAACCCTCGATTGGTGTGTTTGCCCCTCCCAACGCACTGACCCAAGCCAGTTTGATCCTAGAAGCCATATTCCCTCCCCATTTATCATAATTGCCCAAAATAGAATAAGCGTCCTTGTTAACCAATATAACGCAATGGTAGTGGTCTGAAATGGACGAGTCACGCTCTCTTACCCAAGCGTAACGAAGATTGTTTGGATGAACCCTCCTCCCTTCCCTAAACGTTTTTTTATCTTTAGCTGTTAGCTGAGCCTTCAACGACTCAAAGAATTTAGTGATAGTCCCATCATTAAATTCTTTGTGACTTTCTGGAAACCTTAGATCAAAGCGAAAAGCAGTAACCCTGCTAGACAAACTGATACTAGTGTTAATCAGCTCAACTAGCTTGATTAGGTAGTCTTTATTTGATGTTGCTAGCGGTGAATGGATTGGTAGATTGTTAAACGTGTTTGTCATGTCTCTTATCTCTTGTTGTGGTTTGTTCCACATAAGAGATAGCCTGTAATTTTATCTTACCTGATACCTATATATATTATTAAACCGACATCACCAAACGCCAATTCACCACACAAAAGCTTTACCTTATCACCTCGAATGATCTAGCATACAAGGAACTAGCTACTCTGATATTAATTAGCGCCACAGCCCTCTAAAATCAATGATCAGGCGCTTATTTACTACTACACTATTACTACTTATTTTCTACGGCAATTACTACATGAATATTAATTCATCAATTTCAAGATTTGAGAAAATTCAAATTACAGCACTTGAAGCACTAAGCCAACTTAGTTGGAAGCAACAGCGTAAAATTGACCCCATCAACCTGCTAAGAATGCCTGAGCAGCAATTCAACTTAATGATTAAGCTGCGAGTTTTTGACCCAAAATATAGCGATATAACCGAGTTAACATATACCCCAATTAAAAGTGAAACAAAACAGACTGCTATCAGATCTGGCAATTATCACCACCAAGATAAACATTCAGAATTGCTACAACGCCTGGGTATGATTAGTCAAACCGAACTAATAGCTCTCAATATTTTAGTTATTCAGAGCATCCCGAACGTACCATTGTTCGATTATCATATTTACAAAAAAAATGAAATGCATACTTACGAGTATTCGCTAGAGCAAAGCGCTATTGAAAGGAGAGGATATAAAAATACATTCGTCTCAATACACGCTACTACCGAAGAGCTAGCAAGCTTAACGACTTTGGAATTATGGCTTAACCTTGAGTGCGCACTAATATTTTCACCCAGAGGCTTTACGACTAACACCATTGAACATTTTCATAGGAAACTCTTGCGAGGCAAAACTCTCTCAAGCTGGCTTATAGAAACGTTCACCACAAAGAGCAGGAATATAAGATGGCTGCAGATGTATATGTCGAAACAAGAATATATTGACCGACGCAACCAAAAACTATTCGGCAAAACCCTATACACTAAGGATACAACTGCGGCTAGCATACTATTTCTGGCAATGGTGCTAGAAGAAATTGAATTCAATAACTTAGATAAAAAAATCCGAAAAGCTTGGAGCGTACACAACACTAGAAGTAGGCCAAATAAAGCAAAAGCAAAAATAAGGGGAGAGATATTAACCAAAGATGACTATAAAATAGTTTTAGAGATATCTAACGCGATAGGTATAGAGCCGGAGAAGGTGCTTAAAAAAGCAATTGGAGATACGCTAATTGACGAATACAACCGCCTTTTCGCCAATGGAGTAATAAAAAATCCGCTTAAGAGACAATCTTAAGCTGATTTTTTATGTATTACTTTATGCAGCACAAAATCAAAAATCACTCTGTAACCTTTGATTTTACTGGAGTAATGGCGGTGAGCAAGAGATTCGAACTCTTGATGCCTTTCGACATACACGCTTTCCAGGCGTGCTCCTTCGGCCACTCGGACAGCTCACCTAAACCTTATATACGCAGTGCGTAATTTGTGCGCATATTCTAGTGATGAGGGAAAAGGATTGCAACTAGTTTTTATCAAATTAGTCTTAAAAATTAATCTCTTACCCATTTTAAGTGAGTACCAAGCTCTACTTCTGGAGTAAATGCTGATTTTTCTTTTGGCGTTCCAGCATAAATTAGCCCAATTATTTGATCATTTTTTTCTAGTGATAAAAGGTCTTTTGTTTTTTGAGTGAAACACGCTGGGCCACTGCGCCACATACCACCATAACCAAGCGCATTTAATCCCAATAAAACTTGTTGAGCGGCCGCAGAAGCTGCCATAATCTGCTCTATTGGAGGGACTTTTGGGTGATCCTGAATTCGCGCATAGATTAACAAAACAGCTGGTGCTCGATATGCCTTTTTAACAAAAGCGTCCTCCTTGCTCTCAGGCATTAGTTCTACTTCAGATAAAGCATGATGCCAATAAATTTGACCAAGTTTTGCTCGCCCCTCCCCCTCATAAATACAGAAACGCCACGGCTTAAGATTTCCATGGTCCGCAGCGCGACTTGCAGCGCTAAGAATGGACTCCCATTCGCTTTCGGATGGCGCTGGTGAGTTAAGTGCTGCCTGTGATACACGATTACGCATGAATGTTATAAATTCTTTACTCATAAAATATTTAATTCCGCTAACATAAGAAAAACAGCAAGCTAAAATAATGATTTGCTATAGTTTAATGATAATGGATATCATATTTATTACTTTAGGGTCTAGGAGTTTTTATGTCAAAGTGGTTGATTTGGGCACTGCTTGAGTTAAGTACATTCCTACTGTTGGCCAATGGTGTTTTTTTATGGCTGTCTCATTCACTTGCCAAAAAGAAGTTAGAAAAACACACTAGCGTTTCCCCTAAAGAGACTTTGGACCCTACTGATGGAATAGATGACTCAAACTCTTACAAGGGATTAGCCCACTTCTTAGATTTGCAGATTAATTTTGCTGCACATTCCATTGTACCGGGTAAGCTAGATCCGCATGAAATAAACAGATTGAAAATTTGGGGGACAGTACTTAAAGCAGAAAGAGCTATTCTGTTAAATCAAGTTAGTGAAAAACCGAAGCCTATATTAAACCGCTTCTTATCAAGTTTATTGTACGCATTGTCAGCACCTAAATTACAAACAACCAACCCTGAAGAATTACATCAAAATCTAAAGGAGATGGAAGACGAGTTTTTTCAGGCAACCGAAATACTTATTACTAAAGAGTCACTATCAAAAAACCAAACTTTGCTAAATGAAGATTTACGAAAAAATATTGATCGAGCTACAAAGCGCCTCAAGCAATTAGAATTAAAAAAAGCAGAACAGCAGAGGTTAAAGATTGAAATTGATGACTTACAGGAAAAAATTAAAAAATTAGAGCAAAAACAATCTGATCATACAGGAAGTAGCTCCGAATTCAATTTGCAGATTCCAACTGCTCAAAAGCAAGAAAAAGCGATACGCAACGCTTCCTTTAAACAAATTTCTAGCTTAAGCAGCCTTTCTGATCGGCAAAAAATGGTAATCGAGCAACTTAAGAGTGAGATAGACAAGGCATATAAAAACAATAATACATATGCAGCTATTGAGGCTCAAAAAGTTGCTATAACCAAAATGGAGCGTATGTCTAAAGAGTCACAAGTGCTAATACTGCAATTAGAAGCAGAACTCGAGACGTCAAATTTATCCATCACTTCACTAAGGCAAGATATTAGTGTGAAAGATGCAAAACTTGCTGAATTAGAAAAGCAGCTAAGTAAAAGTAATGAAACGGCGATTGGCAATTTACAAGTTTTAAGTGCAAATAAAAAAGAAACCCTTGGCTCATTGCGTGATGGCTTAAATACCGCACTTGAAAACATGTCATCCGTTAGCCTTATAGAACAAGATAAAGATGCAAAAATGCTAGAGCGCTTACTGCAAGAATCAGAAACCTGCGTTACTCTATTGGCGCAAGAGTTAGAGTCTGCAGAAAACACTAATAATGAATTAAAGCAAAAGATAGAGACTCTTGGATTAAGTGGTGCTCATGGCTCTAGAAGTCAGTCAAAGCCACTCATAAAGCAAAGGGAAATAAATAGACAGTTAGCTCAATCAACCACTGAGCTAAAAAAGAAATTATCTGAGATGATATCAAGCAAAGATTATCAAACCCTGAGAGTCACATATAATAAAAAGAGTCTTGAATGTGATCGCCTACAGCTGGCATTTTCAGATTTAGAAATGAAATATTTAGGGACGCTAAATAGTTAACTATCCCTAAACTGAAGATAAAAATTATTTCACTTGAAAATCAAGCATTCGCTGTAGTGGAATCAATGCTTTAATTCTAGTTTCTTCAGACACATGAATTTCACCAGAGCTATCTCTGAGCGAGTTACGAAGCATCTCCAAGCTATTTAATGCCATCCAAGGACAATGCGCACAACTACGACAATTTGCGCCGGAGCCAGCCGTAGGTGCCTCTATGAAACGCTTATTTGGTGATGCTTGCTTCATTTTATAGAAAATACCCCTATCGGTGGCGACAATAAAGGTATCATTTGACATATTCTTTGATGCATTTAGCAACTGGGATGTTGAACCCACAACATCTGCCACCTCAACAACCGCTTCTGGGGATTCTGGATGAACAAGTACGGCAGCATCTGGATATATCGCTTTTAAATCCAAAATACCTTTTGCCTTGAACTCTTCGTGAACGATACAGGCACCATCCCAAAGAATCATATCGGCACCAGTTTCACGCTGGATATATCCCCCCAAATGCTGGTCAGGTGCCCAAATAATTTTTTCGCCCTGCTCTACGAGATGATTTACAACATCTAAAGCAATGCTAGAGGTTACGACCCAATCTGCTCTCGCTTTAACTGCAGCTGAAGTGTTTGCATAGACAACCACTTTTCTATCTGGATGCTGATCGCAAAAAGCTGAAAACTCTTCAATCGGACAGCCAATATCCAGTGAGCATGTTGCTTCAAGGGTCGGCATTAAAATAGTTTTTTCTGGGCTAAGTATTTTTGCGGTTTCACCCATGAATTTAACACCGGCAACAACAAGAGTCTTAGCGTCATGATTTGCACCAAAGCGCGCCATCTCTAAAGAGTCAGCAATTATTCCACCAGTCTCTTCTGCGAGCTCTTGAATAGCATCTTCAGTATAGTAATGAGCAACTAGAACGGCATTTTTTTGCTTAAGTAAAGACTTGATCTCATCACGAATCTGATCATCATCGACAGATTTTATTTCAAGACTTTTTTCTGCTTCAGACAAATACTTTTGAACTGTATTGCGAAGTGCTGCTTTATCAAAAAGTTCGGACATATCATTACCCCTTAAGAAACTGGGAGCGGAATGAGTGTTTTTGGTGGGTCGTACTGGATTCGAACCAGTGACCAATTGATTAAAAGTCAACTGCTCTACCAACTGAGCTAACGACCCAAAAATCACAAAAGGAATAAAAAGATGTTGGTGGGTCGTACTGGATTCGAACCAGTGACCAATTGATTAAAAGTCAACTGCTCTACCAACTGAGCTAACGACCCAACGGGTTGCGTATATTACAGAGCCCGTTGAGAAATGCAAGTTATTTAATTTTACTCAAATACCCTGCAGCTAGTTTAGCAGCTTTACTATCGGGAAAGCGTCGAATTACATCCTGTAAATAGGACTTAGCTTTTGTTGTATCACCAAGCTGATCACTAACAGTGCCTAACTTATATAATGAGTCTTGTTCTTTGTTGTGTCCTGGAAAGTTTTGAATCACAGTAGAAAATGCTTCTATAGCCTCTCTAGACTTACCTTGAACTAATTTAACTTCTCCCAACCAATAATAACCATTCCCTGTTAAAGAATTGTTCGGATAGTCTTTTACAAACTCTGAAAATGCGGTTTCCGCTTCATCAAAATTTCTCTGACGAATTAAATTATAAGCATCATTATAAGCTTGTTGAGCTTGTGCAGTGGGTGGTTGCAAACTAATAGGTGCTAGAGGCGAAGCCGCTAGTGAATTAGTTGAATTATTTATTTTTTGTACCGATGCTTGAGTAGCTGGTTGCTCTACTCTTGGCTCTGGAGCAGAAGAATACTTCGGTTCGCTCGCAGATGCAGACATAAGTAAGGATATACGTTTATCGAGATCAATATAACGATCTCTTTGACTCTCTTTCATTAGCTTTAATTCATGACCTTGATCTTCCAATTGTCCACGAAGGCTTTGAACCTCCTGTTGCAGTGTTTCCAATTGAAAAAGTAGATCTGCAGCGGCATTAGGGGAAAGTCCACCACTTGCCATTTGAGATTCAGCTAGCGCAAATGGCGCTGTGAGACACAGCGCCATTGCGAAAGAGCGAATTCTTACGACTTTAGAAATCATTATTCGTAACGAACTTCAACTCGACGGTTTAACTGCCAAGCGTTACTGTCATGACCGAAGGCAACAGGAACTTCTTCACCAAAGCTTACTGTTTCAATTTGAGAAGCAGCGACACCTTGGATTGTCAAATAACGACTAATTGCTTTAGCGCGACGCTCACCTAGAGCCATGTTGTATTCGCGAGTACCACGCTCATCAGCATGACCTTCTAAAACGATACGTGCATCTGGGTGTGATACTAAATATTCAGCATGTTTTGCTAGAGCTTCACGAGATTCTGGACGCACAATCGATTTATCAAAATCAAAGTAGAATACAGTTTGAACCCCAGCTAAAGAATCCATGCCATTGTCATTAGTAGCCGCACTTTCATCAACAATAACACTAGTCATAGCGCCATCTTGACCAGCACCAAATGTTTGGTCAGTATTTTCATTTGCTTGCTCAGTTGAATTGGCATCTTCAGCAACAGTTGAAGAATCAGTATCTGTTGCTGTTGTGCTACAACCTGCAATCCAAGCTGCAGACAAACCAATTACAGCAAACTTACCTAGTTTTGTTACACTCATTATTCACTCCTCAATGTCTTTATTTGAAATACGGGGACCAAGATGGTTCTCGTACATCTCCGTCTGCTGATGGTAACCTATATTTTACAAGGCCATCAACGGATACTACGGCTAAGATACCCTTTCCTTGATAGGTTGTGGCATACATCACCATGCTACCATTTGGCGCAATGCTTGGCGATTCGTCTAAGTAAGTCTCTGTGAGAATTTGAACTCGGCCAGTTTTCATATCTTGAAGTGCAATATGATAATTACCATCATTCTTTTGAACCGTAACAAGATAGCGACCATCTGGCGTCATTCTCGCTCTGGTATTTAGATCACCTTCAAAAGTAACCCTCTCTACACGCTTACTATTTACATCTAATCGATATATCTGCGGATTACCGCCTCGATCAGATGTGAATACAATTCCCTTACCATCTGGCTCCCAGCTTGGCTCGGTATCTATAGCATAATGGTTTGTCATACGCTCAAGTTTCTGTGTCGCGATGTCTAAAGTATAAATTTCAGGGTTATTATCTTTAGAAAGAACCAATGCTAATTTTTTTCCATCAGGTGACCAAGCTGGCGCACCGTTTAATCCTCTAAATTGTGCGATTTGCTGACGCTTCCCAGTTGCTAATTCTTGAATGAAAATATTCGGGCGTCGATTTCTAAACATTACATAAGCAATTTTTCTGCCATCCATACTCCATGACGGAGATAATATCGGCTCTTTAGATTCGACAACAACTTGAGGGCGATGTCCGTCAGCATCTGCAACCTGCAATTTAAACAATGGAGCTTTTTTATCACCTTCTGCAGTAACATATAATATTCTAGTACTAAATGCGCCTCTTGTACCTGTCAATAATTCGTAAACTTTATCACTAATATAGTGAGCCGCATCGCGGAAGTTTCTTGCACTGACATCAATAGAGCTATGCTTTTGCACCGGCTTTTGACTTAAAACATTTAATAATTCGAAACCAATACGATATTGATTATTAGGTAGCTTTTTTATTGCACCAATAACAACATAATCACTTTTCAAAAGCCGCCAATCTCTATAAAAAACATCCGCTTCTTTTGATGGCATACTTAACATATTAGATCTAGGGATAGGCTGAAATAGACCACTACGCGCTAAGTCAGCCTCGACTATTTGAGCAATATCCTCAGGCAGCGCATCCACACCCTCATATCCAAAAGGCACAACAGCAATAGGTAATAACTGATCTGCACCACTTGTTATTTCAATAACTAATTGGGCTCTAGCTGAGCTTATAAATATTAAGCAAGTGAATAAAACACTCAAGCATTTTTTAAACATCATTAGTTTCTCAAATCTTGCGGGTTAAAAATTAAATCTACCTGACGAAAATTTCGTTCAAAAACATACGAGTCTACTTTCGATAACTCTTCAATTTTTCTTACTTTATAAACAGCATCAACTGCTCTTTGATCAAATAAAGCATCTCCACTACTTTTCGTAATTTGAGCATTCATAACTTCACCATTAGGTAGAAAATAAATGCGCAATTGAGCTTTCATATTGTTTCGAGCGCTTGGAGGACGAATCCAAGCTGCAGTAACCCTATCATTTATTAGCCCACTGATAGACTGAACCATTTGAGCTTCATCAGCAGCTCGCTGCATCGCCTCTTCTGCTGCCGCCTTGGCTGCCGCCTCTTCAGCTTTCTTCTTCTCCGCCAATTTAGCGGCTTCCTCTTGACGCTTCCGCTCTTCTTCGGCTACTCGATCAGCTTCAGCCTTACGAGCAAGCTCTTGTTTTTTCTTTTCGCTGGCTTCTTTTTCAGCTAAACGTTTTTTATCAGCCTGCTCCTGAGCCAAACGCTTACTTTCTGCCTCTTGCGCTGTACGCTTTTGTTCAGCTGCTTTTTGCTTTCTTTCAGTTTCTTGTTTTTCAGCTTCTGCTTTATCTTTTGCCTGTTTAGCTTGAGCAAGCTGCTTTTGCTTTTCCTCTAACGCCTTACGCTGTGCTTCTTTTTTTCGAGCCTGCTCAGCTTCGCTTTTCTTTTTTTCTGCTAATGCAGCTGCCTGTTGTTTTGCTGCTTTTTCATCAGACTCTCTTTTACCTATTATGGTTTGAGAGATATCAACAACAGTAGCATTAACAATAGGCGGCCGCTTAGGTTTTGGAATTTCATTGTCGCTAAAATCAATAGCAACAAAACCTGCCACAACAATACCAACGTGTAAACCTATAGCTAGCACGGTTGGGATACTATAATTGTCACTACGTAACCACTTCATTAATTTTTATCCGGCTCAGTCACTAAACCTACATTTGGAACACCTGCACGTTGAAGTGTAACCATAAGACCAATGACATCACCATAAGGGACATTTTTATCCCCTCTTACTAATACAGACATCTTTGGGTTTTGACTTAATACTTTTCTCACTCTATCTTGTATTTGAGATAAAGCGATTGATTCTTGCTTACCGCCAACATCTAAATAGTACTTACCTTTAGAGTCAACAGAGGCAATCATGACATCATTTTCTGTATCTTGAATTGGCGCTGCATTTGCATTCGGCAGTTCAACATCAACACCTTGCGTAAGCATTGGCGCTGTAATCATAAAAATAACAAGCAAAACCAACATGACATCGATATACGGTACGACGTTGATCTCAGCCATTGGACGGCGTTTGTTTCTCCTTCTTGCGCGAGCCACTATACAGCGCCTCCCTCTCTCACATGTACCTTACGATGTAGGATACTAGTAAATTCATCTGCGAAATTCTCATAACTAGAACCAAGGGATTCTGCCGTAGAAGAGAAGCGGTTATAGGCAATTACTGCAGGAATAGCAGCAGCTAAACCTATCGCTGTTGCTATAAGTGCCTCTGCGATACCTGGTGCAACTGTTGCTAACGTTGCTTGCTGAACTTCTGCAAGACCGATAAAAGAATGCATAATCCCCCAAACAGTACCAAACAAACCAATGTAAGGACTTGTTGAGCCAACAGTTGCCAAAAAAGGTAGATGTTGATCCAGCTTTTCTTCTTCCCTGTAAAGCGCCACTCGCATTGCTCTTTGAACACCATCCATAATGGCTTCTGGATCAACATTATGACTCTGTCTTAGTCGAGTGAATTCTTTAATACCAGAAGTGAAGATATTTTCCATACCTTCAACTTTGCGACCTTCTTGTGTGAGCTTGCGATAAAGCTGACTAAGATCGATACCCGACCAAAAACTTTCCTCAAATGCGGTACGCACCTTTTTTGCTTCTTTTAAAACACGAATTCTTTGAAATATTACAATCCATGAAAAAATGGAAGCAGCTAGCAGTATCAACATTACAAGCTGAACAACAAAACTAGCACTGGCGATAAGTCCCCAAATTGACATTATTAACCTCTATTTAAAATCTGAAGGTAGTTGGTAATTAAAATGTTCATATGCACGCTTTGTAACCTGACGGCCTCTTGGTGTCCTGATTATAAAGCCTTGCTGAATTAAAAACGGCTCAATGACGTCTTCAATAGTATCTTTGTCTTCACCTAAGGCGGCAGAGACGCTATCTAGACCAACCGGTCTCCCGTCAAACTTTTCTATCATAGTCAATAACATACGTCTGTCTAAGTGATCGAAGCCCTGACTATCTACACTTAACATATCTAGCGCCCTTTGAGCAACTTTTTGCCCTACAAGCACTTCTCCACTCACCTGAGCCACATCTCTAACACGGCGTAACAAGCGGTTTGCTATCCTCGGAGTCCCCCTTGACCTTCTAGCTACCTCAAAGCAACCAGGCTGATCAAGCTCCATACCCATTTTTCCAGCAGACCGAGCCACAATGGTTGTCAATGATTCAACATCATAAAACTCTAAGCGCTGCACAATTCCAAAGCGATCTCGCAATGGAGATGTCAGTAAGCCTGCTCGTGTAGTTGCTCCGACAAGTGTAAATGGTGGTAGTTCAATTTTAATTGACCTAGCAGCTGGACCTTCGCCAATCATTATATCCAGCTGATAATCCTCCATTGCTGGATAAAGAACTTCTTCAATTGCTGGACTTAATCTATGTATTTCATCAATAAATAGAATGTCGCCTTCATTTAAATTTGTTAGCAGTGCCGCTAAATCTCCAGCTCTTTCAAGAACGGGGCCAGAAGTTGTTCTTACCTCAGCCCCCATCTCATTACCAATGATGTGAGCAAGCGTTGTTTTTCCCAATCCTGGAGGCCCAAATATTAACGTATGATCTAATGGCTCACTACGCTGCCTTGCAGCTTGGATAAAAATCTCCATCTGCTCTCGAACAACGGGCTGACCAATATATTCAGCAAGCGCTTGCGGACGTATTGCCCGATCTACTTGACGATCGTTACCTTTAAGTTCAGCAGAAATAATACGATCTTGCTCAATCATGTTTTATTTCCTTAGCATCCCTTTTAAAGCTGCTTTAATAACATCTTCACTATTAGCGGCATCCATTGGAACACCCGCAATGGCTTTCGCCGCTTCTTGTGGTTTATAACCAAGAGATATGAGCGCCGCTTCTGCCTCCTGCCTAGGGTCAGCTTGTACCTGACGCAAAACAGCAGGAGCTGAAAATAAATCAGTTTTTGCTGCCTGACCAAGCTTATCTCTTAACTCAATAATGAGTCGCTCAGCCGTCTTCTTACCTACTCCAGGAATACGCGTTAATGCAGTTACATCAGATTCTTGAACATTGGCAATCAGTTCTTCAGATGACATGCTCGACAAAATCGCCAATGCCATTTTTGGACCAATACCATTTACTTTAATTAAAACTCGAAATAAAGCGCGCTCATTTTTATCGATAAAGCCATAAAGTGTATGCGAATCTTCTTTAACTAACAGGTGAGTAAATAATGTCACCTGCCCTCCGATCTGAGGTAAATCATAAATAGTGGTCATAGAAGCACTAACTTCATAGCCAATACCATTAACATCAACCATTAGTTCTGGCGGTGTTTTCTCTATCAAAGTGCCGACAATTCGTCCGATCACAAAGTTTTCCTTACATCTTGTTCTGTCCAACGCTTAGAAGCACGCCCCGCTCGCTTTCCGACACCGTATTCAAGCCCGCCAGAAGTTCGTGTATTAGCATGACACAAAGCAATTGCTAAAGCATCAGCCGCATCAGCTTGAGGCTTGGAGGTCAAATTTAATAGAAGCTGAACCATCATTTGTACTTGTGTTTTATCAGCATTACCATTACCGACAACAGATTGCTTAACTCTTCGAGCGGCATATTCATGCACCTCAAGTTCTTGAAGAGATGCAGCAACAATAGCAGCACCTCTAGCCTGGCCAAGCTTTAACGCCGAATTAGCATTCTTGGCCAAAAATACTTCCTCGATAGCAAATTCATTTGGTTTGTATTCTTCCAATAATGCTGAAACATTTTGAAATATATATTTAAGCCTAACTGATAACGCCTCATCCGGTAATCGAATACAACCACTATTTACGTAAATAGATTTACCATTTGTAACGTCAACAATCCCAAAGCCTGTTATTCGAGAGCCGGGGTCAATTGCTAAAATTCTGGTCGTGGCCATGCTTTTTCTGTGCCTTTTATAATTACTGTATATTTCAACAGCCCTTTACAAAGTATGCAATGGCAAAACATAAAAAAGGCCGCTAATAAGCGGCCTTTTACGTTTTTCTTTCAATCTCTTAACATAACTTACTGTTTTAGAATAAGTTTAAGAGTTATTTCTATGATTCAACAGCAGGTTTTCTAATACGAATGTTCAATTCTTTTAATTGTTTCTCGCTTACTTCACCTGGCGCTTGCGTCAATAGACAAGTTGCACTTTGCGTTTTAGGGAAAGCAATAACATCACGAATAGAGCTAGAACCTGTCATTAGCATCACAAGTCGATCTAGACCAAAGGCCAAACCGCCGTGTGGTGGCGCACCGAATTTCAATGCATCTAACAAGAAACCAAATTTTTCTTCCTGCTCTTCTTTGCTGATATTCAGTAATCCAAATACAGTTTCTTGCATAGAAGACTGGTGAATACGGATAGAACCACCACCAAGCTCGGTGCCATTTAGTACCATATCGTAAGCCTGTGATAACGCAGTCAACGGACTGGCTTTCAAATCCTCAGGTGAACAAGAAGGAGCAGTGAACGGGTGATGAATAGCAGTGATTCCACCATCACTTGTCTCTTCAAACATTGGGAAGTCTACAACCCACAATGGCGCCCATTTGCAAGTATAAAGATTCAAATCTTCACCTAGCTTGCAACGTAACGCGCCAAGAGCTTCATTAACCACTTTAGCAGAATCCGCGCCGAAGAAGATCAAATCACCATCTTCTGCCTCAAGACGCTCAAGCAAAGTAGCGCGCACTTCAACAGGTAAGAACTTAACGATTGGAGATTGCAAACCTTCTTCAAGATTAGACTTATCGTTTACCTTGATGTAAGCCAAACCTTTCGCGCCATAGATAGAAACAAATTTAGTGTAGTCGTCAATTTGTTTACGAGTTAGCTCATTACCGCCTGGCACTTTAAGTGCTGCAACACGACCTTTTGGATCGTTAGCAGGACCGGAGAATACTTTAAAGTCTACACTCGCCATCAAGTCAGATACTGACACTATGGTCAATGGAATACGAAGATCTGGCTTATCGCTACCGTATGTTTCCATCGCTTCAGAGTAAGGCATACGTGGGAAAGTGCCTAAATCTGTATCCATTAGCTCTTTGAACAAACTGACAATCATATCCTCTGTCATTGCCATGATGTCTTTTTCACTCATGAACGATGTTTCGATGTCCACTTGAGTGAATTCTGGCTGACGGTCGGCACGCAAATCTTCATCACGGAAACATTTAGCAATTTGGTAATAACGGTCAAAACCAGACACCATTAACAATTGCTTGAACAGCTGTGGAGACTGAGGCAATGCAAAGAAGCTACCTTGTTGTGTACGGCTAGGCACCAAATAATCACGCGCACCTTCTGGCGTTGCACGAGTTAGAATAGGTGTTTCAATATCTAGGAAGCCATTGCTATCTAAGTAGCGACGTAATACAGATGTTACTTTCGAACGGAAACGCATTTTTTGCTGAATTTCAGGGCGGCGCAAATCGATGAAACGATTTTTCAAGCGTACGTCTTCGCCTACTGATTGGTGCTCATCTAGCTGGAACGGTGGTGTTTTTGCAGCATTTAGTATTTCAAGTTCAGTTCCCAATACTTCGATTTCACCAGTATTCATATTCGGGTTTACTGTGCCTTCAGGACGGGCACGTACTAAACCTTTAAGCTTAACAACGAATTCATTACGAACGCTGTCAGCAAGGGCAAAACTTTCGGCACGATCTGGATCGAAAACTACTTGAGTAATCCCTTCGCGATCACGAACGTCTAAGAAAATAACTCCGCCGTGGTCACGACGACGATGAACCCAACCGCATAGGGTAATTTCTTGTGAAATGTTAGAAGCATTTAACTCGCCGCAATAATGGCTGCGCATAATTTCTTTCCTATTACTTTCTCAGTAAGAGAGTGATTTTTTCTTAGAACGTTTTCTATTCGGACAGTAATGTAAACTGAGTTTTATATATCGAATAGAAGAACAGAATATTTTAAGGCAAGGCATTATATGCGAACAGAGTCTGACTCTCTAGAGCTTGAGCCAAATTTGTCCTTCACAATGCTAGCTTTATTCAATAGTGGTTATTTCATAAGCTGTTTGCTTACCATTCTGAAGTAATTCAACTGCATCACCTACTAATTTACCAAGCAGCTTCTTTCCAACTTGACTAGATGGCGTTACAAGATAAACCTTATTTTCACTTATTTCGACAGTGAGTCCGCCCGCACAAGGAGAAATAAAAAAATATTTATTAGTACCGTATGGAGATTCAAGCTCTGTCAATGTGACTAGACACCACAAATCAATTGCACCCTCTTCCTTGAATAAAACTGGCTGTTTCTTATCAAAAATCAACCAGTCTTGTTCGCACTCCAACACTCGCTGCGATTGCCCATGAGCCAAATATGAAGCCTCCAACCCAAAGGTATCATATTTATTTTCTGCTACGCTTTCTTCATTTGTAGCGGCCTCATGAGCCTGCTTGGCAGCCCATTTGGCGGTCTCATAGCGACTTAATAACGCTGCGGTAACAACTTTATGTACATCGTGCTTATTCATTATGTATCGATCTATTTAATTCTAATCATCGCATTGTAATCATTCGCCTCAATAAGAAAAACTATTAACTGTGGTCTGGCAACTCATTCTACGAAATGACATGGATTACGATTTTTCCGTCTCACTAAAAATTCTTAGTTGACAGTATCAACCAAAAGATCTATATTGATAATCGTTCTCATATAAAAACATCAAGAATAAGAAGATTAGATGAAAGAAAATATTGGCGAGTCTCTTCATAAGTTGATGCACCACTATCGACACCAACTTCGCGAAGCAGCTCTAAAGTCAGGTATTTCAATCCCCGTTAGTCACATACGATCTCTTAAGTGCATTAATAAGATTGAAAAATGCAGTGCTAAGGATATCGCAGATAGACTTTCACTCGATAAATCACAAATCACTCGAGTATTGAAGGAATTAGTTCAATCAGGCTACGTTGAAAAAATTCGCAGCCCCGACAATCATCGCAGTCAATTATTAAGTCTCACTATGGATGGCGCAGAGCTACTTACCAAAATTACGATGTTAGAACGAACCGCAACCGAGAACATGACACAAAACTTAACAGAACAACAGATAGAAGACTTCACACGCATTTCGGAAATAATGGTAAGCAATCTTGATCAATCTCCGCCTTGCGACAATCAAAGTTAAGGAGCTAAAAATGAGCAGACCACAACCGCGTGAACTAACGGTTATTAGAAAGTCGCATGTAACAACAAACATGCTACGAGTAACACTAGGCGGCGATAATATACAGACCATCCCCGAGGACCAAGAAAGTGGCTATGTGAAGCTTATTTTCCCAAGAGGTGATCAAAAACCATTAGTAAGAACTTATACTATTAGAAACCAACGTGCCGATGAAATAGACATTGACTTCGTACTGCATGAAGATGGTGGCCCAGCGTCAACATGGGCAAAGCAGACTCAACCTAATGATATCATTTTAGTTGGAGGACCAGGCCCAAAAAAACTTATTGAAGAGTCTACTGATTGGCAAATTCTAGTGGGAGATATGACCGCTTTGCCTGCAATTAGCGTAAATCTAGCAAAACTACCTCAAGATGCCAAAGGCTATGCAATACTTGAAGTAATTTCAGAAGAAGACATTCAGCCTTTAAAGCACCCTTCTGGCATTGAACTAAAATGGGTAATTAATCCTCACCCAGGAGAAAACCCCAATTTGTTACTAGGTCAAATCCAGTCACTATCAGGGCTTGAGGGTAACATATCTGTTTGGGTAGCTTGTGAATTTAGCAGCATGAAAACATTGCGTTCATTTTTTAAAAATGAACTTAAGATTGAAAAAGAAAATTTCTATATTTCTAGCTACTGGAAATTAGGCAGCAATGAAGATCAGCATAAAGAAGTCAAGCGAATAGATACAGAAGCAACTGCGTGAAACAAGTTTGAGCTAAATACAAAAAACCAGCTCACAGAGCTGGTTTTTTTGTATTTTATTGAGTTATAACTGAACGCTTTCTACAATCAAATCTACCGTTTCATCCAATGAGGATTCAGCAATTTGAGAATCAGCTATCGCAGCATCAGCCACTAAGAAAGCCACACCTGTTTGACGAATCAGTGCCGCTTCTTGCTCCGTAGCATCAGCCTTAACCAATGCCACAACACCTTGGCGTAATAATAAACGCTCAAGCGCGTCACTTTGTGCCAATACGCTATTTGCTAATGCAATAACAGCTGGTTTTTGCCCAAGTCGTGCCGCACGATCTTCCGCACTAACAACAGTATCTTGATCAAGCTCAGCAACAGCTTCTTCAACCATACCAGCACCAACAGTAACGTTGGTTAAGCGATCAATAATAATCAATGCACCAGTGAAACGACTATCGGTGTATTCATCAAATGCAACAGGAGCATCGAACTGTATAACGGCGTCGCCGATCCCGTTCAATTCCAATGCATCTATCTTACTGACTTCAAGGGTATTGACGTCAACACGATGATTGAAGTGATGAACCTTACCAGGAACCGTTTGTGTTCCAAGTTTAAAGTCATACAACTTACCCGGCACTAATGGGTGATCAGCCATCCAAACAATTGAAGAACGAAGCGTTGTTGCAATAAGAGGCTCTTGGCCAATATGCGAAAGCATATCACCGCGGCTGATATCAATCTCGTCTTCAAGTGTAATAGTGACAGCTTGCCCTGCTTTTGCCGTATCTAGGTCGCCATCAAATGTCACAATCCTTTCAACGGTAGATGTTTTCCCTGAAGGCAAAGCAACCACTTTATCGCCAGGTTTAACGGCACCAGCTGCGATGGTTCCTGAGAAACCTCGGAAGTCTAAGTTAGGACGGTTAACATACTGAACCGGGAAACGGAAAGAATCACGTTTCACATCACGGTTAATTTGTACCGTTTCCAAAATCGACATCAATGGACCACCTTGATACCAAGGCGTGCTCTCAGAAGCATTTACTACGTTATCGCCACGTAATGCTGACATTGGGACAAAATGAATATCTTCAGGTTTGCGATCGCCAAGCTGATCAACAAATTTAAGGTAATCATTTTTAATCTGGTTGAATTTTTCTTCAGAAAATTCAACCAAATCCATTTTATTAATCGCAACCACAACATGCTTAATACCCAATAGAGAGGCAATATAGCTATGGCGACGGGTTTGAGTTTGTACTCCGTAACGAGCATCAATCAAAATAATAGCAAGATCACAAGTAGAGGCGCCTGTCGCCATATTACGAGTGTATTGTTCATGCCCAGGTGTGTCAGCAATGATAAACTTACGTTTTTCAGTCGAAAAATAGCGGTAAGCCACATCGATTGTGATGCCCTGCTCGCGCTCAGCTTGCAAGCCATCCACTAACAAAGCTAAATCAACCTCTTCACCTTGTGTCCCAGACTTCTTGCTGTCGCGCTTAACGGCATCTAGATGATCTTCATAAATTAACTTAGAGTCATGAAGCAAGCGACCGATTAATGTACTTTTTCCATCATCGACGTTGCCACAGGTAAGAAGACGTAATAAGTCTTTTTCTTCATGTTGTTTCAGATAACCAAGTATGTCTTGGCTGATCAATTCTGATTGGTGAGACATTCTTTCTTTACTCCAAACTTAGAAATAGCCTTGTTTCTTCTTCTCTTCCATTGACCCAGATGAATCATGGTCAATCATTCGCCCTTGACGCTCTGAACTTCTTGTTAGCAACATTTCCTGAATAATTTCAGGTAAAGATGCCGCTTCTGATTCAACTGCTCCCGTTAATGGATAGCAGCCGAGCGTACGAAAACGAACAGACTTCATCTCAGGCACCTCACCGTTTAAAGGCATGCGATCATCGTCAACCATGATCAAGGTACCGTCACGCTCAACTACTGGGCGTTTTTCAGAAAAATAAAGAGGAACAATTGGAATGCTTTCTAAATATATATATTGCCAAATATCAAGCTCAGTCCAGTTAGACAGTGGAAAAACACGAATGCTTTCGCCTTTGTTTACTTTACCGTTGTAAATATTCCACAACTCTGGACGCTGATTTTTTGGGTCCCAACGATGCTGTTTATCGCGGAAGGAATAAACACGCTCCTTAGCGCGAGATTTCTCTTCATCACGGCGCGCACCACCAAAAGCAGCATCAAAGCCATATTTGTCTAGAGCTTGTTTAAGACCTTGTGTTTTCATCACATCAGTATGCTTTGAGCTACCGTGCGTAAAAGGCCCAATGCCTTGCTCAACACCTTCTTGGTTTTGATGAACAATAAGTTCCAAGCCAAGCTTAGCCACCATTTCATCACGGAAAGTGATCATTTCTTTAAACTTCCAACCAGTATCCACATGCATTAGTGGAAACGGTGGTTTGCCAGGATAGAACGCTTTCATGGCAAGATGCAGCATTACTGCAGAATCTTTACCAATTGAATAAAGCATTACTGGGTTATCAAATTCAGCAGCTACCTCACGTATAATATGAATACTTTCGGCTTCTAGCTGTTTTAAGTGAGTAAGTCTTGCCTCTGTCATAATTTCCCATCTCTGTTGTCAGGCTTCAGCATTTTTTGAACTATAACATGCCTTTAGGTTATAAAAAGCACCTCATCTAGACTTTAGTAGAATATGTATATTAAAAAAGCTTTATAAGTAAAACCTTTATAGTGGCCAAGAAGGGAAAAAACTAAAAAATGAGTAGCAGCTCTAAAAATAGAAAAGGCCGATAAATCGGCCTTTTTAAATCTATTAGAAGTAATTTACTGAGAGCTGAGTTGCTGCTCTAGCATCAGCTGATTAATCTGCTTACGTAGACGGATGATTTCGCCATTAACTTGAGTTCTGAAAGCGTCGCTCGAGTTAATCGCATCTTGATGCTTAGCTAATGTGTCTTGAATTTTCGCCACATCTGTAGAACTAGTATCTGCTGTGCGTTTTTCTATAGCAGCTACTTTTTTCTGCAAAGTAACTAAATCCTGTGAAATCTGATCCAAACTCAAGGCTTGAGCTTCGTTCTGTCCTGCTTGGGCAAGAACTTGCTTCTCAGATGACTGCAATCGTTTTGCTTGGTCATCTTGTTTCGTTGCAATTGCTTTCACTGTTTCATCTATAGAAGCGACAGAGGGAACAAGCTTGTTGTAACCAGCCTCAACCTCATTAAAGGCTTCGGCTTGTACCGCAATGCGCTTGGATTGAGTCGAAACAGTATCTCGTAATGATGAAAGCTTTTTCTGAAGTTCATCAATCGCTGCATCATTAGTAGCTATCGACTTCCTATTAGTATCGTAAGCAACACCCCAAAGCTTACGAATCTCACTCTCGTGATTCTTCAACGTCTCTTCTAGGGTTTCACCTTGCTTATTAGCCGAAACATCAGCTGCTAGAAGCTGATGATCTAAATTTTGTATCTCACTTTTCGCACCATACAGCTCATTACGCAGCTGCATATTTTGCTGCCATAACCAATATCCAGCTCCGGCCGAAGCAATTAGTATAAGTATCAATAAAATATATATACCCGCTAAGCTAGGCTTTTTATGAACAATAGTAGGTGCATGGGCTGGTTTTGCAGGAGTGGGAGTGGTATGGCCTTTTTGCGCTGTTGCACCGGACGGCCTTCTATCGCTGACTTCATCTTGATCCAGAGTCAGGCTTGGGATCTCAACATCATCGTCTCTACGCATGGAAAATCTTATATAGTCACTATTAATAGAAATTATGGAAATTCGTTAGTGAACAGACCTAAAGAATATTATCTTCAGTTGTTCAGTGCTACTATATAAGCACCATTAACTGCTTGATAACAAGCATTTTTCGTTAATTAAAAGCAAGGAGAATTGAAATGGCTTTTGAATTACCCGCTCTTCCTTATGCTAAAGACGCACTAGAGCCTCATATGTCTGTTGAGACGCTTGAATACCATCATGGCAAGCATCACAACACTTATGTTGTTAAATTAAACGGCTTAGTTCCTGGTTCTGAATACGAAAATAAAACGCTTGAAGAGATCATCGTATCTGCTCCAGCGGGCCCTGTTTTCAACAATGCAGCTCAAATCTGGAACCACACTTTCTTTTGGAATAGCTTAAGCCCTAATGGCGGCGGCGAGCCAACTGGTGCTCTAGCGGATGCAATCAATGCAAAATGGGGCTCTTTCGCGGAATTCCAAGCTGCATTTGATGACAAAGCGGTCAATAACTTCGGCTCTAGCTGGACTTGGTTAGTTAAAAACGCTGACAGCTCTCTAGAAATCGTAAACACTAGTAATGCAGCAACGCCTATGACAAACGGTCAAACAGCTATCATTACAGTGGATCTTTGGGAACACGCTTACTACATTGATTACCGCAATGTTCGTCCTGACTACCTAAAAGGTTTTTGGGCGCTAGCTAACTGGGAATTCGCAGCAGCGAACTTCGCAGCATAATTCTATTTTTTATTAAAATAGAATTATAGTAAGACCAGTCAAAAAGCGCGGCGAGAGCCGCGTTTTTTTTGCTTAAAATTAAACTGCTTTCATTTCATTCAGCACAAATAGTTTTGCCTGAATAAATTCGGAATGAGGCATGAATAACAACTCACTGATTGTACGAATGCGATGATCTTCATATGAGTCAAGATCTCCGTCAGCAAGCGCAACACGCCACAGGGCTTTTAAGAGCAACATTTTTTGCTCTAGAGTCGCAGTTTCGTTAATAACCTTGGTGAATTGATAAAGGTCGTTTGCTTGATCTACACCAGAACGAGCCTCCTCATAGAGAATGTCTATATCATCCCCCAATTCACTTACTTCACGAAGGAAGCGCTTCACCTGGCCTTCTTCTTGTTCATTTATTTCATTATCAGCTAGCATAACTTCCATAAGTAGAGCCGCCACAGCTTTCTGATAAGATATTTGCTCACCCTGCCCTACAGGAAGACTGAAAAGACTTTTTAAAGCTTTTAACATTTTTTCTCCAAAATATACTCACGTAGAGCTTCAATTAGAATATTAGGAAATTGCCTATAATCTAGGTATGGACACCAAACATACGGTAGGTAAACAAAAGAAGTGTGCACTTCTCCGATTTCTTGCGCAGAACTAACTACAGGCAGCCCTTCTCTAAATGTATTTCCAACAATAAAAACAACGCCTCTATAGTCACGAAGCTGATCTAAAGAAAACGCAATGCCTACTTTAGTTAGTAGCTCTTTATCGCGAAAGACTTTCCATGAATCATAAGAGGGCGCAGCTAACTTTGCCATGATCGTAAATATTTTACGCCAGTGATTACCATTTAGATCAATTAAGATAGAAACATCAGGCTTCTTTAAAAAACCAATATCAACTGGATCCGGCAAAATAGGTCTGTTTGGCAAAAGAAATACATAATTGGCTTCGTCTACACAAGCACCTAGCCACAACTCGTTCATCTGAGACTCCTTAATGTTCATAAGAATACAGTGAGTGCTTTTTAATATCTGCTAGTCAATAGGTAAAGACTGTGCAACTGGCTGCTAACTCGGCAATCTTAATAACTTACTTTTTATCTAGATCAATAAAACCAAGAATAAAACTCTATTTTGCCAATATTATATTAGACTTTTCTTATTAACATAAATTAGAATAGTCTTATATAAGCTAAAGGACTCCAATTATGGATACTATTTTTAACCCACTCGTAGGCGGCCTATTAATTGGCCTCACAACCACAATATACCTTCTCAGTGTCGGAAAAGTGATTGGTATTAGCGGGATACTATCTCAGCTACTTTTTAGCAAAGAACGATTTTTGCCATTTCTATTCATTGCAGGATTAATCATCGGTGGTAGCGCTTACGGTATTCTAACAGAGCAAACCGTTGCTTTTCCGGAAGCAAGAAGCCCTCTTCTTTTGATCGTATCCGGGCTACTGGTCGGTTATGGAACACGACTCGGTGGTGGATGCACTAGTGGTCACGGCGTTTGTGGTATATCGCGACTTTCCCCTCGCTCAATAGTAGCCACTTTGGTCTTCATGGCTGCAGCTATTATTACTGTCGCCGCGCTTAATTAGGAGCATATCTATGTACGCAATTATTACTCTCGCTGCTGGTTTATTATTTGGCTTAGGTTTGGCGTATTCAGAAATGACCAATCCAGCTGTCGTTATTGGTTTTTTAGATATTTTTGGTGATTGGAATCCTTCTCTAATCATCGTAATGGCAAGCGCAATCGCTGTTGGCATGATTGGCTATGTTATTAAAGGAAAACGCTTAACACCTTTGTTAGCCAGTAAATGGCAAGTCCCAACGCTTCGTAATATCGACGCTAAACTAATTATCGGCTCGTCACTTTTTGGTATTGGCTGGGGGATTAGTGGCTATTGCCCTGGCCCTGGATTAACGGCATTAGTGAATAATCCAAGCGAAGGTTTTTACTTCGTAGCTGCTTTAATTGCTGGCAGTGGGTTACATTACTTCCAGACACGCATCACCCAAAAGTAGCGTTAGAAATCCCTAAATAAAAAGGAGACTTTTATAGTCTCTTTTTTTTAGTCTAAAATATGAAAAAATACTTGACCCGAGACGCCTTGCGTCTTAAATTTCGCCCGCGTCATTGCTGAACATAATCCGCACCGCTTCAACTGCTGCGCTAGTCGCTTAAGGCCTTACCGCCGGATAAGTAACAGCCATAAGTAGGACGGGAGAAGGTAAAGGCGTTTACTTATTTAATCGGTTTATGTTTTGCATAATTAAGGAGCCTTTAGCCCATGACTATCGACGTCAATTCTTTCTACACACCTGAGCGTTTTGCCCGCTTTAAAGCGTTTGCTGAAACCAAAGATACCCCTTTCGTTGTTATCGATACTGATATTATCGATGAAGCCTATACAGAGCTAACCAAAGGCTTTCCTGTTGCTGATATTTTTTACGCTATCAAAGCAAATCCAGCTCCAGAAATTCTAACTCTACTTCGCGACCGCGGGTCAAACTTTGATGTAGCGTCACGGTATGAGTTGGACAAGCTATTTGCAATCGGAGGCATTTCACCTGATCAAGTGAGCTACGGCAACACTATCAAGAAAGCAAAAGACGTACGTTACTTTTATGAAAAAGGTGTGCGTATGTTTGCAACAGACTCTGAAGCTGATTTGCGTAACATCGCAAAAGCAGCTCCAGGCTCTCGCGTTTATGTTCGTATCTTGACTGAAGGCACAGTAACAGCTGATTGGCCACTATCTCGTAAATTTGGCTGCCGTCCAGATATGGCGATGGACTTATTGGTACTTGCAAAAGAACTTGGTTTGATTCCTTACGGTATCTCTTTCCACGTCGGATCTCAACAACGCGATATCGGCGCATGGGATGCTGCGATCGCTAGCGTTAAAGTGATTTTTGAACGCCTTAAAGAAGAAGATGGCATCATTTTAGAAATGATCAATATGGGCGGCGGCTTCCCTGCAAACTATATTGCTCGTACTAATGATCTTGCAACCTATGCAGAAGAAATTACGCGCTTCTTGGAAGAAGATTTTGGAACTGATTTACCTCGAATTATTCTAGAGCCAGGCCGTTCTTTGATATCTAACGCAGGCGTTCTAGTCAGCGAAGTAGTTTTGATTTCTCGTAAATCACATACAGCACTAAATCGTTGGATATTCACTGACGTCGGCAAATTCTCAGGCCTTATTGAAACGCTAGATGAATCTATCAAGTATCCGATTCATGTTGAAAAAGGTGGCGAGTTAGAAGAAGTTATTATCGCTGGCCCAACCTGTGACAGCGCCGATATTATGTATGAAAACTACAAATATGGCCTACCACTGAACCTGGCTATTGGTGATCGTATGTACTGGCTATCAACTGGTGCCTATACAACAACCTACAGCGCAGTAGAATTTAACGGCTTCCCGCCATTGGCTTCATACTACTTGTAAGTACTTTTTGTAAGCTATTCGCTTAAATAGCTAGAAAGCGAAAGCCTCAGAAATTCATTTTCTGGGGCTTTTTTTATTGGAATGATTTTCCTATTGGGCAATAATAAAAACCATTCACAAAAAAGCACAAAATGGAGTATCCATGCCGTACACCCTAAGTGAACTAGCTATATATCCAATAAAATCCATCCAAGGTATCTCTTTATCATCAAGTCAAGTTGAGAGTGCCGGACTTTATGGAGATCGACGTTACATGCTAGTAAAACCTGATGGCGAATTCATTACTGGTCGAAAGCACCCTAACCTAACATTAGTAACGGCTAAGGCTAGTCAAAACGGTGCGTGGCAGCTTTCACACCCGGAACTCATTCATGGCCTATCTCTCGATTTATCTGCTTTTTCCAGTGATTATGCAGAAGTTACAGTTTGGGACAATTCAGTCAACGCACAGCTTGCTCAAGAAAACGCTAATGCGTGGTTTAGCGAGATAGCTGGTGAAACAGTAAAATTAGTGTATTTTGGTGAAAAATCTGAACGCTTTACCAAAAGAAGGCCTGAAGTCCCTGTAGGTTTTGCTGACGGTTACCCTTTCCTATTAACAACTGAAGCTTCTCTGGCTGAGCTCAATAGAACTTGCCCTGAAGATATTCAAATGGCGCAATTTCGCCCAAATTTGGTTATTAAAGGCAATAAGTCGTTTGAAGAAGATAGTTGGAAGCGAATTCGTATTGGTGAGGTGGAGTTTGAGAACGTTAAGCCTTGTGACCGCTGTATTTTCACAACATTGAATCCAATCACGGCGCAACGAAGTAAAAAAGGCGAGCCTCTTAAAACGTTAGCCAAATTTCGTCTGCTTGATAAGGAAAGCATTACTTTTGGTATGAATATGATCGCGCTGAACACTGGAACTGTTTACGTTGGCGATGAGGTTGAAGTTCTTGAATACAAAGAACCAGAAGTGTACATAGACAGACGTAAGGCTTAAATACTTTAAGCCACTCTAGTAATCAAAGACACATAAAAAAAGAAGGCTCTTGGCCTTCTTTTTTGTAACGAGAACACAATTTCTTGGCTTAGGCTTCTATTTTAGCCAAGTATTCGTCGTAAGTACCGTGGAAGTCGACAATACCATCGCTGGTTACTTCAACAATGCGAGTCGCCAAAGACGATACAAATTCACGGTCATGACTGACAAAAATCAAAGTACCTGGATAATTATCAAGAGCTAGGTTCAATGATTCAATCGACTCCATGTCCATGTGGTTTGTTGGCTCATCCATAACGAGAACGTTAGGTTTTTGTAGCATCAACTTACCAAACAACATACGACCTTGTTCACCACCAGAAAGTACTTTAACGGATTTCTTAATGTCGTTTTGAGAGAATAAAAGACGACCTAAAGTACCGCGAATGATTTGCTCATCGTCACCTTCTTGCGCCCACTGCCCCATCCACTCGATCAAATCAACGTCTTTTTCAAATTCGTGATGATGATCCTGCGCATAGTAACCAATGTTGGCATTTTCTGACCACTTCACATTACCTTTGGTTAATTCGGTATCTCCAACCAAACATTTTAGCAAGGTTGTTTTACCGATACCGTTTGGCCCGATAACCGCAATACGCTCACCCACTTCAACCATCATATTTAAGCCGCTGAATAATTCTTCATCATATGATTTAGCAACGTTTTCAATTTGCACTGCCATACGGTGTAGTTTCTTCTCTTGCTCGAAGCGAATAAATGGATTCTGACGGCTAGAAGGTTTTACGTCTTCAAGCTGAATCTTATCAATTTGCTTAGCGCGAGATGTTGCTTGTTTAGATTTAGATGCGTTGGCAGAGAATCGGCTTACAAACGATTTTAGTTCGTTGATTTGGGCTTTTTTCTTCGCGTTGTCTGACAATAGACGCTCGCGAGCTTGAGTCGCCGCTGTCATATATTCATCATAGTTACCAGAAAACAAACGCAATTCACCGTAATCCAAATCAGCCATGTTAGTACAAACAGAATTCAAGAAATGACGGTCATGGGAAATAATGATCATGGTGCAGTTACGCTCTACTAAGACACCTTCCAACCAACGGATAGTGTTGATATCCAAGTTGTTTGTTGGCTCGTCCAGCAACAAAATCTCTGGATCAGAAAACAGGGCTTGAGCCAACAAGACTCGCAGCTTTAAACCTGGAGCCACTTCACTCATCAAACCATAATGCTGCTCGGTAGGAATACCAACACCTAGCAATAACTCTCCTGCACGAGCATCAGCAGTGTAACCGTCCATTTCAGCAAATTCTGCTTCTAGATCACCTGCACGTAAGCCGTCCGCTTCTGTCATTTCAGGATTAGCATAGATAGCATCTTTTTCAGACTTGATCGCCCAAAGCTCTGTATGACCCATGATAACGGTATCAATAACAGAATAATCTTCGTAAGCAAATTGATCCTGTTTCAATTTACCAAGACGCTCATTTGGATCTTTTGAAACGTTGCCTGAGCTTGGCTCCAAATCGCCACCTAGAATTTTCATGAAAGTGGATTTACCACATCCATTCGCGCCGATAAGACCGTAACGCTTTCCTTCTCCAAATTTGACAGAGACGTTTTCAAAAAGAGGTTTTGCACCAAATTGCATGGTGATGTTGGCCGTCGTTAACAAAGTATTCTTCCGTTTATCATGAGGTAAATAATTGTGCTCTTAGTAGACTAAATCGTCAGAGCAAAGCTGATCCGCGCATTATCGCACAGATTGACTCGACTCTTTAAGAGCGAAAGCATTTATTACCAAAAAAAGGCGAACTTACTGTTACAGACAGAGTCCAAAAACTATAAATAGAATACAAAACGATACTACTGTTTTAGCCCAAATAAGCCTAAAACTAATATAAGCCTATTGGCTATTCAGAAATGATTTTTTTGGCCGATGATATAATAAGAACTCACATAGACGGAGAGAGAAATGAAAACCGTCCTAGCAACAGAATCACAATACGATATATCGCCAGAGCATTTGAAAGAAGGCTCTATTTTTGGCGCTTTATCGGAAACTTCTATTCAGTTTCTATTGAATGAAGGCGTTTTACACAAAGTATCCAAAGGCGATGAGATTTTTTCTTATGGCAGCAAGGGTGGCAGCTTCCATACCGTATTACATGGCAAGTTGGACTTCTATAAGCAACATGGCGAGAAAAAGCTACGGACTAGAACAATTTGCTTCGGTGAAGCAATTGGCTTTGTATCGATGATTGCATTGCATGAACGTGTTGGTAGTCTATGTGCTTTAGAAGACAGCTTATTGCTCGAAATATCCAGTCAGCTATTCAGTGACTTTCACGACCAATACCCATTCGATTTTGGAATTTTGTTAATGAACTTATCACGCGATATGGCAAGAACCATTCGAGTATTAAGTAATGCCTTGGTTGAGAACGATGTAGTGGTAAAAAGAAACTAAGGAGATAGAAAGGTTTGTAGAATCAAATTAAAGATAGATTGGAGCTCAAGACTCCAGCCTATCTCAGGGTATTATTTTAAAGCAGCAACAACAGATATTTCGACCAATAGCTCTGGTCTTGCCAATCGTGCTTCTACACAAGCTCTAGCTGGAGCATGCCCTTCAGGAATCCACGCGTCCCAAACTGCGTTCATCGCTGTAAAATCTTTCATATCACGAAGATAAATAGTAGCAGATAAAATATAGGATTTATCTGTCCCTGATTGCTCTAACAAAACGTCCACTTTATCTAACATGGTTCGTGTTTGTTCAGTAATGTCCGTATTCGCATCAGCACCAACTTGGCCACAAAGGTATACCGTTTCATTGTGCTTAACGATACGACTCATACGTTGACCAACTTCCATGCGCTCAATGGTTGCCATAAAAACCTCTATTAAATTGAGAGTTAAAAAATCATAACTTTATTATTAGAATGTGTTCTATAAAACTCTTGATATAATCACTAGCCGACTAATATAAAACGACAAAGCATTAAAACTCCAGCCCTTTTTGAGCTTTAATGCCTCGCTTAAATGCATGTTTTACTTCTTTTATCTCACTGACCGTGTCAGCCAATTCAATCAGAGCATCTGAAGCACCGCGACCAGTTACCACAAGATGCTGATTTTCAGGGCGATTCATCAACCCTTTAAGTACATCATCTTCAAGTAAATACTCATAATGTAATAAGTAGGTTAATTCATCGAGAACCACCAAATCGATACTTGGATCAGTCAACATAGCGGCGGCTTTTTCCCATGCTTGCACTGAAGAAGCGATATCGGAGTCACGGTTTTGTGTTTCCCATGTAAATCCTGCTGGCATGATTTCCCATTGCACGTTTTTTTGCTGCTTAAAGAAATCAATTTCCCCCGTGTTCCATTCACCTTTCAAGAACTGAACCACCCCAACCTTCATTCCATGACCTAAGGCGCGGGCGACCATACCCAACGCTGAGCTAGATTTTCCCTTACCATTTCCCGTAAGCAGGACAAATGTCCCTTTATCTTCTTGGGCTTTGGCAATACGTTTATCAACATGTGACTTAATCGCTTGCATGCGTTTTTTGTGCTGATCTGGATCTTTAATGGTTTTTGACATTTAAATATCCTTTAAAAATAGAAAAACCTAATCTGCGCGTACTAGCGACACAGATTAGGTTTGGTCAAAAAAAGAGACTATAAAGAAAATTAGATACGATCGTCTTCAGGATCATAACCAAGATTAGGCGCTAACCAACGCTCAGCATCATCCTTACTCATCCCTTTACGCTCTGCATAACTATCCACTTGATCAGGTCCGATCTTACCAACACCAAAGTAAGTTGCATCTGGATGAGCGAAATACCAACCACTTACCGCCGCTGTAGGCAGCATGGCAAAGCTCTCGGTGATCTCCATATCAATTTTTCCTTTCACATCCAGTAAAGTCCAAAGCTTGGCTTTTTCGGTGTGATCAGGGCAAGCTGGATAGCCTGGTGCCGGACGAATACCTTGGTATTTTTCTTTGATCAACTGCTCGTTGGTTAATTCTTCAGCTTCAGCATAGCCCCAGAATTCTTTTCGTACTTTTTCGTGTAAATATTCTGCAGTTGCTTCAGCTAATCGGTCAGCCACCGCCTTGATCATAATAGAGTTGTAATCATCATGGTCTGCTTCATATTTCGCCACAAGAGGATCAATACCAAAACCTGCAGCGCAGGCAAAAGCACCAATATAATCCGCCACACCACTTTCTTTTGGCGCCACAAAATCCGCTAAGCTGTGGTTATATTTCCCCGGAGCCGTTAACTCGTTTTGAATTCGAAGAAAAGACAAACGTTCGACGACTTCGCTACGAGATTCATCTGCATAAATTTCAATATCATCGTGGTTCACTTGGTTAGCAGGGAATAAACCAACCACCGCGCGAGCTTGTAAACACTTAGTAGCGATTACTTCATCTAGCATCTTCAATGCATCTTCGAAGACACGCGTTGCCTCGACACCTACCACTTCATCAGTAAGAATGCGTGGATAAGCGCCAGCCAATTCCCATGTCTGGAAGAATGGCGTCCAGTCTATGTAATCTTTAACCTGATTAAGATTAATATCGTTTTCAGTTAGTACTGTGATACCAAGCTTTTTAGGCTGAATTACGTTACTCCCATCAAACACAATTGGACCTTTATTCTGACGCGCTTTATCCAAAGAGACTCGACGACCGGCTTTAGCACGGTCTTTATAGCGAATTCGAGTTTTTTCGTAGTCGGCTTTGATTTCATCGACAAACTTCTGATAACGCTCTTTGTCTTTGCTCAACAAAGCACTCGCTACGCCAACACTACGAGACGCATTGGTAACATGGACCACTTGATTGCGTTTGTAGTTTTGTTCAATTTTTACCGCGGTATGAGCTTTTGACGTGGTTGCACCACCGATCATCACCGGTAAATCAAAGCCTTGGCGTTCCATTTCTTTTGCTACATGCACCATTTCGTCAAGCGATGGTGTGATCAAGCCAGACAAGCCAATCATGTCAGCACCAACCTCTTTTGCGGTGCGTAAGATTTTTTCAGCAGGAACCATGACACCAAGGTCGATAACTTCGAAATTGTTACACTGCAGAACAACGCCAACAATATTTTTACCGATATCGTGTACATCGCCCTTCACGGTAGCCATAACGATCTTGCCATTACTAGACGACGCAGTGTCCATGTTAAGACGTTTTTCTTCTTCGATATAAGGCATCAAGTAGGCAACGGCTTTTTTCATTACTCGTGCTGATTTAACTACTTGTGGTAAGAACATTTTACCGGAACCAAACAAGTCACCGACTATGCTCATGCCATCCATTAATGGCCCTTCAATAACCTCTAAAGGGCGAGCAAAGGCTTGACGCGCTTCTTCGGTATCTTCATCAATGAATTCTGTTATACCTTTAACTAGAGCGTAACTAAGACGCTCTGACACAGTTAGACCGCGCCATTCTTGGGTTTCTTTTTCCGCTACTTCGCCAGTACCAGCAAACTCTCCGGCCATAGCGAGCAGGTTGTCTGTTGCATCAGGTGTACGGTTAAGCACCGCATCTTCTACAGCATTGCGAAGTTTCGTTGGGATATCTTCATACAAAGCAAGTTGCCCTGCATTCACGATACCCATTGTCATACCTTGTTTGATCGCATGATATAAGAACACGGCGTGAATCGCTTCACGAACAGGGTTATTACCACGGAACGAGAAAGATACGTTAGAAACGCCACCAGACACTTTGGCATAAGGCAATTCACGAGTGATATCACCCGTAGCTTCGATAAAGTCCAAGGCGTAACGGTTGTGTTCTTCAATACCTGTCGCGATAGCAAAGATATTGGGGTCGAAAATAATGTCTTCTGGTGGGAAGCCAACTTCATCGACTAAGATGTGGTAAGAACGGCGACAAATCTCAATTTTACGCGCTCGAGTATCTGCTTGACCGGCCTCATCAAACGCCATGACGATAACAGCTGCACCGTATTTCATTAGCTTGCGAGCTTGCTCACGAAACTTCTCTTCGCCCTCTTTCATACTAATAGAGTTAACGACGCCTTTGCCCTGAACCCATTTCAATCCGGCTTCTAAGATTTCCCACTTAGAAGAGTCAAGCATGATAGGCACACGAGAAATATCAGGTTCAGATGCGATGAGTTTAAGGAATCGCTCCATCGCCGCTTGCGAGTCCAACATGCCTTCATCCATGTTGATGTCGATGATCTGCGCACCGTTTTCAACTTGTTGCCGAGCCACATCCAAAGCAGTATCAAAGTCACCTTCTTTGATAAGACGCTTAAACATCGCAGAACCAGTCACGTTGGTTCTTTCACCAACGTTTACAAACAAGCTATTACCATCGATATTAAACGGTTCAAGACCAGACAAACGACAGGCTTTTTCGATTACTGGAATAACACGAGGTTTAGCGTCTGCAAACGCTTTTGCAAAAGTTTCAATGTGCGCAGGTGCCGTACCACAACAACCACCGATGATATTCAGAAAACCAGACTCTACCCACCCTTGAATCTCTTCTAACATTTCTTCTGGCGATTCGTCGTATTCACCAAAGGCATTAGGCAAACCAGCATTAGGGTGAGCAGATACGTGAGTGTCGGCAATGCGTGATAGCTCTTCCACATACTGGCGTAATTCTTTTGGACCTAACGCACAGTTCAAGCCAACAGAAATAGGTTTAGCGTGAGAAATCGAGTTCCAGAAAGCTTCCGTGGTTTGACCGGATAAAGTACGACCAGAGGCATCAGTGATAGTGCCAGAAATCATAATTGGATAACGAACACCGTTTTTCTCGTAATAGTCTAATACTGCATAAATAGCGGCTTTCGCATTCAAGGTATCGAAGATAGTTTCAATTAAGATGATATCAACGCCACCTTTGATTAAGCCATCGACGGCAGTGGTATAAGCGCCGACTAACTCATCAAAATGTACGTTACGAAACCCAGGATCGTTAACATCAGGAGAAATAGTACAAGTACGACTAGTCGGGCCAACAGCACCAGCAACAAAGCGAGGTTTATTTGGGTTTTGTTTGGTGAATTCGTCAGCAGCTTCACGAGCTAAGCGAGCCGATTCAAAATTCAGCTCGTAACTGAGATCTTCCATGTGATAATCCAGCATGGAAATATAATTTGCGTTGAAAGTGTTGGTTTCAATGATGTCCGCGCCAGCAGCAAGATAACTGGAATAAATGTCTTTGATTATCTTTGGTTGCGTCAAAGAAAGCAGGTCATTGTTGCCTTTTAAGTCACTATTCCATTCAGCAAAACGTTCACCGCGATAATCTTGTTCTTCTAGTTTATATCCCTGAATCATGGTGCCCATAGCGCCATCTAGAATCAATACGTTTTCAGCTAGTCGTTTCTCAATAATAGAATACGAATCGGACTTTACCACTCTCACCACCTCAAAAAAGAATATGCAAACGTACTATACCGAAAAGTGCTGCTTTGCGCGTTGAAAAAAAGTAATGAGGAGTTGAATGATCCGAGGGTAAGAAAAAAGCGAAGCCAACAAATCAAGGTTAGCTTCGCCATTTTTTAAATGTCGCAGAGGTTTTAAGAATTCAGTGCTTGATTATTTTTTGATTTGTTAATGCGGCCAATAAGAAAACCACCTAATAAGCCAAGCAAAATTGCGATACCCCAATAACCGTATTTTTCAAACAAGTTAGTATTGATCAAAGATAAGGTTTCATTACCTCGATATACTTGTCGCTGAATCGTTTGATCTTGGAAGGCGATTTGCTGACTAACAAATAGATTAAGTTGTGCTTCCGGCTTTTCATTTAATCCAGCTACGCGCCAACGCCATTGCAAACGACCATTTTGAACGACTGCGCTAGCGATGCGATCACTGATCATTTGAATATCACTGTCAGTGACTAATTCTGCTTGATAGACCTGGCCGGAAAGCGAAGGACGAACGTCTGCAGAAACCAAAATTTCAAAATTATTATGCAAAGCAATTTCATTAGGTAATTGCCACTGTACGTTCTGCAATGCGGAGCTCATTTGCGATTGCAAAGCTTCTATTGCTGCGGTTACTGAGATACCACTATTTTCGTTTGTTTCCAACGCTTGTTGAGTACTGGCTAGGCGAGCAGACAATGCACTAAGTTCCGCTTGACTGGCAGCAAGTTCTTCTCCAGCAGTGTTAAGCTGAGCGGTTAGCACTGTGTTATTTTGTTGAGCTTGAGCTAGTTTATTATCAAGATCTTTCCAGCGAGCCTCATAATCAGCACCTTCATCAAGTGCTGATTCCAACTTCAAGACATCACTTTTATATTCTTCAATAAGCGATTTTTGCCTTACCAGTTGGTTTTTTAAGTCAGCCAGCTCAATCCGCATCTGCGAATTTTCACGCTCGTAATCTGAATTATTATTCGCAACAGGCTGAATAATTGGAGTGCTCAATTGCGGCACTTTTTCGGAGCGAGCAGAGTCATCACCACCTAACGAATGAATTTTGTCCCATAAAACTTGATGCTGAGCTCTTGCGTCAGATAAAGCACCACCTAACATCAAATTTTCTTTTTTAAGGGCTGTAAGTCGTTTTTGATTGGCTTGATTGTCAGCTTCTAAATTAGCATATTTACCTTGTAATTCAGCATTGTCGCCTAACAAAGCAAAATAGCTTTGTTTAAAGTCATCTTGTGATGTAGGCAAATTTTCTAAGCTAGAAACCTGCTGTTTTAATGAAGAGTTTTCATTTTCCAACTGACCGATACGACGCATGAGTAAATCATTATCTAATTTTAATGCGGCATAGCGTGATTCAAGCGATTCTCGTAATTTCTTTTGCTCTTCTAATACCGCTAAAGAATTGGCGCTTGACGGTGACTTCTGCAGCTTAGCTATGATGATGTCTTTTTCATCAAGAGATTTATTTAAGGAAGCAAGCTGCCTTTTGTTATTCGCAAGTTGTTTTTGTAGGGAATCAATAAGAGAGTTTTTTGCCCCTACCTCTTTTTCTAATTCCATTTCTTTTGCGCTAACAACTGGGGCTTGAGGTGTGGTTTGAGATACTGATTCGGTAGAACTTGCAGTCGGCTCAATAACAGAGTCAGTTTGCTGGCGTGAGGATGTCGTACAGGCAGACATCATTAGGCCCAAGGTAATAGGAATCAAAATCGTCGTACGTGCTTTCATTTTTCGCTCCTTAATAAACTCAAGGTCGACAATAGGTTACCACTCTTATGCCAGAATTAAGTATAGAATGCAAAGAAGTAGTAAAGACAATTCTCCAAACAATATCAAACAAACCATAAAAAAGCCCTTGGGGTGAAATCCACAAGGGCTTTAATTAACTTAATGTATTAGTCAGTGTTGTTAGGCGAGACTTTTAGAAATCACCTCATAAACATCTTTAGACAAATCTTCCGCTAAAATACGTTCAAGTTCAGCTTTCATCATGACACTTAGCTCTGGCTGCATTTTTTTCCAGCGAGTTAATGGTGTACAAAGTCTAGAAGCAATTTGCGGATTACGCTTATTTAACACAATGATTTGATCAGCCAAGAAATGGTAACCGCTGCCATCCTCTTTATGAAAGCCAGCAACACTTTGGCCAAATCCACCCAAGACAGAGCGTACTTTATTTGGGTTTTTCAAATCAAAAGCAGGATGTGCCATCAAATCTTTGACGGTAGCCAACGCTGTTTGTTGCTCTTGGCTTGCACTTAACATTAGCCATTTATTCACAACCAATGGCTCAGACTTCCACTGCTCATAGAAAGCAGCCAGTAGCTCCGCTGCCTTATTATGTTGAGAATTCACAGCAATAGAAAGCGCAGCAAATTGATCTGTCATGTTATTTGCAGTCTTGAATTGCGTCACAACCTCTTGCTGAGCAAGCTCACTATCAGCTTCAAGCCAATAAGATAACGCTATATTTTTCAGGGAACGATGAGCTATATCTTGCGCAGTCGCTTTGTATTCACCTTGGATTTTATGTTTGCGATAAACACGTTCAAAGTCAGGCGACAATGCATTCGCCAACTGAATTTTTAAATATTGGCGAGCTTGTTTGATAGCGGCTGGATAAATTGGATTTGCTAGCTCAGATAAATACGCTTGGCTTGGCAAAGCCAGAATCAATGCAACCATGGCTGGGTCTAGCGTTTCATCATTTAATAAGGCCTTAAAGCCATGAACTAATTGAGAATCGATAGATAGTGCTTTTCCTTCAATTGCCTGATTGATTAACGTGGTAATTTCGTTAACTGCCAATTGTTGCGATGCACTCCAGCGGTTAAAACCATCAGAATCTGCAGACAACAATAGCAATAAATCCTTAGAAGAATAGTCATAACGTAATTTCACTGGCGCTGAAAAGCCGCGTAGTAAAGATGGCACAGGCTTCGCGGTTAAACCGCTAAACTCGAACTCTTGCTCGCTAGATTTCAAATGCAGCACATGATCTTCTGCAACAACACCATTTACTTCAGCAGACAAAGCTACGCCCTGCTCATCAAGCAAACCAACACGGACCGGAATATGCAGTGGCAATTTTGTTGGTTGACCTGGAGTGACTGGCGTATCTTGTTTCATCGTTAAACGATACGTTCCTGTTGCCTCGTCAAAGCTATCTGTCACTGTAACAATCGGCGTACCTGCTTGAGAGTACCAGCGTTTGAATTGAGAAAGGTCAAAGCCAGATGCATCTTGCATTGCAGCAACAAAATCGTCACAGGTCACGGCTTGTCCATCGTGACGATCAAAATACAAATCTGAACCAGCACGGAACTTTTCAGCACCTAACAATGTATGAATCATGCGGACAATTTCCGCGCCTTTTTCATAGACAGTCAGAGTGTAAAAGTTAGAAATTTCGATGAAGGATGCTGGACGTACAGGATGAGCCATTGGACCCGCATCTTCAGCAAATTGCGCTGTTTTAAGGAAAGAAACGTCTTCTACACGTTTCACTGTTTCGGAATGCATGTCTGCAGAGAAGGTTTGATCACGGAATACAGTAAAACCTTCTTTTAAGCTCAACTGAAACCAATCACGGCAAGTAACACGGTTACCGGACCAGTTATGGAAATATTCGTGAGCAACAATCGCTTCTACGCGTAAGTAGGTATCGTCGGTTGTGGTTTCTGGGCTGGCTAACAAACAAGACGAATTAAAAATATTCAGCCCTTTGTTTTCCATCGCACCCATATTGAAATCATCCACGGCAACGATCATAAAAATATCCAGATCGTATTCGCGCCCGTAGGTTTCTTCATCCCAACTCATAGAGCGTTTTAGCGCTTCCATTGCGTAATCGACTTTGTCGATGTTATGAGACTCAGTAAAAATTTGCAGTTTAATATCGCGTTTACTCAGTGTCGTAAACACATCATTTTTTACCGCAAGATCCCCTGCAACCAAAGCAAAAAGATAAGCAGGCTTAGGGAATGGGTCGTGCCATACAACAACCGTTTTGCCTTCATCAGTTTTACCACGCTCCACTTCATTACCGTTAGATAACATCACTGGATAACGGGCTTCGTCAGCAATGATAGTGGTAGTAAACACTGACATTACATCAGGACGATCGAGGTAATAGGTAATGTGGCGGAAACCTTCGGCTTCACACTGTGTACAGAACATAGAAGACGAACGATATAGACCTTCTAGGCGTGTGTTGTTTTGCGGCTCAATCAAGGTTTCACAGGTCAGAACAAATTCATCCGCGGTCGCTGTAATAATCAGTTTGTCTTCACTGATTCGGTACTCCTCTGGAGGTAGCGCATAGTCATCCATGGCAACACCTATCAGTTTAACGTCTTCACCACCGTCTAGAATCAAAGGTGCTGTCGATTTACCAAAGGCTGGATTACGGCGCATATGCAGACGAGAAGTAACGATCGTTGTCGCTTCATCTAGATCAAATGTGAGTTCTGTTTTATCAATTAGAAAAGGAGGGACTTTATAGTCTTTCAAATAAATCGCTGAAGGTTGACTCTCTTTCATGTGCTCTCTCCTAAAAGTTCAGTGTCGCTTGATAACCAGTGTATTTACGAATGTTTATCACGCCAGTGTCTAGCATCCAATATTGGCCTTTAATCCCCATCAAAGTACCTTCGATGAGAGGCGTTTTTTCTGCGTTAAGGCTGGTAATTTTGGTTGGGTATTCTAAAACTGGGTAGGTAAATTCATGAGTTTCATTTTCATCGGATAAATCGGTAATGGACTGCAACCCAAATTCATGTTGCAAGGAATCCAGTCCTTCATAAAGTCGATCAATTAAACGTTCTTGCTCTTGCTCAAGATCCATCTCAATGGATGATCCTTTGAGCATATTGCGCCAATTAGTTTTATCCGCCACTTGGGTTTTAAATAAGGTTTCGACTAAGCCTGACATTCTGCGGTTTTGTACTCTAAACAAAGCCCTAGCTTGTGTTGCCCCTTGATCAATCCATCGCGTAGGCAATTGATCGCCTCGAGTAATGCCTACTTTTAAAGCTGATGAATTAGCCAAATAAACATAATGGCTTTGCATGCAATACTGCTCAGCCCATTCAGGCTCTCGGCAGGTTCCTAAGTGAAAGTGACACTTTTCTGGACTCATGATGCAAGTGTCGCAAGCGGCCAATTTCCGAAAGCAATTAAAGCAAAAACCTTGGCTAAACGATTTCTTTGTTACCTTGCCGCAATTAACACAATGAATCGTTCCATCAAGATGCAAAGATACTTTTTTGCCCAGCAGGTCATTAACCAACACACGATCATTCCCCAAATTCAGATGGTAATAAACTTGGCCATCATGAACCTCAGTCGACATTTTTTTAAGATTGCCCTGCAACATCAAACTTGTCCCTCAGGACCATCGCCAACCCATTTAATGGTGTCTTGTTCTTTAGCAGGGTCTTTTTTACCGACGTTTTTATGACCTGTGGTGTCGATGTAACCAACACGATCTTTTTCTTCTTTATTGCTGTAGTCATAAGTTATAACAGCTTGAAGACATAATTCTGTTTGATCAGGCGTCAATCTCACACCATTGGGCCATTTACCAAGTTCCACTGCTTGTTTCAGTCTGACGTACACTTCAGGCGACATATTGTCGATCATTTCTTTAAAATTCATTTTTCGTATCTCCCCGCGTTCAAGCAGGCTGTTGTTAAAATCTGATAAGTAAAATATAAAGTGAAATCTATAAGTTGAAATACAGGCATAGGCCTAGTCTAACTAACTTTGACGGTGTTTTGTCGCGAGCCAATAAATAACACCAAGCACTAATCCTGACAGCAAACCAATGGTATGAGCCGTATTGGCAATACTGCCAAGACCTAACATTTCAGGAAAAGGCGTATAACCTATACCCAGCCAAACCACAAAGAACACCATCAATTGTTTGCTGATAATGATTGGCCAGCGCTTACTTAAAACAGGCAAAAGCCATGCAAAACCAATTAAACCGTACACCACACCAGATAAACCACCAAACAAAGGGTAACCACTTATCTGATACTGTAAAACGTTACTTAGTACAGCAATGATGACAACACCAACACTCCAAACGACCGATCCTAGAATACGCTCTAATTTACCGCCAATATCCCAGATCCATAAGGTGTTAAAGACAATATGGAGCACACTAAAATGCAATAATGCTGGAGTAAAAAAACGCCAATACTCACCTTTAGAGAAGACTTCAGCCAAATCATAAAAGTAAATATGCCCATTTTTAATATCGAATGGACTGATAGAAAAGTAGCCAACTGTCTTGATGTCTGCGCCAAGTTGAGTAATCACCGCCACCAGCAAAGTTAACAATAATAAGATTGTCGTTACTGGCGACAATTTGAGCTGAGAAATAACCCCACCCTTAGAGGTTGTTCTAACTACAGAAGCTGGTTTGGCTTGCTGCAACAACGCTGGATCGTCTTTCCAAATCGTCATAAGTTGTTCAACTGCGGGTAATTGGCTTGGATCCAACAACCACAATTCATTATGACCATCTTTGAAAATAATTTGGTGTGCAACTTTATGGTGCCACAAGGCTTCGGTTAACCCTTTAGGGTCTTCTGTTTCTTTGAACTGATAGACAAAATACATGGAGCCCCTAAAGAGGATATATTTATAAAATGATTAAAAATTTAACTACAACCCAACGGTTTAAGGTCGGTAACTTGATTGCCAACCTAGCTTGTCACGACACACGTTATAAAAGTCATGATTTTTAGGGTGTATTAGTCGAATTCCACCGGCTTTTTTAGTGATGTGGATCTCATCTCCTGGTGCTGCTGTAATATTAAGCTGGCCATCGCAACTGACGCTTGGGTAAGTAAGGTTAGATTCACATACTACAATGCGGATTCTTGCATTTGCATCAATCACGATAGGTCGATTACTTAACGTGTGTGGATGCATCGGCACCAAGACTAAGGCATCTAATTTAGGCAGCATAATCGGGCCACCAGCAGACAGCGCGTAAGCCGTTGAGCCTGTTGGCGTGGCAACAATTAAACCGTCTGATTTTTGATTCATCACAAACTGATCGTCTATAAATAGATCAAAACGAATCATTCGAGCAGACTTACCAGGGTGAAGAACCAAATCATTGAGCGCAATACCTTCGCCACTAGGACGATTCTGACGCTTGATTTTCGCTTCAATCATAAAGCGCTTTTCTTCATGGTATTCACCACGAAAAATAGGATCTAATTCTTCTTGAAGATTGTGTGGAGAGATATCTGTTAGAAAACCCAACGTACCTCGGTTGATACCTAGCACAGGAATGTCGTAATTACATATTGCTCTAGCAGCGCCAAGGAAACTACCGTCACCTCCCACTACCATGACCATATCACAATGATCACCTAACTCTTTTAATGCCGAAGATGCGACTTTCACGCCCGGCATCATGGTCGCCAATTGGTCTTCAAGCACCGGGGCAATGTCTTTTTCTTGAAGATACTCCATCAGTTTCTTAACCGTATCAAGAATCTGAGGTTTATCTAATCGAGCAATAATACCAACACGTCTAAAAAGACTCATGTGTCATTCTCTTCCCGTCTATCGATGTAAACAAATCAACCCACTAAAGTATTTATAACGGTTTTTATTTTTCGCATGGGTTTTACATAAGTTGGGCAACTTTAACATGAAGACGCCAACTATCGCCATCTCGTTAAGAACACGCGTAGGGATTAGTATCTTTTGAATATCCTCGCCAGCCTTGCAAACCGCCCGTATGGATAAATAATGTACGGTGATATGGCCACGCACCCTCTTTCATCGCATTAAAAATAGCAAACATGCTTTTACTTGTATAAACAGGATCAAGCGGGTAGTTAGGATTTACTTGTGCAAACTCTCTCATAAAGATGATTAAGGCAGGACTGTGTTTGGCGTAACCACCTTCATGACAATCGGAGTGAAAAAACAATTTTGCATCTAAGCTCTCTTTCGACATTGACTCAGCTGCTAGCTGACTTGCTAAGTCTAAAATTAAACTTCTTTGAGCGGGCTCACCTTTTAATGCACTGAATACATGTAAATCAGGCGTATTAATATTAGACAATAACCCTGCAGCGGTTGTCCCGGTTCCAGACGAGACAACCCAAGCATCGTATTTATTAGCAATAGCACTAATGTCGTTCGCCCAATCATGGCAGCCCATAGCGCCAAGGTCCCCACCACCACCCTCAGGAACCCAGTAGACATTATCGTGGTGTTTGTTTATTTCACTCACTATTTGTGAATCCATTCCAAGTCGATAATCGGATCTTAAAGAAGGCCATAACTCAACAGCATCTTCGACCATATCTCTTAAAGTAGGAGTCAATTGAGGCTGTAATTCTCCCCGAACAACAGCAACCGCTTTAAAAGACAAAGCTCTAAGTGTCATCCCAAAAGCATGAAGATGATTCGAAAAAGGTCCACCAAAGGTCGCGATGACAGAGGCGTTTTGTTTTTCGGCTGCTTTAAGGTGATGTTGCAGTTTATGCCATTTATTGCCCGGAGCATTAGGGTGTTCAAGATCGCCACGGTAAATATCTAATTCATATTGAATCTTAGGCGATTGCTGGCAAACTGGTGACAAAGTGATTGGCTGAATGAAAGACACAAATAAACCCAGTTACGGTAAATGGAAATCCTTTGCATAGTAACATGAGTTTTTAGAGGGGTATCACACACTTTTTTTCAACTCAGAAAAATCACTCTCATAGACGTTTCTTTGTTAAAATCTGCGCACTCATCATTTGTGGAGATGAACCATGATTCCAAAGCTTTCTGAAGTCTCGCCGATCCAGGCTAAATACCTTTCTTTCATCGAACGCCTGAAAGCTTCAGGATTCTCAGGAGACACCAATCCTGATTACGCCAATCGCGTTGTTCTGTCGACCGATAACTCAATTTATCAAGTATTACCTCAAGGAGTTATCTTCCCTAAGAATACCCAAGATATTCAGTTGTTGGTGCAGTTATCCAACCAAGAAGAATTTTACGATATCGTGTTAAGCCCTAGAGGCGGTGGAACAGGTACCAACGGTCAGTCGCTGACGGATGGATTAGTGATTGATCTATCCAAGCATATGAACCGTATTTTGGAAATTAACCCAGAAGAAGGTTGGGCTCGTGTTGAAGCTGGTGTGGTAAAAGATCAGCTAAATAAAGCCATAAAGCCCCATGGTTTGTTTTTCGCACCAGAATTATCAACCAGCAATCGTGCCACCATTGGCGGCATGATCAATACCGATGCCAGCGGACAAGGCTCGGTAATGTATGGAAAAACGCGAGACCACATTCTTTCACTCAAAACCGTATTGTTAGATGGGCATCTATTAGAATCTTCTCCTATAGATGACGAGACACTTACTAACATTCAAAGCGGTAGCGATTATTCTGCCCATGCTCACCGTGTTGTAGATAACATTCAGAAAAGCAAAGCCCAACAAATCAAAGAAACCTTTCCTGAACTTAACCGCTGCTTAACCGGCTATGATTTGGCTCACATTCGCACAGAGGATGGCCAATTCAATATGAACTCGGTGCTTTGCGGCTCAGAAGGCACATTAGGTTTTATTGTCGAAGCCAAAGTAAACCTTCTAGCTATTCCGACTTATGCAGCCTTAGTGAATATTCGTTATGACAGCTTTGAAGGTTCGCTTCGTCATGCTCGTGAACTACTGGCTGCTAAACCAACCTCTATCGAAACCGTCGACTCCAAAGTTCTCGGTCTTGCTAAAGGCGACATCATTTGGAACTCCGTATCTGAGTTTTTCCCAGAAAACACCGGGGAAAATATCCAAGGCATTAATCTAGTAGAATACACAGGGAATGATGAACAAGAAGTTGCCGATAAAATTAAGGTCCTAACCGACAAGCTAGATGCCTTAGCCAAACAAGGCGGTAGTAGCGCTCTTGGTTATACCATTGCCATGGGACACGACAGTGTTAACAAGCTTTGGACAATGCGTAAAAAATCCGTTGGTCTGCTCGGTAACGCTAAGGGAGAAAAACGCCCTATTCCCTTCGTCGAAGATACTGCTGTTCCGCCAGAAAATCTTGCAGATTTCATTATGGAATTTCGCGCCGTTCTAGACAGCTACAACGTGCAATATGGCATGTTCGGACACGTAGATGCGGGCGTATTACATGTTCGCCCAGCCCTTGATCTTAAGGATGAGTCTCAAGAGCCGATGATTAGAGAAATCACCGACAAGGTGGTTGCCCTCACTCAGAAATACAACGGCTTACTGTGGGGCGAGCATGGTAAAGGTGTTCGCTCTGAATACGCCCCAGCTTTTTTTGGCGAACTTTACCCAAGTGTTCAACAAGTGAAAGGCGCTTTCGATCCAAGAAATCAATTAAATCCTGGAAAAATTGCTACACCATTTGAACTCGGTGCTGATTTATTAAAAATCGATGCGGTACCTTTGCGTGGTCAATTTGATCGTCAGATTCCGCTTCAAAACCGCGATCAGTTTCAGGAAGGCATGTATTGCAACGGCAACGGCGCCTGCTATAACTTTGATCCAAATGATGCTATGTGCCCTTCCTGGAAAGGCACCCGAGATCGCCGTCATTCGCCAAAAGGTCGTGCCTCATTAATACGTGAATGGCTACGTGGAATGAGCCAGCAAGGCGTTGATACGGTTAAAGCAAGCAAAGACGCCAAAGATAGCAACTTTCTTTTCAGCTTCTTGCCAAGGCTTAAAAACACGTTAGCGAAACGTCGCGGAGACTATGATTTCTCCAACGAAGTTCACGAATCTATGATGGGCTGCTTGGCGTGCAAATCTTGTGTCGGCCAATGCCCAATTAAAGTCGATGTCCCAGAATTCAGGGCAAAATTCTTGGAGCTTTACTACAGCCGTTACCTGCGACCCGCCAAAGATTATCTTATCGGCTCGCTAGAATTCATGATGCCAACCATGGCGATATTTCCGCAGCCATACAATTGGTTGGTGAGCCGTAGTTGGGTGAATCACTTCAGTAGCAAGTACATAGGTTTGGCCGACAATCCCAAACTGAGCAAGCTCAATCTGAAAAAAGAAATGTCGCGTCGTGGCATTCGCTTAGCTACACCATTGGCCATTGAAGCCTTAAGTCCAAAAGACAGAACGCGCGCCGTTATTGTGGTGCAAGATGCTTTCACCAGTTACTTTGAAACCGAATTGGTACTAGACACTATGGAAACTCTAAGTCGTCTAGGCTTCCAAGCTTATCTCGCGCCTTACATGCCTAATGGCAAACCCTTACATGTACATGGTTTCATGAAAGCTTTTAACCGAACTGCTCGAAAGAACTTAGACATGCTGCAAAGCTTGGCATTTTATGGCTTACCATTTATCGGTATTGACCCTTCGATGACGCTTACTTATCGATCGGAATACACCAAAGCCTTTAGCGATAGTCGTCAAATACCGAACATCCAGTTGATGCAAGAATGGTTGATGAAAAAAAGTACACATCTCATTAAGCAGCCTTTGATGTGTGATAACTCAACTTACCACCTAATGACGCATTGCACAGAAAAAACCAATGCTGCAGCATCAATTCAAGATTGGCAAAAAGTGTACAGCATTTTAGGTCTGGAACTAAAAGTCGAAAACGTCGGTTGTTGTGGCATGGCGGGGACCTATGGTCATGAAACCGCCAATAAAGAAACCTCGAAAACCATTTATGACTTGTCTTGGAAAGAAAAAGTAACCGACCCTGGCTTACTCGGAAAGCTAGTGGCAACAGGCTACTCTTGCCGTAGCCAAGCCAAGCGTTTTGATGATGTTGCCATTCCTCATCCAGTGCAGGCAATCTTGAAGCATCTCCGAGAAGCACGAGTCGAGTAGTTTTAAACGCTTAAAGCTTATCAATAAGGCTCGGTTATTCGAGCCTTATCTATTTTTATTGAAGGAACACTATGTTATTACATGACAGCGCAGATGAACTTGGCCCAATTCGCATTTTTGATGATGGTCAATACCGCATCCTATCTTTTGCTGAAGGTGATGAGCAAAGTCGTATCCGCCTTTCTACTCCACATATTTTGCAGCACGAATACACTCAAGCCATGATGCTACCTTTACTATTCTGTGAGCCAAAACGAGTATGCATCTTAGGATTGGGCGGCGGCACTTTACTTAACGCGCTTCACCACACGGTTCCTGCAATTCATATCACAGCTGTTGAACTACGCCAAGAAGTGCTGGATGCGGCTGAAATGTATTTCAAATTACCTAGAGGCAAGCGCATCAGCTTGGAAGTCGCCAATGGAATTGATTACATGGCAGCAGGCCTAGCTAAGAAAGTCGATTTACTAATGACTGATCTTTATAACACAGAAGGAATGGATCGCTCGGTTCTTCAAGCAAGCTTTATTGAAAACTGTGCGAAAAATATCAAAGAAGATGGTTGGTTAGCTTTAAATTGCTGGATTGATCAAAAGAATAATCATGACCTCACCACTGTGATTAAGCAGCACTTTAACGATGTCAGAGCCTTGGATACGGGAAGTGGTAACTGGGTGATCATTGCAGGCAAAAGAATGAACCACAGCAACGCCAAAGAACTCAAAGCCGCCGCGCAAAAGCTAAGTGATAAAATGGGCTTCCAGTTAACTAAATGGCTATCTAGGTTGTCGGAAATTTAAAAACCTACATAACGAATCTATTGAGGGGCACAAATAAAGTATTTGTATATCCAAGGCTAGAAACAAATATCACTTAACAATAGAAATAATTTTCATTTAGAAATAGAATTGGATATGAAGTCCCCATGAACTTATGATGACTATTCTACATTTAGACTACTGACGACTATTAATATGAAACCAAAAATGCGCTTATTGACCTCTTCATTAGCAATGTTATTTATCACCTCCCCATCTATTGTTTTTGCCAGTGGTGAGGTAAATATTTATTCAGCCCGTAAAGAGGCTTTGATTGCGCCAGCACTAGACGCTTATTCTAAAAAATATCGCGTGAATGTAAACCTAGTTACTGGCGACGCTGATATATTATTAAATCGCCTTAAAGCCGAAGGTGATGCAAGCCCAGCTGATATTTTCATTACGGTTGATGCTGGTCGCCTTTTTCGAGCTAAGGAAGCAGGTGTACTACGAACCTTTGAGACCGATACATTAAATGAAGTTATACCAAATAATTTAAAAGACCCTGAAGGCTATTGGTATGGTTTATCGCAGCGTGCACGTATTATTTTTTACAACCCCAAAAAAGTCTCTAATTCAGAACTTTCAACTTATGAAGATTTAGCAAGTCCAAAGTGGAAAGGACGCCTATGCACTCGCTCCTCTTCTAACATTTATAATCAGTCATTAGTTGCCTCTATGATCTCTGCGAATGGTCAAGAAAAAACCCTTGAATGGATCAAAGGGTTTGTTAATAATTTATCTCGACCTCCTTTTGGTGGCGATACAGATTTACTAAACGCGGTATCAGTTGGCGTCTGTGATGTCACCCTAGCCAATTCTTATTACTATGGTCGACTTGGTCAAAGTGATGACCCAAAAGAACGTGAGATTTATAATAACGTCGCCCTATTCTGGCCTAATCAAGGTGAAAACGAGCGTGGTGCTCATGTTAATGTTAGTGGGATAGGTATAACCGCATCTGCATCCAATGTACGTAACGCTCGTCGCTTAGTCGATTTCCTAACAAATGAGGAAAGCCAAACCTGGTATGCACAAGCAAATACCGAATATCCTGTCGTTGAAGGGATAGCACCACCTAAAAGCTTACAACCATTTGGAGAGTTTAAAGCAGACTCTCTATCTCTTAGCGCCTTAGGAGAAAATAACAGATTGGCCGTAGAGTTAATGAATAAGGGTGGCTGGAAGTAAGTTACAGCCCTTTCCACTAAAAAGCGATCAAAAAAATGCCAGCGCCCTTAATAAGGAAGCTGGCATTTTTATTATTATATGAATTCGATCTGAACTAACGATGTTTATATATAGCGGCAGAATTAATATCTTCAATTGTGGCCGTTCCAGCTAACGCCATGGCGACTTCTAATTCTTCGCGAAGAATACGCAACATATGCGCAACACCTGCCGCTCCCGCTACAGCCAATGCATAAATCTGTGGCCGCCCAATCAAAACAGCATTAGCACCAAGTGCAACAGCCTTAAAAACATCTGTTCCACGCTGTATACCGCCATCCATTAAAAGCGTAAAACTCTCTCCTACCGCTTGACGAATATCGGGTAAAACTTCAATCGCACTTGGCACGCAGTCCAATGTTCGACCACCATGATTAGATACAACCACGCCTTTTGCCCCTATAGACTTAGCTTTAATTGCATCAGAAGGATGTAAAATACCTTTTACTACTATCGGTAATTCAGTTTGCTTTATTAGCCAAGCGATGTCTTCCCAAGTTGGAGCTTCGCTCATCATACCTTGAAAAACGATACTTTGATCCGGTGTAAAAGAGTTGGAGGGCAACGGAGGGCGATTAGCAAGATTAATAGCCGTAATACCTTCCGGTAAAGTGAAATTTGCTCTTTGTGCACGATTACGGATTCCGTGAATGGCCGAATCTACAGTGACAACAAGAGCGGTATAGCCTGACTTCTCCGCTCGACGAACAAGTTCTAAATTGAAGCCTCGATCCAATTGCCAATACAACTGAAACCATTTTTGGCTAGATAGTTCTTTGGATACATCCTCAATAGAATGACTCGCCAAGGTACTTACCATCATGCCAACATCTAAAGCACTTGCCGCTTTTGCAGTGGCAATTTCACCTGCATGATGCACCATAGTTTGAAAGGCAACTGGCGCCAACATGATGGGTGAACGCCAAGATTCACCAAGCACAGTAGTCGCTGTCGTTCCTTGGGTAACATCATTTAATACTCTAGGCCAAAGCTGAATCGCATCAAGTGCAGAGCGATTATGCTTCAGTGTAAGCTCATCACCACCACCGCCATAAATATATTCATAAATGGCATGAGGTAACATTTCTTTTGCAAGGCGTTGGTAGTCAGCAACACAAAGAGCATCATTTGGAATAATCGAAGCTGTCATTTAGGTATCTACATGTAGTCGAATTAAACGGTGGTATAAGGCACTTAGACTAACCACTTGAGGATTATCTAAACCATGCTCTGTGCCTAATACTTGAATATTTTGATCAAGATCGAAAAGAATTTCACGTTGCTCATGATCTCGTACCATGCTTTCAATCCACAGAAAGCTGGCGAGTCGCTGACCTTTTGTTACAGGTAACACCTGATGTAAACTGGTAGAAGGGTATAAAACCATATCACCTGCCTGTAATTTTATCTGATGCTCACCATACGTATCTTTAATACAAAGCTCGCCACCTTCGTACTCGCTCGGGTCATTCAAAAAAATTGTCGCAGATAAATCCGTTCTTAGTCTCACCGGTGTGCCAGGAATAATGCGAATAGCATTATCAACATGCCAGCCATAATGACCGCCATTTTGATAACAATTAAACATGGGAGAAGAGATTTTCAAAGGCAATGCCGCTGAGACAAATTTAGCGGCTTCTGATAACACTTGTAGTATGTGATCGCCTAATTGTTGCGCTAATTTACTTTCGGGATTCAACTGCTGGTTTTGTTTAACGTGAACGGATTGAGCTCCAGCGCTACTTAAACCATTTTCCCAATCGGCAGAATTCAAATGCTGTCGATACTGCTGGAGTTCATGCTCAGACAACACATTTGGAATAGTAATTAACATACTTCTTCTCAGTAGAAACAGATAGACACAATTAGGATTACGCCTAATTGTGTCTATGGTTAGGTTTTTATGATAGAGGTATTAGAACTTATATTTTGCTGTCACGCTAGCAGAGCGACCAGCACCAAGATAAGCAATACTGCCACCACGGTAAATCGCTGTGTAGTATTCTTTATCGGTTAAGTTTTGCACATTGGCTTGAATATCGAAGTTTTTATTCACTTGGTAGGTCGCAAAAACGTCATAAACAGTATATGCAGGCGTCTCAATTACATTAGTATCCAATGACCCTTCATCTGGCTGGCCGCCAAGCATTTCGCTCGAATGAGTTGCAATCGCACCAAATGCAAACGCAGGAGTGAATTGATACTTCAGCTGTACATTAAAACTTTGCTCTGCAAAGTTTGCTTTTGCACCACCAACGCGGTTAGGGTATGAGACAGCACCACCACGACCAGTACTTGCATGAGTTCCATCCCAGTAAGATTTAAGTGTTTCAGAATCCATAAGCGCTAAACCAGCCTGACCACTTAATTTATCAGTAATATTGCCAGATAAACCTAACTCAACTCCGCGCACTCTGTTCTCACCAGTATTAAAAGTTCCGCCAGAATTATATGAATCAACTCCTGACTCAATAACATCACTTTTAGTAATTTGAAATAAAGCTGCAGTGAGTAGTAACTTGTGATTCATTAGGTTCCATTTTGTACCCAATTCTAAATTCGTAGATGTTTCTGGTTTAGCAGCCTTATAGTTTCCATTTTGATCGGTACACAGACCACCATAACCACAGCTTGTCCCAGCATCAATTTCACCGCCATTAATGTTGGATGAAGTCGACCAAGTAGCATAAACATTACCATGCTCCCATGGAGAATAAACGGCGCCTAAATGCCCGTTCCAAACACCATCTGAAAATTGATATTTTGTACTATTTGCAATGTCGTTCAATTTGTAGTCAAAATAGTCATAACGAGCACCACCATGAACTTCCCAATCATCTGATAAGGTGACTGTATCCATTAAATAAACAGAAATAGTTTCAAGCGTCAGTTTGCTAGAGGCTGAATTTCTAGTCACTGTTCCTTGAAATAAATTGTTATCGGCATTATACGGATCATTAAGAGTGGCACTATTTGTTGAACTATAGTCGTGGTCACCAATCTTAGTCTGTTCATTTGCATACTCAACACCAGTAACTATAGTGTTACGCTTACCAAATAAATCCGTATCCCAGATAAAATTTGTCTGATTTCCAAGATATTTATTTTCTTGCCAAGCATCAAAATTGCGAACATTCGTAATAACACTTCTGGTCCAACCGTCTTGATAAGCAGAGACAACATAGTCATTTGTTGTCTCACCATAACGAGTTTTGTTTTCTACTCGTAAGTCATCGGTAAGATAAGCACTCACTTTTATCGTTGCGATATCCGCTTCACTTTTTTTGAAATCTAGCCCTTTTTGACCAACATAATCATATTTATTAAATGACTCTGTTGTACGGTTAAAAGCATGCCCAACATCTTCTTTATCATTCCCTCGAAAATAGTAATAGTCCGCATTAATAGCAACATCAGCATTTGGCTCATAAACACCAGATAACAAGAACCCTTTATGCTCAATTCCTGCTGGTGCGCGATCAGGGACATCTGCTTCTGAGTAAAGCGCATTAAAACGCACGGCAACTTCGTCATTAATCGCCTTATTAGTGTCAAGGGTATAACGTTGCTTACTATCCGCCCCAAGCGTGCCGCTAATGATAGAAAAATCTTCATCATAAGATGGCTTCTTCGTCACAGAGTTAACGGCACCGCCGGTTGTACCACGGCCGCCAAATGTCGAGCTTGGGCCTTTAGATATTTCAACTTGCTCTAGGGCAAAGGTTTCACGAGAAATCAATCCAGGCTCACGCAATCCATCAGTATAAACATCGCTACGCGCTTCATAACCACGAATAATGTAACGATCACCAAAGGAGTTGCCGCCTTCTCCTGTACCTAAAGTAATACCTGGTTGTGCGCTCAAAATACTTTCTAAGTCTGTTTTACCAGACTCTTCAATCGAATCTTTTGTCAAAACGGTAACCGTTTTTGGGGTCTCAGCGATATCACGGGTGTATCTAGAATCAGACATCTTTTTGGCTTTGTATGGTGCGCCCTGCTCACCATATGGATTCGCATCACTCGCAAGCTCTGACTCTTCTATCACTAAAGTATTTAAATCCGCTTCCTCCGCCTTTACTTGGCTAGATAATGCAGCGGAAACAGCTATGGCAATTCCTGTTAGCATCAATGGATGGCGACGAGTGTTCTCTAATAAACTACTGCTTAGATCTTTATTCACGTTAAGAAACCTTAATTAAATACAACTTACAAAGTTAGTAGGAATAGTGTAAATGATTTCGGTTATTATTTACATTTATAGTTCGGAGTCAACATTCTTTTACATTTTTTTGTAAAGAAAAAGAGAGAAAGTCCATAATTGATGTTTTCTGGCTAGCTGAACTTAAACAGGCGTTAAAATCTATAGGAAATAAAATGCCGCTAACAGAAGCGGCATTTTCGAATTAAATTGAACCGGAGGATTTAAGAATGGAGTACGTGATCAACCAAGGTCTTAGCTTCACTTTCAAGTTCTGCAAGATGATCTTCTGAAATAAAGCTTTCTAGGTAGATTTTATAAACATTTTCCGTGCCAGATGGTCTAGCCGCAAACCAGCCATTTTCAGTAGAAACTTTCAAACCACCAATAGCGGCATCATTGCCCGGTGCATGCGTTAATACAGACACAATCGTTTCACCAGCCAATTGCGTTTGCGTAACATCTTTTGCGTCTAATGCCCCCAATAAAGCTTTTTGAGCTGTCGTTGCCGCTACATCGATACGCTTGTAAAAAGGCTTACCATATTTAGCAACTTGCGCTTCATAAAGTGTCTGCGGATCGTTACCTGTTACAGCTAAGATCTCGGCAGCAAGCAACGCCATTATGAATCCATCTTTATCTGTGGTCCAAACACTCGCATCTTTACGCAGGAAAGATGCTCCCGCGCTTTCTTCGCCGCCAAACGCCATAGTGCCTTCGTATAAACCTTCTACATACCACTTAAAACCAACTGGCACTTCACACAACTTACGACCAAGTCCAGCTACCACCCGATCAATCATGCCGCTGGAAACGAGCGTTTTGCCAAACTGAATATCTTGAGACCATTGCTTTCTGTGTTGTGATAAGTACTCAATTGCAACCGCTAGATACGCATTTGGATTCATTAACCCAAAGCCAGCACATACAATGCCGTGACGGTCATAATCAGGATCATTACCCACTGCAATATCAAAGTCATCTTTCAACTTTAACAATCCTTTCATGGAATACGGTGAAGAACAATCCATGCGGATGCGACCATCTTTATCAAGCGGCACAAAACGGAAGGTTGGATCGACTTCTTTATTAACAACTGTAATGTCTAAACCATATTTTTTTGCAATGGGTTCCCAATAATGAATGCCTGAGCCGCCCATAGGATCAACACCAATGCGAATCTTCGCATCAGCGATGGCTTTCATATCAATGACATTTTCAAGATCATTCACGTAATGATTAATATAGTCAAAAGGCTCTATTAAACCGCTGCTTTCTACTTCTTCTAACGAAAAACGCTTTACGCCATGTAGATTTTTTTCCAGCAAAGCGTTCGCTCTTTTTGCTACCCAGTCGGTAATATCTTTGTCTGCTGGGCCACCTTTACTGGAATTATATTTAATACCGCCGTCTTCCGGCGGATTATGAGAAGGCGTAATAACAATGCCATCACTAGTGTCTGTTTCTATCTTGTTGTGTGTTAATACTGCGTGAGAAATAACCGGCGTTGGCGTGTAACCGCCATTCAGCTGAGTGCGAACCCTCACACCATTAGCCGTGAGCACGCTCACTGTTGTTTGAAAAGCAGCTTCAGACAAAGCATGCGTGTCTTTACCTAAGTATAACGGACCAGAGACATTTTGAGATTGACGGTATTCGGCAATAGCCTGAGCAATGGCTAAGATATGATTTTCATTAAAACTGGTTAATAAGGCACTACCACGATGACCTGATGTACCAAAGCTGACTCGTTCATCTGGGTGAGTAGTAACTCGAGGCTTTTTTAGATAATAAGCCGACATAAGTTCAGGGAGATTTACAAGTAAATCGTGAGAAGCAAGCTGCCCTGCTTGAGGATGAATTGCCATATTTTAAATGCCCTATTAAGTCATTGAAACCGATGCAATTAGTCTCTCTTATAATCGCATCTGTTTCAATGACTTAACTTAGGTATTACTTAACTTAGACAATTTATTCAAGTATCGAAAAGAATGAGCAATTAACGCTTACGCAGTATCAAACTACCTATTGAGTAACCTGCACCAAACGAACAAATCACACCAATATCGCCTGCAGCCAAGTCTTTATGGTGCTTAGCAAAAGCAATAATAGAGCCAGCAGAAGCAGTATTTGCATATTCATCAAGAACCACTGGCGCCTCTTCAAGCGTCGCGTCGCGGCCTAGTAATCGTTTACTGATTAACAAATTCATATTGATATTAGCTTGATGTAACCACCAACGTTTTAGTTGTGACACTTGAATACCCTGGCTCTTCAAATGATTTTCAATATGATCTGCTGCCATCGGGCAAACTTCCTTGAAAACTTTTCTACCATTCTGATGAAACAACATATCTGCCGAATAAGGGTCTTCATCAGTGACGCGTGTCGTATAGCCAAAGTTAGAGCGTATATTATTCGAGTAGGAAGTAATACATTTGCTACTTAGCACATCAAAAGAATGCGCTGACTGACAAGTTTCGCTGCTCTCAACCACCACTGCGGTTGCCACATCACCAAAGATAAAGTGCGAATCCCTATCCATGTAGTTAACTTGAGGAGATGTCAGTTCAGGGTTTATCACCAGCACGCCCTTTGAGGAGCCTGCTTTTATTGCATCAACAGCACGCTGCAAACCAAAAGTAGCGGCCGAGCACGCAACCAGCATATCAAAACCAAACCCCTCAATACCTAAAGCTGATTGCACCTCAATTGCGATAGCAGGATAAGAACGCTGCGTATAAGCACATGAAACAATCACCATATCTATATCGCTGGCTTTTTTATTTGCCGCATCAAGGGCTTTTTTTGCAGCAGCGATAGCCATTTCTGCTTGATGGGAGATTTGTTCATCGTTGCGAATTTCAAGTATTGGGCGCATTCGATTGATATCTAATGCACCGTCTTTTGAATAAATATAGCGACTTTTTATACCGGATGCCTTTTCAATAAATGCAGCACTAGAAAGAGGCTTAGCTTCTATTTGACCTTTCTCAATAGCATCAGCGTTTTTGGCATTAAATTGCTCAACCCACGCATTATAGCTATCTACCAGCTCCTCATTGCTAATGCTGTATGCGGGAGTCCAAAGACCAACTCCACTAATGACGACAGAAGAAATCATGGTTTTATCCTTTTTCTTATTATTCAAAAAGTATCGATTTATCTTTTGTATCTATTGCTTTAAAGAGTATAGCTAGGATTGTGAAGTAGATTGCTTAGACAGTCTACAATTAGTAATAACAAGAGCCTAATATCATTCAAAATACTTATATCAAGGTGTGGCATTATTCGCCAGCTCGCACCATACTGCATAAAAGCGAGTGATTGTTTTAATAGAAGAAAATAGTATTTTATGAGATACATGAAATGCTTGAACAGATTCAGACTAAGCGAGCCTTTATGACAAATAACAATGCATTAATATTATCTGGCGGTGGCGCTCGTGCCGCCTATCAAGTGGGTGTTTTATCTGCTATGGGAAAGATGCGCCCTAAACATACACATCTTCCCTTTCCCATATTATGTGGCACCTCTGCTGGTGCGTTAAATGCCACCATGCTAGCGTCTCATGCTGATAATTTTTCTAAAGCCGTATCCTCACTGGCTTTTGTTTGGCGTCACTTAACCCCAGATCAAATTTACACAGTTGGACGCTGGCCAGTGGCTAGTTCACTAACAAAAACCCTATTATCGCTTTTCCACCTCCATAATCACGATAGTTCTATCGCGCTTATGGATAACACGCCGTTAAAAGAGCTACTCACCAATCATTTAGATTTTACGAGAATAAACACTGCAATTGATAGACATCAGCTAAAGGCTTTGGCTATCACTGCAATGAGTTATAGTACTGGGGAATCGACTACTTTTTTTCAAGGCTCTCCTGATTTACAGGCATGGCAAGGAAATCGACGAAAAGGTGTGGCAGCAAACCTAGGGGTCGATCACCTATTAGCATCTAGCGCTATTCCAACGATATTTCCTGCTCATAAAATTCATAACCACTATTATGGCGATGGCGCTATACGCCAAAAATCCGCAATTTATCCTGCTCTTAAATTAGGCGCAGATAAGCTATTTATCATTGGCGTGAGTGGCAACCGAAGTGCAAAAAAGTGGGCAACACAGGAAAAAGACGTCGATACTAGCGCGCCGAGTATGGCTCAAATTCTCGGACAACTATTAAATAGCGCATTCATCGACAATCTTGAAGACGATATCTATCAACTAGAAATCATGAATAGCCTTATTCGTGATCTTCCAAAAGACAAACAAGCCAATCACCAAAACCTCCCTACGGAGACATTAATTATCTCTCCATCAGAAGAGCTAAATGAGATAGCTCATCATTACATAGCAACTTTACCTAAAAACATTAGAATTCTTTTAAAAGCCGCCGGAGGTTCAACAAGAGAAAAAATCAGTTCTGCAGCGAGTTACTTACTCTTCACACCACAGTATTGTCGAGCATTAATGGATTTAGGATATCAAGATGCCATGTGGGAAAAGGATAGAATCATCGCTTTCTTTGAAAATAGCCATTAATCACTAAATCAATACGTGCCTGCAGCCCTTAATGGCGCTTGATGATATAACCCATGAATTCAGGCGCTGCATATTTTTAAACCCAAGTGAGCTGCAAAGTTCTATACTGCCTTGATTTTCACTGCTGTCTTGATGTTTAGAAACAGCATCAAGTAACTGGCTCATATCATTCGGATAAGACTCTGTGAGGCGACGAATTAACTGAGCTGTCACTCCTTCACTAGGCTCTATGATTTCGCATTCACTTCCCAGTATTTGCTCAAACAAATGTTTAACCAAAGGATAATGAGTGCAAGCCAATACCAAGGTATCGATATTTTGAGCGAGCATTTCTTGGCTTAATTGCTCAATGGTTTGTTTAACTTTTTCTTCTGTTTCTGGCCAAGCATCAATGTCAAAGGCTAACGTTGAGCTAGACATAATAGATACATGACTGTCCTCTTTCCAAAGATCGATCAATTGATTTAAGCGCGGACTTTCAGCTGTTACAGGTGTTGCCAGTACCGCCACTCTGCGTTTTTTACTAAGGCGAAAAGCAGGTTTTACAGCAGGCTCTACACCTATAATTGGCAACAATGTGCTAGCTCGAAGTGCATCAATCGCCGCCACCGTCGCGGTATTACAAGCAACAACAATGGCGCAAACCTTTTCATTCTCAAAAAACCGTCCAACTTTTACTAGTCTATCTTGTAATTGAGTAATGCTTTTACTGCCATATGGTGCAAAAGCATCGTCGGCCAAATACACCAGATCAAGATAAGGATGTTTTTGGTGTATGGCATTAAGGATGGTTAATCCCCCTGCTCCTGAATCCATCACGCCAACTTTCACTTAAGTTTCTCCATACCAAGAGGCAACTGAACGGGCTCTCGCTCCAAGTGAACACCATACTTATCGAAAACCGATTGTTTTATTTGCGCTTCTAACTCTAGTAAAGCAGTCGCGTTGGTTTCTGAATGATTCACTAACACCAACGCCTGTTTTTCATACACACCGACACCTTGATATTGCTTACCCTTCCAACCAGCTTGATCAATCAGCCATCCTGCAGCCAATTTAAAACCTCCTTCAAATGGAAAAGATACCAGATTAGGAAAGCACTCTTTTAATTCATCATGCTGGATTTTGCTAACAATCGGATTTTTAAAAAAACTACCTGAGTTTGCTAACACTGCTGGATCAGGTAGTTTTTCACTTCTAACGCGACATACAGTATCAAACACAGCTTGAATGTTTGGCTTTCCTTCAATTCGTTCAGACAATCCGCCATAGCTTAATAAAAGTTCTGATTGTTTTTTCAGTGACAATTCAACCGAGGTTATGAGCAATAAATCCTTCCATTGACATTTGAAATAACTGTCGCGATAAGCAAACCCGCAGTCTCTACCGTTTATCCAGTAAACATCGCCAGTGTTTCTATTGATAACTTGAACACGAGCTAAGACATCTTTTATTTCAACACCGTAAGCGCCGATATTTTGTACTGGAGCAGCACCAGTAGTACCTGGAATTAAAGCGAGGTTTTCTATTCCATACCATCTTTGAGCGACAGCGTATTCAACTATTTTATGCCAGTTTTCACCAGCAGCAACGGTCAAACTAACAAGGTTACCTGCGCGCTCTCTTGCATTGATACCAGAGAGTCGATTAATGACAACAAGGCCAGAAACATCTGCTGAAATAAGCAAATTACTGCCACCGCCAATCATGGTGATAGTTTGTTGAAAATATTTTGCCCAGGCAAGTAAGGCTTTTAATGCCTCCAAGGTATCTGCTATCGCAAAATATTCAGCAGAGTAATCAAAGCGAAAAGTATTATATGTGGCTAAGGAAACATTTTCTTGAATGGAATTTTCAATGCGCTGCGCAAAAGCATCTTCGGTATTGAATCGCATTTTCATTGTCTGATTTAATCTTCTCTATTTGAATGAAGGTGATGCACAAACGAATCAGCTATCCGACAAAGGTGTTTTCTCATCTCAGTAAAGCCTTCATCACCACCATAATAAGGATCCGCTACCTCACCAAACGCAGCATGATCATAAAACTCACCGAACATAACTAATCTAGCTTTGCTGTCTTGAGGTTGGATTTTTTTGAGATTGGACAGATTCTCTCTGTCCATCGCCAGAATCCAATCAAACTTATGAAAGTCATCTTTAGTCACTTGCCGAGCTTGTTGACGGCTAATATCAATGCCAACCTGATGAAGCGCTTTAATAGATCGTGAGTCTGGCGGGTTGCCCAGGTGATAAGCCGCTGTTCCAGCCGAATCAAGCTCTAAAAATACATCACGCTTAGCTGCAACACTTTCTAAAATACCCTGCGCCGCTGGTGATCGACAAATATTGCCTAAGCACACTGTCAGCACTTTATAGGATTTCATTTTGCCGAGCCAGTATCTAAACGTTCATCAGCTGTTAATGTGCGCGCTTCTGTTTCCAACAAAACTGGAATGCCGTCGCGAACTGGATATGCCATGCCGCCCACTTTGCTAATCAATTCAGTTCCGTCTTTACTTAAAGTAAGTGAAGCTTTAGTAACAGGACAAACAAGGATATCAAGTAAGGTTTTATTCATGGGTATGATCCATTTTTATAAGGTTAATTTTTTCTAAAAATGCTTGTTGAAAGCTTGTTGGTAACACTAAAGACACCGGCAAATACCAAATATTTGAATTCGATAATTCAAGAGATTGGCACTTCACTGCATCTTTCTCAGTCATAATTACAGCACCATCAGCTGGGATATCGGTTACTTCAAACGCATGATGATCAATAAACCACTGATGAGTAATGTTTTTCTTTTGTAATCCAAAGCGTTCTAGCGTTGCCATAAAACGTTCGGGGTTACCAATTCCCGCCATGATATGCCAGTTTGAATTACCTGAAAATGCTTCATGGCAATCTAGACTCTTGGTTCCATCCAATGAAATCAATTTAGAGGACACTAGCCTTGTTAAAGTGACTGGCAAATTCAAAGCTTCTAAGGGCTTAGTCATCGTCTCAGAAACACTAACGACAAAATCTACTTCGGCAAGTCGTTCAATGGGTTCTCGCAGTGGACCAACAGGTAACAAATGTCCGTTACCCACGCCTCGTGTCGCATCCAGCATTGCAATCTCGAGATCTCTATTGAGCTGATAATGCTGCATGCCATCATCACTCACCACGACATTCACGTCTGTTGTACTTAGTAGGAGCTTTACCGCTTCATCCCTTTTAGGGAAAACCACCATAGGACAAGCGGCTCGTCGAGCCAGCATCACAGGTTCGTCACCAACTTCGTTAGGCAAGCTATCTGGATATACATGTGTCGGCGTGTCCATTTTTGCGCCATGGCCTCGGGAAACAATACCTGGGTGAAACCCATGTTCAATTAAAAGCTCACATAGCGCCACAACCATGGGTGACTTTCCCGTTCCACCAACGCTAATATTTCCCACAACAATCACTGGAACCGGAGCTTTGTATGAGAGTTCTGGATGAGCTAAAAAAGCTTTGCGTTTATTATGCACCGCTTTTTTAATCAACGGCTGTAGCGGCCGAAATACATTTGTCCAACCACAACGACCATACCAGGAACGTGTAAATAATGACTCTACGCTCACTGGACCGGCTCTTTCTGTGCAGTATGGGCAAGTTTTGTAATACCAAGACTTGCTGCCGCATCGTAAACCCGTAGAACCATGTCATAAGATGCTTTCGCGTCTGCGGTAATAATCAGCGGTCGAGTATAATCCCCTGCAGTTACTTCTTTTAAGCCTTGAATTAAAGTACCGACTTTTTCATTGATAAGTGTCTGGCCATTAATGACATACTGACCATCTGCTGTAATCACCAGTTCTACGTTCTTAGAGCGATCAGAACTTGGGGCATTTGACGTTGCGGTTGGCAAATCAATCGTCAACTCAGTACTTTGGTTAAAAGTCGTGCTAACCATAAAGAAAATAAGTAATAAAAAGACGACGTCGATCAGAGGCGTTATATTGATTTGAACGTCATCTATTTTTTGACGACGGAATTTCACTGTGCGACTCCTGACTTATCTCGATCACCATGCAGCGAATCAATCAACTTAGTGGATTGCTGCTCCATAGTGACAACAAGCTCATCTATTCTACGACTAAAAAAACGATGGAAAATCAAAGCTGGAATAGCAACACCAAGACCTGCCGCCGTTGTTAGTAATGCTTCAGAAATGCCGCCAGCCAATAACGCAGTATTGCCTGCGCCACTTTCCATCAACACTGAAAAGACTTTAATCATACCGACAACCGTACCCAACAAGCCAAGTAATGGCGAAATCGCTGCAATTGTACCAAGCGTATTCATAAAACGCTCTAATTCATGAATAACATGACTTGCCGCTTCCTGAACACTTTCTTTCATTGCGCCACGACCATGCTTTGAATTTAATAGTCCCGCAGCAAAAATAGAAGCCAGCCCAGTTTTAGCCTGCATTGAACGAATGTACTCAATGGTCATTCTGTCATCACGTAATCTCGCCATAACATCAGACAAGAGCCCCTTTGGTGCAACACCCGCTTTGCGAAGCGTCCAAAAACGCTCAATAATAATAGCCAGCGTAAGGATGGAACACGCCATTAACGGCCACATGAAAAAACCACCAGTTTGAATAAAGGCTAACACTTCGCTCTCCAATTTAAGTTTGCACGTAATTTAACACACTCTCTAACTTTTCTACACGTTTGCAAGTGTCAGATTTTAAGAGAAAAAATGAATAGATACAGGAAGAATGGCGTATTGAAACACGGCTGCTTTGAAAATAAAAAGCCAAAGATTCGTCAGCAGAAATCACTAACCAATCAACACTTAATGCATCCAGCATCGCCAGTGTTTGCTCTGATTCCTTTCGTTTTAGTATTACCCACTCAATACCGTAATCTAGCAGCATTTGAGGAGTGAGATCTTTCACTGTTCTAGGCGATAAAATGTAAGCATTCTGTCGTTCCGATTTCAAATAAGAACCAAACATCAGTCTTGAAGGATCAGCGCCAGCCCAAGAGTCCGCTAACAATAATTCATTTTGCTCTAAAATAATTAGGCTATTTTCTTTATTTTTCAGAGTAATGTCAGCATTTGAGCCATTAAATAACATCGAAGAAAATAAAACACACCAAATACCAAGCGCACAAACAAGCCCCCGATTTAAAGGGCTCTGATAAACCCAATAGCCTATCAGCAGCAACATGATTAATCTCGGAACACTTGAAGTAAATTGCTCAAAAAATAATAAGGGCAATTCAAAAGCGGTCCAATCCACAGGTGTCATTACGTAATAGAGCAATCTATCTAATAACTCATAACTATACGTCGACCCAATAACCGATGCCTCAAAGGAAGATAACACTCCCCATGGAAACCATAAAAAAGCCGCGTAAGGAATCAGTAAAACATTAACTAGAATAGAGGCACTGGATATAGCTTCTTGCCACCCTAATATCAACACCATTGAGGCGGTACTAAGCATGACTTGCACCATGAGTAATCGTGACAATTTTGCTGACGTTTGGCAGTAGCCAATTAGCAAGTACACCATACTAAAAGACAGCCACAATCCTGGGCTAAGTACTGCTCTAGGGTTAATAAGTAGCACTAGCCACAAGGCAAAAGTAATGATGCCATATGGTGAGACTTTCAGAGTCAACATGCGAGAGCACAAATAAACACTGAGCATAATCGATGCTCTTACCACAGGCTCTCCCCAGTTTGTTATATAAGCATAAGCAAGTAACAAGGGCATGACAATTATTGCATCACAATGCCAGCGAGTTAGACCAGAAAGCATTATTTGATTGGGTAACAACCTCCAAACAGCTCTACTCACCAAGCATCCGATAGCGAACATAAAACCAGTATGTAACCCCGAAACGACAAATAGATGAGCCAAGCCAAGCGTACGAATTACCCAAGTATCTCGTTCACTCCATAAATCATTCTGCCCTAACAGCAAGGCTTTGGAGAAGCGCCAAGAATTGAATGCCCCAAACATCATATCAAGCTTAGTGAGCAGCTCATCACGGAAAGAGAAATGAACCTGGTCAATACTAGAAAGATCCTTATCAGAAAATTGAATAGTTAGCTGGGCAACTTGTCTTTTTACATAGAGCTGCTTTTGCCACCACGGCCCATTTTTATCTGGTAACAAGATACTTTTTAGCTCGCCTCGATATGATAAATTCGAACGAGATTCGTGAATGGAAGCCTTACCAGACCCTGTCAGATAAAAATTATCTTGTCTTTGTCTTTGGCCTTTTCCAGAGAAATACACAATACTGACCGGACCTATTTCAGACAAATCCCATTCATTTGAAGATTGATCCTGGTTGACGATTAAACTTTTCCTTTCAAAATCAACAAACACCACGCTACCAGCCTGTAAAAGCAAAGATGGTGCAGGTAGAAGTTCACTAGAAATGATCGAAATAAAGGAGAGAAGTGTCAAAAACAAAACTATTAAACGCTTTGACCATATTAAGTAGAGACACACTAGAATGATATGAGTAGAATACACCCACAAATAATCGCTCGGCACCAGTATGGCGCCCATCAATATGGACAAACTACTTAGTAACATAAGACCTCCTTGTCTTAGATCGCTAAATTATTTTTTACCTGATTATGCCGAAGAATTATCTTAAAAAATTCATACCTAATCCAGAAAAGTTAAAGCAAAGTAAAGCCTTAGGCCTTTTAGGTGCTCAAATTTATGAAGCCAACTTATGGCATTTAAATCGTAAATCTGTAGCAAGAGCTTTCTTTAACGGCTTATTTTGGGCCTTTATTCCGATGCCATTTCAAATGCTTGCATCGGCCTTACTTGCGGTACCGCTGCGAGCAAACATTCCTTTGTCAATTGCTCTCGTATGGATTACCAACCCCCTAACTATGCCCTTTGTGTTTTATTTCAACTACAAGGTCGGTACGTTAATTTTAGGTTCCCATGACGAAAAAAACTTTCAACTCTCCGTTGAATGGATCTGGGATAAAATGGAACATATTTGGATGCCACTTTATGTTGGCTCAATTGTATCAGGTTTGATTGTTGGTGCGATCAGCTATGCCGCAATCACCATATTATGGCGTCTTCATGTCATCAAACGCTGGAAAGAGCGCAAACTTAGAAACAACAAATAATTCATTTTAGTAAAAACAAAAAAAGCCAAGATTTTTAAATCTTGGCTTTTTTATGACTCAAAAAACTTAACTCAACTAAACATTAGTTTGCTTTAGCGGATGCAAAGCTCCTTGCGATAAACGATAAGCGCAATCCATCCAGCTCAACATTTTCTCATCATGAGTAACCACAAGAAACGCCATATCGTAAGTAGTTTTAAGTGTATTAATAAGGTTTTGAATTTCTAGAGAGGTAGTTTCATCTAGATTACCCGTTGGCTCGTCCATCAACACACAAGCAGGTCGATTTGCCAAGGCACGAGCAATCGCAACACGTTGCCGCTCTCCGCCGGACAATTGAGAAGGCTTATGATTAAAACGATCTTTTAGACCAACCTGACCCAAAAGCTTCTCTCCACGCTGTTTGGCTTCTTTTTTATCCATGCCAGCAATCCACATTGGCATCAATACATTTTCTAACGCCGTAAACTCAGGCAATAGGTGGTGAAATTGGTACACGAACCCCATTTCTTTATTTCGCATCTTGGCCCGCTTTGAATCCTTCATACTAGACCAAGAAAAACCTGCCAAGCTCACATCACCGGTTGTAGCTAAATCCAGACCAGCCAAAAGATTCAATAAGGTCGTTTTACCTGAGCCCGATGAGCCGACAATGGCACAAGCTTCACCTTTATTTAAGGTTAGATCGATAGAGCGAAAAACGTCGACCACCTGCTTACCGTCTTGATATTGCTTAGAAAGTTCACGACATTCTAAAACGATACTGTTATTCATAACGCAGTGCCTCCGCAGGTTCTACTTTCGAAGCTCGCCAAGCCGGGTAAATAGTTGCCGCTACCGTCATAATAAATGCAGATATAACAATTAGCTTCACATCAGACCATTGAAGCTCTGAAGGCAAGTAGTTAATAAAATAGACATCCGCACTTAAAAACTGGACATTTAATAATGTCTGTAGAGCAGCAATAATTTCACTCACATTGAGCGCTAAGGTTACACCCAAGACGACACCAATAAGCGTCCCAAGCATACCAATAAACATTCCTTGAACAACGAATATCCACATAACCTGACTCGAGGTTAAACCCATTGTTCTAAGTATAGCGATATCGTTACGTTTATCTGTTACCACCATTACCAAGGTGGAAACTATATTAAAAGCAGCCACAGCGACAATTAATAACAGAAGCAAACCAATCATGGTTTTTTCCATTTTTATCGCTTGGAAAAGACTACCATGAGTACGAGTCCAGTCGCTCACTCTATTTTGCCCTGGCACAGCTCGAGCGATATCCCAAATACGTGAAGGAGCTACAAATAAATCATCGAATGAAATTCGCAGCGCTTCCACATCATCAGCTTTATAGCGCTTTAATTTAGCCGCATCTTTAATATTGATATAAGCAAGACTGCTATCTAGCTCAGCTCCAACCTCAAAAGTTCCCACCACAGTAAATCGCTTTAGAACAGGCGCAACACCAGCAATAGACACATTAGCTTTAGGTAATATAGTCGTTACTTTATCGCCGATATCGACTCTTAGCATCTTGGCTAACTGAGCACCTAGGACGATCCCAAAGCTAGTATCATTAAGAGCATCTAAAGAACCAGATGCAATATTGTCACCAATGATTGATACTTTTTTCTCCATGTCTGGGTTTATGCCATTTAAAATAGCGCCATGAACACTTTCGCCAGACTGAAACATGACTTGCGCTTGGATATGTGGAGCAACGCCAACAACATCAGGCATTTTAGCAACCAGCTTTGCTGTATCACGCCAATCATTGAGCACTGGATCTCCCCACAAAGTCGCATGAGGAACCATACCTAATATCCGTTGACGTAATTCACGGTCAAAGCCATTCATTACAGACAAAACAGTAATGAGAACCATCACACCGAGTGCAAGACCGGCAATAGAAGAAAAGCTAATAAAGGAAATGAAGTGATTGGAGCGTTTTGCTCGGGCATAACGCAGACCGATAGCAAAAGGAAGGAAGTTAATCAATGTATGTCCTTGTATGACAAGCTTGCGTGGTAAAAATAGAGGAGCAAAGCTCCTCTATTTTGGACTAAGTTACCAATCCGCTTATGCGTCGAAATCGATACCTATACGACGACCTACATCTTCGTAAGCTTCGATCACGCCGCCCAAGCCTTGGCGGAAACGATCTTTATCTAATTTTTCTTTGGTTTTAGCATCCCATAAACGGCAGCCATCAGGAGAAAACTCATCGCCCAATAAAACCTCACCCTTATATAGGCCAAATTCCAATTTGTAATCAACTAGAATCATGCCGCCTTCTGCAAAAATCGCTTTTAATACATCATTCACCTTGAATGTAAGCTCTTTTGCTTTCGCTAAGTCAGATGCTTTTGCCCAACCGAATGATTCAACATGAGATTCGTTGATCATTGGGTCACCTAATGCATCGTTCTTTAAAAACAATTCAAACGTTGGTGGAGTAAGAGTAATACCCTCTTCAACACCTAAACGTCGGCATAGACTACCAGCAGCAACATTTCGAACGACACACTCAACAGGTATCATATCAAGACATTTAACCAGTGATTCTGTATCACTTAAAAGCTTTTCAAAATGTGTTGGAATGCCTGCTTCCTGTAATTTTGTCATGATGAATGCATTAAACTTATTGTTCACCATACCCTTACGGTCAAGCTGTTCAATTCTTTTACCGTCAAATGCAGAGGTGTCATCACGAAACACTAGAACCATTTTGTCAGGATCATCTGTACGAAATACAGATTTTGCCTTACCTGCATATAGCTCTTGTCGTTTTTCCATTGGAGGGTCTCCGGTTTTCTTTTGTGAGGGGTTAATCTAATTAAATTTAATTTACAAAACGTTGCGCCAAGTGATACGAAACCACTTCAGGTGAGTCCATAGAGGAAACATCAATAACTAAAAAGTCACCTGCTTTTTGATGAGTTATTTTGTAGGAATATTCACGCTCTTCCCAGCTAACATCATCCAAGTTTCGGCGAATAGTTTTAAGTGATTTTATTTTATCACTATCAACTAATGGCAAGGTTAGATCTACAACGTCACCAACACGAGCTACGTCTTCTGGCGGAACTGGCGCAAGTAATTGGTTTGATCCAGGTATAAGATAAATACCTGCTGCGTTCAATTTAGCTTCAACATCAGAAGGTGAAACCTTATCACCTAGATGAATTGCAAATATTCCATGATGATCTACCCAAATAGGAAAAGATGCCGCATCACCACGATTAGAAAGATATGCAGATGATTGATTCAGCTGACGCCCCACTGTTCCCCATAAACGTACAGCGACAGAATAAGCGTCATCATTTTGAACTGGACTCATCCAATTTCCTGGGCCGACATCTTGCTGCTCATCACGAAATTGTACTGTAACCAATGTTTTACCTTCTTCTTGTTCATTGAAGCGAAAAGAGAATGCAGTTTGAGCTGGATGAATACGAGTAATATCGCTCCATAATGATGCCCACCAACCTTGCGGATGAAAATCAAATGGTACACTTATTATCTGATCATCGCTTTGTGAAGCAATCGATGCTCCATCGCCATGAAGTGCGGTAAGAAAATCTGTAACAATACGTTTCGTTTGAGCAATATCAGCAGGGACAGTGAACTCAATAGCATCATCTTGCTCTTCAGTACCAACAGCAACCATTGGGTAAAATACAAATGGAGCCCTAGGCGTAGTATACGCAGTCTTCCCGTCTAGGTTAGCAATGTTTTTTTCATTAGGGATAACTAAAACATCGCTTGCCGGCATAGATCCAGCAGGCATATCCAGTGTTGAAGTAACTGGTTTTTCTTCTTGATAATCATCTGAATGATCCGTGAAAAAAACACTGCACCCAGACAACAAAATAGTCAACGAGCTTGCGCTCACCAACTGTAAGGTAAACTTATTCATACTAATAAAACTCCAGCTTCTATCATGGCTTGCCGAACGGCTGAATGATGCTGTTCAGAAAGAGGTGTAAGCGGCAATCGAATTCCTTCTTCGCATAGTCCTAGTTGACTACAAGCCCATTTTACAGGGATAGGATTAGACTCTAAAAATAAATTTTTATGAAGCGAAGAAATCGTTGTATCAATTGAATGTGCTTGATCCGCTTTTCCAGCTAATGCTGATTCAGCTGCTTGGGCAACGGCTTTAGGCGCTACATTTGCCGTAACGGAAATATTTCCTTTTCCACCCAAAAGCATCAATGAAACTGCCGTTGGATCATCTCCAGAGTATACGGCAAAGCTTTCAGGTAAAGCTTTAATCAATGCCTCACCTCGCTCTAGATTACCAGTAGCGTCTTTTATACCAACAATATTCTTAACCGAAGCTAGACGCACCACAGTATCATTTTGCATATCGCACGCAGTTCGACCTGGTACGTTGTATAGAATTTGAGGAATATCAACTGCATCTGCTATGGCTTTAAAATGCTGATACAAACCTTCTTGAGTTGGTTTGTTGTAATAAGGAGTCACAAGTAAGCAGGCATCTGCGCCAGCTTCTTTAGCACTACGAGTAAGGTCGATGGCTTCATGTGTTGCGTTTGCACCAGTGCCTGCAATAACAGGAACACGACCATTAACCGTATTAACAACCTGACGAATCACATTAGCATGTTCTACTGGTGTAAGAGTGGAAGATTCACCTGTGGTTCCTACGGCTACGATCCCGTGAGTACCCTCGTTAATATGAAACTCTATTAGATCATCTAATTTTTTAGTATCTACAGCGCCATCTGGTGACATAGGTGTGATAAGCGCAACTAAACTACCTGTGATCATTTCGAGTCTCCGATAAAATTATAAGCGCGCCTATAGTAACGTCCAGACTCTGGTTTAACAATAATTGACAGACGTAAAGCCGGAGTAAATTAACAAGAAACGCCATTCGGGAGGATTTTTAACTGATGTCTTGTTAAGCTAACGACTGCTAAACAAATACTAATAATAGGCAAACTATTTTTCTTTAAATATTTCGTTGAACTGTAGAGAAACTTTATGACAATCGAAATCGGACAAATTGCACCAGACTTTAATGCCAAAGATCAGAATGGCGACACCATTACACTAAGCCAATTTAAAGGTAAAAAAGTCGTCTTGTATTTTTACCCTAGGGATTCAACTCCTGGATGTACAGCTCAAGCTTGTGACTTACGTGATAACTACCAAGCACTATTAGATCAAGGTTTTGTAATTCTTGGAATCAGCACCGACACAGAGAAAAAGCACCAAAACTTTATCGCCAAATATGATCTACCTTTTCCACTGATCGCAGATACAGAGAAAGAAGTTCATGAATTGTATGGCACTTGGCAACTAAAGAAATTTATGGGCCGTGAATCAATGGGCACGGTAAGAACGACTTTTATCATTGATGAAAGTGGTGTTATTTCAGACATTATCAGCAAGGTCAAAACCAAAGCCCACGCTGAGCAAATCTTGAAATAAACAGAACAAAAAATGGCGCGATAATTTCCGCGCCATTTTTTTCATTTAGTCACTCAAATTCAAATACCACCGCGAATATGCTCTCTAACTTCTTCCCGATAAAATTCCGCTAATAACGCGTGCAACTCTTTACTCAAAGGCGGCAGAGACGATACGGCCGCATTGCGTACCACTTGGGAAGATCGACTAGCGCCAGCAATAATACTTGATACTTGAGGCTGATCTAAAATCCAGCGCAAAGATACATCCAATATATTATGCCCTTCTGGCAGCTTTCCCTTTAACGCTTCAACTAACTCAATACCTTTTTCAAAGGGTATACCATTAAAGGTTTCACCAACATGAAATGCAGCGCCATCTTTATTATATGAACGATGATCCCGCTCACTAAAGGCGTGATTAAGACTCATCTTTCCTGACAGCAAACCACTTGCTAATGGCAAGCGCACAATGATACCCACATTGTTCTTTTCAGCTAGCGGCAATAGTGACTCTGTCGCATCCTGACGAAATACATTGAACAATATCTGTAAGCTGGCTAACTCCGTATGACCACAACAAAACATCGCTTCGTCCAACATTTCCACACTGGCACCAAAATACTTAATGACACCTTCTTTTTTGAGGTCTTCCATCCAAGCCAATATATCACCTGAAAACAGCACATCACGAGGAACACAGTGCAATTGAGCAAGGTCGATAGACTCAACGCCTAAACGTTGAGCGGAAGCCTGCAAACTTTTCTTCACTGCGGCCTTGCTGTAACCATTAGGATAAAGCTCAGCGCTCCTACCTACTTTGGTCGCTATAACAGGTGACTTGTTCAACGACTTACGCCATTGACCTATTCGCTGCTCACTTAGACCGCCACCATAAACATCCGCTGTATCAAAAAAGTGAATACCTTCCTCTACTGCCGTTTGTAGTATTGCGATCGCTTCTTTATCTTCTACCGGACCAAAATCATTACCAAGTTGCCAGCAACCCAAGCCAATTTCCGACACCTCAAATCCTGTTTTCCCTAATGTTCTAGTTTTCATACACACTCCTAATAAACGAATTAATGATTAATCACACTACTATACGAGGGTTTTAACTGTTTATAATTATCGATATATTAAATTTATTGTTTAACAAGGCTTAACAATATGAGTGCTTATTTTCCTGAAGGCATAAGAGAATTTTTAGCAGTAGTTGAAGTACATAGTTTTTCGAAAGCCGCAGAACAGCTTAATATTTCTCGCGCTAGAGTCTCACAAATCATCAGCCGTTTAGAAAAAGACTTAGGTGTCCAGTTACTCTATCGATCGACCCGCTCTCTTTCTTTGTCTCCGGCTGGAGAAACTTTTTATCAGCTTGCACGACAAGGAGTGAATCAACTAGAACATGCGGTTCTGTCAGCTCAAAACGCTCATTCAAGTATTGGAGGTCAAATCAGAATCAATTCCGTTGGCGGTTTATTTGGTGAAGAGATACTTGCACCGATTTTAATTCGATTTATGAATGAAAATCCTAAGGTGGAAATAGAACTTAGCTTTTCGAGCACAAGGGAAGATTTGATTGAGTCGCAATACGATCTTGTGGTCAGAATGGGCACGCTTACTAACTCAAATTTAATTGGACGAAAACTAACGAGTTACACCAACTACTTAGTTGCTAGTACTACTTATTCTGACAGCATGCCGAAACTAAATAGTCCGAAAGATTTGCTTGATCACACGCTAATCAACGGCTCAGTAAAAAGATGGTCGTTCACACACATTAGCAGCAAAGAGAAGTATGAGCTTCCAGTGCAAGGTAAACTAAAATGCTCCAACGGACATGTCGTAAAGTTGGCAACCCTGGAAGGAACAGGCATCTCTAGACAACCTTCCTATTATGTAAAACAAGACATTCAATCGGGTCGACTGATAGTGCTACTGCCAGACTGGCAATTGCCTGACTCTGATGTCACTTTACTTTATCCTCAATCAAGAAATATCAGCCTTAGGGTAAAAGCCTTGGTGCACTACCTTGTGGAAGCCTTTAATATTAAGGCTGATTAATTCTCATAGAGACTTTTGCACGACGACTGCACTTACCTATCCTTTGTGCAAAAATCTCTCATAGATAAAAATGTCTCACTAAGGATTTCTATGCTCTCGGCATTAACTAACTCACTGACACCAATATTATTGATGATTTGCTTGGGCTTCTTTCTTGGTAAAAAGACAGACTATCTAGAAAACCCATCACTGGCCGCACTGGTTTCAAACTTAGGCTTGCCTGCCTTGCTACTTTATTCTGTTTTATCGATGCAGATGCAAGTTTTCAGCATGCTCAAAATTATCGCCGCGACAGCTCTAGTATTAGTTTTGGTGTCGCTCATGTCATTTGTTTTTCTAAAAGCACTCAAGTTACCTACACGCTTTTATCTGCCACCTTTAGTCAATCCTAATACGGGAAATCTTGGTATACCTGTTGCCTACGCATTATTTGGTGCCGAAGGTATGGCTATCGCCGTGGTAATTTCATCAGTGGTACAAATTAGTCATTTTACCTTGGGCGTTGGTTTTATGTCTGGCACCTATCAACCTAAGCAGCTGTTAAAAAATGGTCCCGTTATTGCCTTAGTGATTGGTGCGCTTTTCCTAAGTTTTAATATTAGCTTACCCACGCCTTTGATGAACACACTGAACATGCTCAGCCATATAACATTGCCTATTATGCTAATGCTACTAGGTAGATCCATTAGTGGTCTATCTATAAAAGAAAGCAGCAAAATCGGTCGCGCTTCTCTCTTATCACTATTTCGCCCAGTGGTAGGCGTTCTTTGTGCATGTTTGGTTGTCTACTTTTTTCCACTTAGCCGCCTGGAAGGCTCTGTATTAATTGTACTCAGTGCCATGCCTGTGGCAGTTATTAGTTATATGCTAGCAAGCAAGTTTAAGGGGCCAGTAGATGAAATTGCCCTCATGATTCTTATTTCTTTACCCATGTCACTTTGTATTGTTAGCTTGCTCTGGTGGCTGTATCTTTAAGTTGCCTTAAAAAATAAATTTCCGAAAAAAAACCGCATAATTTTAATATTATGCGGTTTGAATTTTAAAGCTAAGTAAAAACTACTGGCGCGTTAAACGATCATTCCCCAACACTAATGGTGCTGTTGAACGATATGGATTGATATCCAATCCTCCGCGCCTTACATAACGTGCATAGACAGTTAAACTCTCCGGCTTACACTGACGCATGATATCAATAAAAATTCGCTCAACGCATTGCTCATGAAAGTCGGTATGCTCACGGAATGAAATAACATACTTCAACAAGCTTTCGTGGTGAATCTTAGGGCCTTTATAATCAATAAAAACCGAACCCCAATCTGGTTGATTGGTCACAGGGCAATTTGATTTTAAAAGATGGCTAACCAATCGCTCTTCAACCACCCCCATTGTCTCATCAGTCTCTAATAAGCCTGCATTTGGCTGATATTCTGATACATCAACATCCAGTTCATCGATGCAATAATCAGGCGTTAATACTACCAACGATGCCATTGAATCAACATCGCGAATAATAACCGTCACTTCAGCACCAGCGGCCCGCGAAAGATCTTTCTCAAGTATGGCTTGGACTTCTTCAGCTGACTCATAACGCATTTGATTCAATGAATTCAAATACAATTTAAACGATTTTGATTCAATAATATTTGGCGAATCACAAGGTAAACGAAATTCAGCCAAGGCAACGATTGGCTTTCCTTTCAAGTTTAACCATGACAGTTCATAAGCATTCCAAACATCTTCACCAAAAAACGGCAGTCGCTCAGACTCGATAGCCATCTCAGTCCATTTATCAACTCTTGCAATGGGGTAAAGCAACCCTGCATCGTACTCAGAAACATATTCTGTTTGCTGACCTAAGGGTAAAAAGCCCATATAACACTACCTCAACTTCTAATACCTTTGCCCTGATTGAGCAAACGCAGACCGAATCCAAACAACACCACAATAAATACGCAAACAATAACAAGTGCCCAATATACGTTAATATCAGAAACACCCAAAATGCCGTAACGAAACGCATTAACCATATAAAGAACTGGGTTTAATAGCGAAACGGATTGCCAGAAATCAGGCAGCAAATCGATAGAATAAAACACTCCACCTAAGTAAGTGAGCGGCGTTAAAATAAAAGTCGGAACAATGGATACATCATCAAAACTTCTAGCGTAAATAGCGTTAACAAAACCGCCTAGAGAAAACATAATTGCCGTCAAACACACCACAAGAATCGTTAGGAATAAGCTTTCTAACGCCAAATGAGTAAAAAACAGCGACAGCACAGTAACAATCAAACCAACACACAAACCACGAGCCACACCGCCAAGCGTGTACCCCATTAGAATCACCCAGTTTGGTGTAGGAGAGACCAACAACTCTTGCACACTATGTTGAAACTTCGCAGAAAAGAACGACGAAGACACGTTGGAATATGAGTTTGTGATGACAGACATCATGATCAAGCCTGGCACAATGTATTGCATATAACTAAAGCCACCCATTTCACCAATTCGATCACCGATTAAGTTGCCGAAAATAGCAAAATATAATGTCATCGTAATAGCTGGTGGCAATAATGTCTGTGGCCAAATACGAGTAAATCGACGAATTTCTCTTACCAAAATCGTATAAAATGCGACCCAAATTTCCGAATTTTTCATCTATCTAGCCTTTAATTAATTTAACGAAGAGCTCTTCGAGTCGATTAGACTTGTTACGCATACTCACGACGTTGACGGAGATTGCATCAAGCGCCTGAAAGATGGCATTGATAGATTGCCCTTTAATAACTTCAACTTCGATCGTACTCGCGTCTTTACTGACTAACACACTGAAGCCAGGTAAAGCCCAGCCATTAGGCAGACTAGTATCTAAATCCAAAATAAAGGTTTCTTGATTAAGTGTTTTCAACAAAGCCTTCACACTGGTATTTTCAACAATTTGACCCGCATTAATAATGGCAATGTTTCGGCACAACTGTTCTGCTTCTTCCAGATAATGTGTGGTTAAGATAATTGTCGTACCTTGCTCATTTAGTTTTTTGATGAACTCCCACATAGAACGGCGAAGCTCAATATCGACACCGGCGGTTGGCTCATCCAAAATAAGCACTTCAGGCTCATGAATTAATGCTCTGGCTATCATTAAACGACGTTTCATACCGCCAGATAGCATTCGCGATTGATCGTTTCTTTTATCCCAAAGGTCTAGCTGTTTTAGGTACTTCTCCGCACGCTCTTCTGCTAACGAACGGCTAATACCATAAAAACCAGCCTGAGTTACCACAACATTAAAAACGGTCTCGAACACGTTAAAATTAAACTCTTGTGGCACAACACCAAGATATTTTTTGGCTTTGGCAAAATCTTTATCAATATCTGTACCAAAAATAGACACTTTGCCCGATGTTTTATTCACTAACGAGCATAAAATACCGATTGTCGTAGACTTGCCCGCTCCATTTGGACCGAGTAACGCGAAGAAATCTCCTTTTTCAACTTTTAAATCGATACCTTTTAGCGCTTCAAAGCCGCTATCATAGCGCTTTTTAAGGTCACTAATTTCGATTGCATATGTCATAATTGAAGTTCTCGTACGGCAGTAGCCGACTAAATAGTTACTTACTTGAATAGGGTTTTACGTGGAATCACGCACACAATACATACTTGACGCTTTTGCTGATTTGCGTCAGCGCATCGCAGAACACGCACCTTTTGATCAACCAGACTTGGCAGAAGAAGAATTAGACTTCTTAGAAAAGTGGGACGGCCTGATAAAAAACATTCAGGAAAATACCCATGATTATACTTTCGATGCCCAAGAGGTATTATCACGCTTCATACGATGCTACGCAAATCTAGTCCCTCTAATAAAGAGAGAGCTATTATGGTTTGTCGGTGGCGAATGCCTGCATTTTCTAGGTGATGAGGAAATTGCTCTTTATCAACAGCTGGAAGACCATTTATATGAGCTAGACAGTCAAAATAAAAGCTATGATATATCAAAAGAAATCAGTGCATTACGCGGCACACCAACTCAAATCCATTAATAAAACTAGCTACGGTGGGCAGATTATAATCTGCCCACCTAGTATTTAAGATATTTTCTTAAATACTAATGTTCCATTCGTACCACCAAAACCAAACGAGTTATTTAAAACAACGTCTATTTTACGTTTTTGTGGTGTTCCAGGAACATAATTCAAATCACAACCGTCACTCGGCTCATCTAAATTAATGGTTGGTGGAGCAACTTGATCTCGAATAGCAAGTATCGAAAAAATTGATTCAACTGCTCCCGAGGCACCAAGCAAATGCCCTATCATGGACTTAGTCGAGCTAATTGCGACATCTGATGCATCTTCACCCATTAACGCTTTTACCGCATTAGTTTCTGCTAAATCACCAGCAGGAGTTGATGTACCATGAGCATTAATATAATCGATATCTAAAGGCGTAAGACGAGCATCGTTCAGAGCAGCCCTCATAGCCGACGCAGCTCCTTCACCACTCTCTGGCGGAGCAGTCATGTGATAAGCATCGTCACTCATACCAAAACCCACAAGCTCTGCATAAATTTTTGCACCACGTGCAATAGCATGTTCGTATTCTTCTAGTACTAAAATACCAGCACCATCCCCCATCACAAAACCATCACGGTCTTTATCCCATGGACGACTTGCTGTTTTATGATCATCGTTACGAGTGGACAATGCTCTAGCCGCTCCAAAACCGCCGATACCCAATGGAGTAATAGCCATTTCAGCACCGCCAGCAATCATCACATCAGCATCACCATAAGCGATCATGCGACCTGCCATACCAATATTATGCGTACCAGTAGTACACGCGGTAACAATAGAGATATTAGGGCCTTTAAAACCAAAACGAATCGCAACATGACCTGAAATCATATTAATAATCGCGCCTGGAACAAAAAAAGGAGAAATACGTTTTGGGCCTGACTCATTCAACAGCTCAAGGTTCTTTTCAATCATTGGCAAACCACCAATACCAGAACCTATCGCGCAACCAACACGGCTTAAATCCGCTGTATCGGCATTAAGATTGGCATCATCCAAAGCTTGCACTGCGGCTGCGATACCATATTGAATGAAAAGATCCATTTTGCGAGCCTCTTTAACGCTCATATATTGAGTCGCATCAAAGCCATTTACTTGCGCTGCAAAACGGGTGGAAAACAGACTGGCGTCAAAAGAAGTGATCTCAGATACACCACTCTTTCCTTCCAAGATGCTATCCCACGTATCTTTCACATTATTGCCAAGGGGTGTCACCATTCCCATTCCTGTGACTACAACCCGACGACGAGACATAAGATTTCTCCAGCAATTCGCCCTCAATTCTTTAAGAGCTATTAATAAGAAAAGCCGCTGTAACGAATACAAGCGGCTTTTCGGAAAACTCAGTTCACCAATATCTTACAAGTTAGCGTTGATGTAGTCGTTCGCTGCTTGTACGGTAGTGATTTTTTCAGCTTCTTCATCAGGAATTTCAGTATCAAATTCCTCTTCAAGAGCCATTACTAGCTCAACTGTATCTAGGGAATCTGCACCTAGGTCATCAACAAAAGATGCTGAAGCAACAACATCTTCTTCTTTAACGCCTAGTTGTTCACAAACGATTTTCTTAACGCGTTCTTCAATGCTACTCATTAGAAGTTCCTACTCTACTCATTAACAGCTCAGTGTGAGCATATTATAAAAATTCGATCACCAAAAAAGGTGTGATTCTCGACATGAACCGGAGACGTATTTTCGTTGAATTAAACATAAAATTCAACTCAAATTACGACATATACATACCGCCATTGACATGTAATGTCTCACCGGTAATGTAAGCAGCGCCATTTGACGCCAAAAATGCGACAGCTGCCGCAATTTCTTCTGGTTGACCAAGACGTGATGAAGGCACTTTTTCGACCAATTTGGCCTTATGCTCTTCAGATAACACCTTAGTCATATCCGTTTCAATGAACCCCGGAGCCACACAATTTACAGTGATACCGCGAGATGCTATTTCTGCTGCCAAAGAACGACTAAAACCCTCTAGCCCAGCTTTTGCTGCAGAATAATTTGTTTGTCCGCCATTGCCCATAGAGCCAACAACAGAACTAATACTAATAACACGACCAAATTTTGCTTTAGTCATGCCACGTAAGCAAGCCTTTGTAACACGAAAAACAGAAGTTAGATTAGTATTAATCACTTGATCCCACTCATCTTCCTTCATTCGCATCATTAAATTATCACGAGTAATGCCGGCGTTGTTAACAAGAACCGTTGGCGCACCAAATTCAGCAGTAATTTCTTTAATTACCGCATCAACTGACTCACTTGATGACACATCAAGCACCCAGCCTTTACCATTAGCGCCCAAATATTCAGTAATACTTTGCGCACCAGACTCACTAGTTGCCGTACCAATAACGGTCGCACCTTGCTCAACTAGAGCAACAGCAATCGCTTTACCAATACCGCGAGTAGCTCCAGTCACTAGAGCAATTTTTCCTTCAAGACCCATGTCTGTCTCCAACAATCTATTTCAAAAAGTGCATTTCGAACAAATAATAAAATACTATTACGCAGACAAAGCCGCTTCAAATCCAGCCAAATCACCCAAAGAAGATGTTTCTAAACCTTTGACTATTCGCTTATTAAGACCACTCAGCACTTTACCAGGACCACACTCTACCGTAGACGTTACACCTAATTCCGAAAGTAACACAACAGATTGCGTCCACAAAACTGGCTCACTTAATTGAGAAACCAAGTTTGCCTTGATCACAGAAGGGTCAGAAACAGCTTGAGCAGTAACATTCTGCACCAAAGTGCAGGAAGGCGATTTAAAAACAATAGTCTCAAGTTTCTCGGCTAATTTAGCGCCAGCAGGAATCATAAGCTCGCAATGCGATGGAACACTCACCGGTAAAGGCAATGCACGCTTAGCTCCTGCTTCTTTTGCATTTACCATCGCAGCCTCTACAGCTGCAACATGACCCGCAATCACAACTTGCCCTGGCGAGTTAAAATTAACCGCGCTAACAATACCTGGAGCCGCAGCGCACGCAGCAACCACTTTATCATCATCAAGACCAATAATCGCAGCCATTGCACCATCGCCCGCAGGAACCGCTTGCTGCATGTATTCACCACGCAACTTAACAAGCTCTACCGCGTCAGTAAAAGCAATCACACCAGCACACACTAAAGCAGAATACTCGCCAAGACTATGACCTGCAACATACGCTGGCTTATCACCACCCTGCTGCTCCCAAAGGCGCCATAGAGCAACACTGGCCGTCAACAGCGCCGGCTGAGTTTTATCCGTTTGACTAAGTCTCTCAGCATCATTCTGCACAAGATCCCATAAATCATAACCAAGAACATCAGATGCTTCGGCGAAAGTTTGCTTTATTATTTCATGTTTTTCCGCCAAATCAGCCAACATCCCTAACTGCTGAGAACCCTGACCTGGAAAAACAAAAGCTAATTTAGTGCTCATTTAATCTCCTAGCTATAAAGCTTAACTACAAAGACGCGCTTCTATCGCAGAATACAAATCCGCTCGCGCAATATCAATTCCATACTCTATCGCACCGATCATCGCAGACAAATCTGAACGACCATGACCTTTTACCAAATTGCCACGCACACCCACTAAACAAGCACCATGCCTACGCTCAGTTTGGTAAAAAGTCTCAAACAAGGATGATACGCCGTCAACCCCTTTAAATTTACTCATCATGAAAGACAGCAGCCCCTCTGATGCTTTCAATACAGCATTACCAACCATGCCATCACATACAATGACATTTTTATCGCCATCAAACAGCTCAGTTCCTTCTGCATAACCAAAATAATCAGGCCATATTTTGCTTGCTAAAAGCCGATCCGTTTCTCGAATAACCGCACTACCTTTCGAGCTTTCGACGCCAACATTTAACAGGCCAACCCTTGGCTTTTCATCACTGAGCGCCTCAATATAAGCCGCACCTAACTCTGCAAAGCCAACCAACATTGATGGCGGACAATGGACATTAGCCCCTAAATCCACCAAACATCGCAACGGATTAGAATAAAGCTCCCTTATTAATGCAGGATACAGCTTCGGACGTAACACGCCCAGTATATGGCGAGCTAATGCAACCATAGCACCTGTATTACCCAAGGTCACAACAACGTCCGACGACCGCTGAGCCAATGCACTTAAAGACTGATAAAGCGTACTATTTCGACGACGAAATAAAGACAAGACTATCTCTTCATCTCCATCAATAACGTCAGTGCAAGCAATCAGAGACAAACGTTCATGAGGCGCAGGAAGTTCAAGACCGGGATTAGGGAAATAATAGATGGTGATGACGACATCTGGATAGCGAGAAAGAATCTCTACTGCACCGTCAAATGCAATGCGGGGACCTAAGTCCCCGCCCATAGCGTCTAAAGCTACCCTGATCATGGGTATCTTAGTTACTCACCTTTAGGGGTGATAACTTGACGACCACGGTAAAAACCATCTGCAGAAATGTGGTGACGACGGTGAAGTTCACCAGTAGTCTTTTCTACAGAAAGAGTTGGACCTGTCAAAGCATCGTGTGAACGGCGCTGGCCGCGACGTGAACGAGTTACTTTACTTTTTTGTACTGCCATTTTTGGAGCTCCTAACTTTACTTAGCCTTTAATTGGGCCAATATACTAAATGGATTCGGTTTTTCGTCATCCGGTGCGTCATCGGTAGACGAGGCATACTTTACAGCTGTTGGGTTGCAACCACTTTCTTCGTGATAAGCGACAATTGGTAGGGCAAGTATAATTTCTTGCTCGACCATATCTGCCAAAATTACTTCACCATCGGTCATGACAACAGGATCATAACTATTCGGTAGATTCTTAGCATGATCTTCGTCATAAACGAATCCCAGCGACAAATCTAACGCTAGATCATGTGAAACAGCCCCCATACAACGCTGACAAACAACCTGTACTTGAGCTGTTAATGATCCAGTAGCAATATAGCGCCTATCCTCATCAACTCTAAAGTCTAGATGAATAAAAGCATTACCCTCATCAGAGGCTAATATAGCACAAAGCTCCTTAAATTCATTAAGGGGCACGTACCCTTCGAACGCTTGCTCATAGCTAGCGTATTTACGAGGGTCAAAATATTTAGGTAACGTATCATTCAACATGGCGGGGGATAATATTGCTAAGGGCCCTTTTTGTCAAAGTCTAACTGCTCTTAAAGCGCTTTTTTTCACTTTTTTAAGTCATTAGAGGTAAAAAAAAGTAAAATCATCTTTCATCTCAATAAAATGATTAAAAAACAATGCAAAAAAAACTCATACTCGGCTCGTCTTCTCCTTACCGAAAAGCGCTCTTAGAACGCTTAAGAATTCCTTTTGAATGCCATTCGCCCAACATTGACGAAAGCCCACTTCCCCTAGAATCCGCTGTCGATTTAGTCAAACGCCTTAGTGTTGCCAAAGCGCATGCCGTAAATAACGAACGCCAACAAAATAATCAAAGCTCAAACGAGCTGATTATAACTTCTGATCAGGTTGCAGTATTAAATGGCCAGATTTTAGGAAAGCCTCATACAGAACAAAATGCCATAAAGCAGCTTTCTTGCTTCAGTGGTAAAAGAGTAAGTTTTCTAACAGGACTTTGCGTTTTAAACCAACAAGATCAATCTTATAAGTACACATTAAATGAATACCACGTTCATTTTAGGGTACTAACGACACAAGAAATTACTCAATATGTTTCAATCGAGCAACCTCTTGATTGCGCAGGTAGTTTTAAATGTGAAGGGCTTGGAGTATGTCTTTTTGAAAAAATGGAAGGTGATGACCCTAATAGTTTAATTGGTTTACCACTTATATCTCTATCTCGATCACTTAGAGAGCTAGGAGTAAACCCTATAGGCTAAACTATTGTTAGTAGCCTTTAGGGAAAGAAAAATAGCTCGACTTTGGTGATTCAAGGCCATCAATCGCTTTTAAAGCGGTTTCATAACCAAACTCTACCAATTCTTTAGCCCGCCAGAACTCATAGAAACCAGAGATATCTTTAGGTATAGAGATAAGCAAATCTGGCGGATATCCAGCTAATTTATACTGAGTAAGAGATTCTTGCATAGTCTCAAACATCATATTGATAGTCTGTAATCGCCCCCAACTTTCTGGCGAATACTTAGCCTTTTCATCTGTTTCTTCTTTGTTTTTTCCAAAAAAACCTTTAGTACTCAACCACCAAGCAGGCCCTTCTGGATCACTCTCAGAAACATTGTTCACAACTCGTTCAGCAGGACCATTAAGATCAACCGCAACAATATAGTCCGCCCCAGCTGGCACAGAAGGGATGATAGGTAAAGGATTCAACACCCCACCATCAACATACATTTGACCATTAAGCGTCACAGGCAACACTAGAGACGGTATGGCTGAGGATGCACGCATAGCACTTATCAAATCACCACGCTGAAACCAAAATTCTTTCTGATTCAATAAATCGACAGCTACAGAGGTGTAAGCTATCGGTAAGGACTCAATAGTTGGCTCCCCTATCATGTCTTGAATTTTCTCAAAAAAACGATCACCTTTTACATAGCCACCGTTCAATATAGACATATCTAATAGACGAATAACATTCATTCGATCTAAAGATTCAGCCCATTCACGATACTCAGACAACTTACCCGCAGCATAAATACCACCGACTATCGCCCCAATAGAACAACCAGAAATACTGACAATTTCATATCCACGATCTTCAAATGCTTGAATCACACCTATATGTGCATTACCGCGCGCCGCTCCACTCCCTAAAACCAGAGCAACTGTCTTTTTCGTATTCACTACTACCGCCTAAGGACGAACATAAACAAAAGATATGCGATTAACACCAAGTGATTCGCGACCAAGATCTGCTAAGTTAATAAATCTAACCTTATCTTTAAGCTGATCCCCTAGACCTGCCGACGCCATTGAAATAAGCTGATCCCCCGACTCAATAGCACTTAGAGTTCCTATTTTTTGACTTGTAACAAAACCAACCACATTTTGGCCAGCAGGTAAATCACTGACGAAACGACGTATTCTAGGAATATCCTGCACATCCATCTGGGCTACAATTTCGAACTCTGTATCATTTGCTTCTGCCGATTTCACTACATCTAAACGAACCATCACGTCACCAGCGCCGCGACGATTAAGGTATAAGATCTGATAAGTATCTTGTTTATTTTTAACAACAAGCAAAAACTGACTTTGATCCGAACCATACAAAAGATAATCACCAAAGAAATTATTCGCCCAAGCATTGCTACTACCACAGCTTCGACTATCACACTCGAATAAGATACTGCGGCCGTCACTCAACATTTGTGATCGGTAGTGAGTATATACATCAGACAAAAGCGCATTGCGATTGATTTTGTATAATGAAGAAAAGTAATCACCTTTCAAACGAATAACCGTTTCAGGCTCCCATCCACTGCCAGCACGGCGAATTTTACTCAAAGGAATTTCTACAAACTGCTCAGCTTGAGAATTACTTTTAACTAACTGTGCATCACGATAAGGCTCAATCCCTAATACCCCCGCAAAAGAAACACTACTAAAAGCAGCCAATAGGCACAACACGCCTCGAAACTTAACCATACAACCTTCCTTTCATCCCAACTAAGGATGGGCTAACGCATTAGTTTTGATCAATAAATCGCTGAATTTCAGTTGCTACTGCAAAGCAACTCTCCGGTTCAAGGTGAAAATGGTGATTACCTTCAAGCCATTTTAACTTTATCCATGGAAATTGAGCCGCGCGCTTTTCAACTAACTGATGATCATTCTGATAAATCCCATCTTTAGCAACCAAAGCCAAAGTTGGGCATTTAATTTCCTGGATAAAGGCCTGAACGCTTTCTTCATCCATCCGAAATGGCGAAGGAAAGGTCAACTTTCCATCATGACGCCACGTCCAAATCCCATCAGCATTTTGCTTAGCACCACGTTCAACTAACACTTTTGACGCGAATTTGGACAATTGAGTGAAACCATCCATTCGAGCAAGTACCATATCTTCTTTCGTTTGATAGCTTGTATCCCTACCCAAGCGATATTTGGCCATTTTATTAACAGCTCGTTGTAACGTCACCACACGATCCGCTGGCGCCCCACTCAAGGGCCCCATATTATCAAGCACAATCAGTCCGCGAACCTTATCAGGAGCAATAGCAGCCACCAACATAGCAACAGCACCGCCCATACTATGACCAATTAACCAAACACTTTGCTTGGATTGGTTTAAAATAGACACCACATCCAAAACATAATCCCATAAATGATAAAAACTTCCCGCTGATCGATGTAAAGACAAGCCATGTCCAGCAAGATCTAATGCAACATGAGAAAAATCGGAGAGATGAGGAGATAAGTTAGAAAAACTAGCTGCATTATCAAGCCACCCATGTAGCGACAATACTTTAAATGCCGAGGTATTTTTAGGCAGCCATTGCAAAGCAGCTATTTCAGTATGCGCAAGCTTATAAACGATTTCATTTCCCATATTTGCTTTTAACCAACCCACTAAATTCAATTAAATAATTTATGATGGTGAAATACACCAACAGAATTGACAGCATGCTCCGGCAAAAAACTCACCTTCTACAGAAGCTAACGTCGCCGTCGTCATCGAAAAGCTAACCGGCAAGGGCTCATCAACCAAAAAGTCCACAAACTGATGTGCAAAAGGCTGATGTGTAACCAATAAAATGGATTCATAGGGCAGATCATTTAGCCAAGTAGCCACATCCATGCTTTGGCCTTCCGGGGTAATTAGAGGGCAGTTTTCAACCTCAACAGAAACATCAAGATCGGCCAAAAAGACTTTTGCAGTTTGCTGCGCCCTAACATAAGGACTAACAAAAACCACATCAAACATCTCACTCTTATTACGAAAAGCTCGAGCAGCTGTTTTTACTTCAGCCACTCCAAGCTCTGTCAGCTCACGAAGTTCATCTTGATCATAACCATACGGTTGAGCATTTCCATGGCGCAATATATATAGGCGCTTAAGCTTCTTCATCCGCATTTACCTGAGGCCATGGCTGAAATGGGAAAGGTTTTTCTTCTGACTCAAAAGACAAAAATGAGAAAATCTGACCGATGAAAGCTGTCACACTTTTTAACCAAGAAGACAAAGTGACTGGCTCATACTTGGAGCCTAATTTCACCAAGCTTACCAAAACAAGCAAAACACCAAATACAGTGACAGCAATATTCAAAACCACCCAATACAGCAGCATAAAAATCACACGAAACCAAAAACCTTGATCAGCATAACCTGGCTTAGACATTGTTATTCCCCTCATTTGTCGCAAATTCGACATCCCATTTTTGCTCGCCAGTCATCATTGAACCAATCAATGATTCCAGCTTAGCACCTTCAAACAATAATTTAGACAAACCTTCTGCAAGAGGCATATATAAGCCATGTTTATGGGCTTCATCTACCACCATTTTTAAGGTATTGACCCCTTCAGCAACCTCACCTATTCCACCAATGGCTTCGTCTAAGTCTTGACCCGAACCAATAGCAAAGCCGACACGGTAATTTCGACTCAAAGGTGAAGTACAGGTTGCGATCAAATCTCCCATTCCCGCCAACCCAAGAAAGGTCATAGGATTAGCACCAAAATGCACAGCAAACCGGCTCATCTCTGCAAGACTTCGAGTCATAATCATCGACATAGTGTTTTCGCCAACATTTAGAGCTTTAGCAAGACCACACACAATCGCATAAATATTTTTTAACGCGCCAGCCAACTCAACACCTGTACTGTCGGTATTTTCATACACTCGAAAAGTAGGTGATTTCAACAACTCAATAACTCGCTGGCGAACCTTATCATCAGCACTGGCAATCACCGACCCCGTCATTTGACCTGCAGCAATTTCTTTTGCTAAGTTTGGACCACTCAACACGCCAATTTTTTGAGTAATAGGGTTTCGACGCAAAACATCGCTCATAAGTTCAAATCGATTTGGATTAAAACCCTTAGTAGTGCTAATTAATATTTTATCCGCCGTCAATAAAGGCTCAATGCGCTGAACTACTTGTTCGAATGATTTAGAAGGAATTGACACAAAAACAGTATCACTATCTCGTATTGCCTGTTCTAAATTACTGGTCGCCAGTAGTTCTCGATGCAATGGCGCATTGGGTAAATAACGACTATTCAGACCTGTCAAATTAATCTCTTCAACCTGTTCTTCATTACGCATCCACTGACTAACTTGATGACCATTTTTAGCCATGATATTGGCCAAGGCTGTGCCAAAACTACCACCACCTAATACACACACAGAATGCTTCATAATGACTGTTTCTCTTTAAAAAATATCGTCTAACTATATAAAAACGAACAATACTAAGACGAACAACTAACTTCTAATGACCTACCCCACTCTGGCGCTCTTTGCGCGAGCACATCCGACTCTGGATGCTCATCAAATGGAGTAATGAGTACGTTCAATAAACGGCGGAAGGGTAAATAGTCACCTCGTTCTGCTGCAAGAATTGCATCATGAGCTAAATAATTTCTCAGCAGGAACTTCGGATTCACTGCCAGCATAGAAGCACTCACTTTAGGCCATGCTAGATCATTTTTCATTCGTGCAAGCTCATAGCGTTCAAGCCAAGTAGACAGCCTTTCTCTATCAACCACTTCATCAAGCAAAAGCGTAAAGCCTCCCTGTTCAAAATGGCTCAATAAACGGAAAAACACTGAGTAGTCTATTTTTTCTGCGGCCAATATTGTAAATAGCTCAGGTAATAACTCATGCATATCTTGCACAGAGTTTAAGCCCATTTTACTCATCATTAATGAATCATAGTGAGTCTGTAGCTCTAGCTCATAGCACTGCAAGATAGCGATAAGCTGATCCCGTTCAAGGAGCTTTGAAAAGCATCGCATCAAACAATTGAGATTCCACAAACCGACCCCTGGTTGCCGCGAGAACGCATAACGACCTTCATGATCTGAATGATTGCAAACCCAATCTGGCTCATAATCCTCCATAAAACCATATGGACCATAATCGATCGTTTCACCGGTAAAAGAAAAGTTATCTGTGTTCATTACACCATGCTGAAAACCGATCGATTGCCATTTGGCAATCATTCTAGCTGTACGTTTGACAACTGCGATTAACATGCTTTCTAACGGCGACTCTGTCGCCAAGCAGTCAGGGTAATAATGCGTAAGGCAATATTCAATCAGCTGATCCAATTCCGCTTGCTTACCTTGATAAAAAAAGTATTCGAAATGACCAAAGCGGATATGACCTTGCGCAACCCTAAGCAGCATAGCTCCTGCTTCTGGCGTTTCTCGGTAAACAGCCTCTCGACTATCATAAAGTGCCAAAGCGCGGGAAGAAGGCACTGACAGAGCTGTCATGGCCTCACTCGCCAAATACTCACGAATGCAAGAACGCAATACAGCACGGCCATCACCACGACGAGAATAAGGCGTCGGCCCAGCACCTTTCATATGCAAATCATATAAAAGACCATCCTGACCACGAACCTCACCCAGTAGCACACCGCGCCCATCACCTAATTGAGGTGAAAAACCACCAAACTGATGACCTGCGTAAACCATACTTAGGCTAGAAGGCAGAGCTTCTTCTCCACTTAAGATGCGTTTGGTTTCGGTAGATTTAATATCAATAGACAGAAGAGTAGCGAGCGATTGGTTAAATTCAACCAATCGCTGCTCAAAAAGTGGCTGGACAAGGGTTTTCGAAGAAAACGCCTCACCCAAACTTGCAAAATGGTGTTCTAAAATCATCTTATCTCACTTAAAAACTAAGCGATATTTATAGAGATGTATCAACCATGTACTCACAGCGGATGCTCTCACCAACGACCCTTTCGATCTCAGGAATCATAAAAGCATCATCTTCACTGGCAAAACTCACAGATTTACCGGTTTCACCACCACGACCAGTTCGGCCGATACGATGTACATAATCTTCAGGATCTTCTGGTAACGAATAGTTTACAACTAACTCTACGTTATCCACGTGAATACCACGACCAGCAACATCTGTTGCCACAAGCACTTGGATGATGCCTTCTTTGAAGTTCGCCAGAGTTTTTACACGTTTATCTTGCGCAACTTCGCCTGATAATATAGCGCAATTAATATTGGCTTTGCGTAAGCGCTCATAAAGGTCGCGTGTTTCATCACGACGGTTAGCAAAAATAATAGTTCGTTGACCGCCATTTTTTTCGATCAATTGCTGTAAAACAGGCCATTTTTGATCCGCTTCAACAGTATAAATCACTTGATCAATATTTTGATTTGTCGCTTCTTTTGGAACAACAGATACTTCTTTAGGGAAGTAAGTCCACTGCTGTGCCAGTGCTTGAATATCTTTCGGGAAGGTCGCACTAAACAACATGGTTTGTCTTGCTTCTTTATGCGGCGTCATGCGAATAATACTTTTCACATCAGGGATAAAACCCATAGACAACATGCGGTCAGCTTCATCTAACACCAAGCATTCCACTTTACCCAATTGCACTTTGCGGCTACGAGCAAAATCCAACAAACGACCAGGCGTGGCAACCAAAATATCAACATTTTCAGTTTCTAGTGCGATCTTTTGTTTTTCATAACTCAAGCCACCCACCAAAGTTACGACGTTCAAATGACAATTCGTTGTCAGTTTTACAGCTTCATCAGCTATTTGTATCGCCAATTCACGAGTTGGTGCGATAATCAAACCTCGCGCAAAATTATTCGCTCTTTTTTCTTCAAGAGGGTAATCAAGAAAGTCACTGATCATCGCGATGAGGAAAGCAGCTGTTTTACCAGTACCTGTTTGTGCTTGACCAATAATGTCATAACCCAACAAAGTCATTGGTAAGGTTTCAGCTTGGATTTCACTACAATATTCAAAACCCATTTCAGCAATAGACTTAATGACGCGATCAGGAAGATTTAAATCATGGAAGCGCATCTTGCCTTCAACTTCAGCAACCGGAAAATCTTCTATGGACCAAATTTTAGAGTTTGCATTCCCTGCAGGTTTTGTTTCATTGCTTGATTGCGGTGCATCCGCTTGGACGCTTGCAGGGCTATCATCGTTACTTCTTGGACCCTTATTTGGGCGACGTGTACGTTTTGGTTTTGCTGTGGTTTCTGATGGTGCTTCTTGAGTTTGGTTTTCCATATTGGAATCTATACGCTTCTATTGTGTTTTGAGGTTAATAATCTGTGCAAGGAGTGTACCTAATTGGTAAAGCTTTATCACCCCTTGCTTACGCTTTGTTGAAGCAAGCTACTGATACTTATACGGTGGTAAGCTATTAATTAATTGCTTACCATAACGTTTAGTTCTCAGACGCTTGTCTAAAATATGTATTTCACCTGAGTCTTTTTCGCTTCTTAATAGTCGCCCTGTTGCCTGCACTAAGCGCAAAGAGGCATCTGGTATGGTAATTTCCATGAAGGGGTTGCCACCACGTTTTTGAATCCATTCTGCTAGCGTTGCTTCGACTGGATCATCTGGCACCGCAAAAGGAATTTTAGCAATGTACACACAGGTCAAATAATCACCTGGTAAATCTACACCTTCGGCAAAGCTGGCTAAGCCAAGCAATAAACTGCCTTTCCCTTCATCAATGCGAGATTTATGCGAATCCAAAATAACGCGTTTAGATTGCTCACCTTGCATCAAGAGTATTTCTTGTAATCCTGCAGACACAGACTGAGCCACTTCCTCCATCTGACGACGGGAAGAAAACAATACTAAACTGCCCTTTTCTGTGTTCACATGCTTATCTAAATAAGCAACAATTTCGGCGGTATGTTGCTCTACTCTATTCGGCTCATGCTCCATATCTGGAACGACCAAAAGCCCATTTTCTTGGAAATTAAATGGGCTAATAACGCGCAAATACTCACTCTCACGAGGAACGCCTGATCGCATATTAAAACGATGAAATTGATTAAGCGCCGTTAACGTAGCTGATGTCACTACCGCACCGAAACATTTATCCCACAACTGCTGCTTTAATGTGTTTGCGGCAAGAATCGGAGAACCGCCCAGTTCAATATCTTGCTCCATCCCTTGACCAGATAAAACTAGCCAGCGTGCATTAGGCGGATAGTTTTGATCATCAACTGTAGAATACAAACGCCAAAGCCCAATACATTGCTCTAAGCGACCAAGAATGACACCTAAAATAGGCTGCCAAGTTTCTGCAGTTTCAGGTGTTACACCCATCCCTTCATTTTGTTTAGTCTTTTTACATTCGTCTTGGATGCTTTCAATGTTGTTAAACAACTTTTGATAAGACGTCTGTAAACTGTATGCCAGCTGGCGTAATTCATCTGGAATTTGGCCAAACTCGAAACGGTGCTGATTATTTTCTTGATCCAACCCCAAACCCTGAATATAAGGCGCTAACCCCTGCTGGGCATATTGGATAAAGTTCACAATACTTTGTATTTGCTGTGGGATTTTTAGTAGCAGCTGACCTGTTACACTGACATCGTCTGTTAACTCTTGCTTCAAGTTAACCAGATTTTTTTCTAATTGGCGTAACCAAGTAATACTTTGCTGCAAACGAACTTCATGACGAAAGTGCCCTATCGCTTTATCAGGAAGATGATGACCCTCATCAAAAACATAGATGGTTTCTTTTGGCGGGGTAAGAATCACGCCACCACCCAATGACAAATCGGCCAATACCAAATCATGGTTGGCAACAATCACATCAGCCACTTCGATTTCAGCACGCGCTTTAAAAAACGGGCAGGCGGAATAATTAGCACAATTACGGTTAGTGCATTGCTGATGATCTGTGGTTAAGCGACGCCAATCTTGATCACGAACAATACCAGCCCAATTGTCTTTATCACCATCCCAGTCACCTTTTTGCAAAGCAGCATCCATCTCTTGATAAAGAACAGTATTAATATCATCGGAATGAAGGTGCTGCTCGAAAAGTCCAGCGAACATATCGTCCATTGCTTGCTCTTCTGAGCTCAAGAAGCCCTCAAGATTATTCAAGCACAAATAACGTCCTCGCCCTTTAGCAAGCGTGTACTTAAAAGTCAGCTCCGTATGTTCAAGCAAATCAGGCAACTCTTTATGCAAAATCTGCTCTTGAAGCGCAACCGTAGCAGTAGAAATAATTAATTTAAGACCACGAGCTTTCGCGATAGGAATAGCCGCAAGGCAATATGACAAAGTTTTACCCGTGCCTGTTCCTGCCTCAATTACGGCAACATGCTTTTCTTCAAGGCGCTCGCCTTCCGAGTCTTGTTTAATGTTACCCAAAGTTCGAGCGATCGCACCAATCATCTGGCGCTGTCCAGCCCTTGGTTTATGGGACTTCGCATCCAAAGATGCTCGGTATGCAAGTTGAATCTGTTTTTTTAGTTCGTCTGAAAGCATTTATATCATTGAGTATAGTTAGGAATGCTGTATATAATAACAGTAACTGTATAAACAACCAGATAACCTATGATTAAATTAACCAAAAGACAATCTGACGTACTAGAAACCATTCGCGAATTTATTAGTGAAACAGGTTTTCCACCAACCAGAGCAGAAATAGCACGCCGGCTTGGGTTTAAATCTCCTAACGCTGCTGAAGAGCACCTAAAAGCCTTGAGTAAAAAAGGTGCAATAGAGATGCTTTCTGGCGCGTCAAGGGGAATACGCTTAGTTGATCGTGCATCAAATGATGACCCCACAAACAACCTTGGCTTACCTGTCATAGGCAAAGTTGCTGCAGGTTACCCTATTTTAGCCCAAGAAAACATTGCTTCTCATGTAAACATCCCAGCAAATATGTTCTCCCCACAAGCCGATTATTTCTTATCTGTCTCAGGTACCAGCATGAAAGACATCGGAATAATGGAAGGCGACTTATTAGCAGTGCATAAAACAACTACTGTGCGTAACGGCCAAATTGTCGTTGCTCGCATTGGTGACGAAGTAACAGTTAAACGTTTCGAACAAAAAGGCAGTATTGTTCGACTTATTCCTGAGAACGAAGAGTTCAATGACATCATTGTCGACCTTGAAAGCGAAGAGTTCGCCATTGAAGGCTTATCAGTTGGTGTGATTCGCCAAGGACTTTAAGTAGCCGCTACCTCATCAACACCATACCAATAAAAAAGCGAAGCATATGCTTCGCTTTTTTATGTAAACCTACGCCTCACACCAACAACACAGACTTAATGCAGAATCTTAGGACGAAAATCTTCGTCATCAAGATATTCCGAATCTTCGTCAAAAAACGAATCATCTGAATAAACAAAATCAATTCCTGCATGGAACATGCATTTTGCCAATTCAAAATAACGATCCTTTAAATAAGATCGAGTATCATCTGATATCTGCAATGTTGCTAGTGGAACGGTTTCCTCACCATCTTCACTGGCTGGACGCAGCACAATATCGCCATTATCCAGCTCAACAATTTCTAGGTAGGATTCTTTCATATTCAATACTCTGATGACTCTTCTCTAAAACGTAACACCAATTCGACCAACTTGGCCAAATAAAAACTCACGGACGCGCCAGCGTCACTTCCACGGCCAATTAGACTATCACTTTGCACTACTGACGACATAGAGGTACGACATTCAAACTGAACCAAATATGCCTGGTTCAATTGAAAGCACCAAGAATCAGTACGTGACAACAAATCAGCGAGCTCCGCCAGCACAGGAACAACAATCTGCTTATCTTCTGACTCAGCTAATAGTTTAGCAACATCCAGAGATCCAGATAACGAATACGCTGCATTCACTTCTTTTAGCAGACCATTAAGAGCACTTCTTAACTGAAAAATAGCCGAGCTTTCCAGCCCGACCCTTAGCCACGCTTCATCACTATCTTGGCTTTGCTTAATAAAGCGTCTTGCCGTGTCTAGTTTTTGATTGGTTAAGCTAGCTAAACTGGCACCACTCATTTTTTCTTACCTTCCTCAATCACCCATTTAGAGCCGACATAAAATGCTTTCCAGCCTGTTGGCTTACCTTCCTCTTCCGTCATGACATATTGCTCTTTCGTCTTGCGGCTATATCGAATAATGGCTGGGCGACCTTCAGAATCTTTTTTAGGCGCTTTTGCAAAAAAGTGATATTTAGGATCTATTTGATCCATATATGGAAGCAATTCTTCAACCAATGGGGCACGAGTTTCACGCTTGCGTGGGAACTGACTTGCCGCCAAGAACAAGCCCGTTGCACCGTCACGAAGCACATAATGATCTTCTACTTTTTGACAAGCAAGATCTGGCATTGGCACTGGATCCATCTTTGGTGGCGCAGCTTCACCACTCTTCAATAACTTACGAGTGTTTTTGCATTCATCATTAGTACAGCCAAAGTATTTACCAAAACGACCGGTTTTAAGCTGCATCTCTGATCCGCACTTATCGCATTCAAGTGTCGGGCCGTCATAGCCTTTAATTTTAAAGACTCCAGTTTCAACTTCGTAACCAGAACAAGCCGGATTGTTACCACAAACATGAAGCTTGCGATGCTCATCCATTAAATAACTGTCCATGGCCGATCCACAAATCTTGCAGCGATGCTTATTGATAAGCGCTTTAGATTCACCCTCTTCATCATCTACAGCAATGGCTTCGTCGCCACGAATAAGATTAATAGTCGCTTTGCAGCGCTCTTTGGGAGGCAAAGCATATCCAGAACAAGACATAAATACGCCTGTGCTGGCAGTACGGATCTGCATCGGGCGAGAACAAGTCGGACACTCAATATCGGTCGGTGTTGGCTCATTCAGCATCATACCGCCATCTGGCGACTCTGCCTTAGCTAACACCGAGCTAAAATCTTTATAAAACGCATTAAGCGTTTTAATCCAATCTTTATTACCTTGTGCAATTTCGTCTAGCTGTTCTTCCATTTGGGCCGTAAAACTGAAATTCATCAAAGAATTAAAGCTATCAACCAAACGTTCAGTAACGATATCACCCATTTTTTCCGCGTAAAAACGACGGTTTTCAACACGTACATACCCACGATCTTGAATCGTAGAAATGATAGATGCGTAAGTTGATGGACGACCGATTCCACGCTTCTCAAGCTCTTTAACCAAACTTGCTTCGCTAAAACGCGCAACAGGTTTAGTAAAATGTTGCTCAGGCAATAATTCTTTAAGAGCCAAATATTCACCCTGACCTACGTCAGGCAAAATATTATCTTCGCCTTTTTTAGCAACCGTCTGCATAGCACGAGTATAACCATCAAAGCGCAAAATACGCCCTTTAGCTTTAAACTCGTATTCACCACTAGTAACAGTTATGGTCGTTGACGTGTATTCTGCTGGCGTCATTTGACACGCCATGAATTGGCTGCGAATCAAATCATACAAACGATGTGCATCTTTCTCCATGCCAAGCAAGTCATCAACACGTACGGTAACATCAGAAGGTCGAATCGCTTCATGCGCCTCTTGAGCACCTTCTTTACTGCTGTAACGTATCGGATCAGCAGGCAAATAAGCCTCGCCAAAGCTGGAAAGAATATACCCTCTTAACGCCTCAACCGCGTCAACACTCAAATTGGTCGAGTCAGTACGCATGTAAGTGATATAACCGCCTTCATACAAGCGCTGTGCTAGCATCATGGTCTTCTTAACACCATAGCCTAAACGAGTACTTGCCGCCTGCTGTAACGTAGAAGTGATGAACGGCGCAGATGGCTTGCTGCTTGTCGGCTTATCTTCTCGACTACTAACGAGGTATTTCGCATCATTTAAGCGAGCAACATGCTCATCAGATTGCGCCTTGTTAACTGGACGATATTCTTTGTCTTGGTATTTTGCGGCCTCGAATTTAATGACTTCTTTCGATGGCGTCGCAAGCATTGCATCTAATTCCCAGAACTCATCAGGAATGAAAGCACGGATTTCTTTTTCACGTTCAACGATTAAGCGAACTGCAACGGACTGAACTCGCCCAGCAGATAAACCTCTCGCTACTTTTGACCAAAGCAAAGGTGACACCATAAAGCCAACTACTCGGTCCAAGAAACGACGAGCTTGTTGAGCGTTTACACGATCCATGTCTAATTCAGATGGCGTGTCAAACGCAGCTTTAATGGCTTTTTTTGTAATCTCGTTAAATACCACACGCTTATAGCGACTATCATCACCACCAATAGCTTCACGAAGATGCCAAGCGATTGCTTCTCCCTCTCTATCCAAATCGGTTGCGAGATAGATGGTGTCAGCATTTTTTGCCAAACGTTTTAGTTCATCGACAACTTTTTCTTTACCTGGCAGAATTTCATAGTGAGCTTTCCAGTTGCTCTCTGGATCAACCCCCATTCTAGAAATCAACTGCTGACGTGATTTGCTACTTTTATACTCAAGTTTTTCTTCTGGACTCATTTTACGCGTCAAAGCAGCCTGCTTTGCACGCTCTTGAGGCGTAGAGGTGGCAGTTGTACCTGAAGGCAGGTCACGTATGTGCCCGACACTAGATTTGACAATAAAGTCGTTGCCCAGGTATTTGTTGATGGTTTTCGCCTTAGCAGGCGATTCCACGATAACCAGTGATTTTCCCATTGAACTGTGTAAGCCTTTTAATAAAGTAGGTCTGCAAATCCACGTTGCACGAAGTTTAATCTCTAGGGGCGCTGATATTAAGCAAACACCTTTTATATGACAAGCGATCCCTGTATTGTTTCACATATTATATCTTGCTGAACTTAGTATTTCTTATTTAACATACTGAATTCGTTGCTTAAGGACAATCATGGCTACCCTCCAAATATTAACAATTGCATTTTTGATCATTATTGTACTTTTATCTGTGGTCATTGGATCAAGAGCACATCAAAAAGAAAAAGAAATCACTCAAAGACGTGTAAAACAATTGCAACTGTCAAATCGCGCGGATCGTGTCGAACAACATATCCGCGGTTTAAAAGATATTAATACCGATACCATTGCCACCGATGTGCTTTATGATTTCTATCTAGACACACTTCGAGAGCTTCTGCAATATTCCGATGATCCCGAAAAGATTGAAGTTCGCATTGCAACCGCCGAAGAAGGCAGAAATAACGACCCCGTTCCATTTAATCCAGAACCTGAACCTTTTAGCTTCCAAGAAAAAAGCAACTACAAAGAGCGCCTTACTAAACTTGCTAAAATGTTGCTTTATTTACGCCGAAAAGGACGTATTAGTAATACGCATTATCAAGCCTGCTACGAATATCTGCGCTGGCTTAACTTGTGGATTCAATTAAATCGCCAAATGGTTCAAGCAAATAAAAACTTTGCTGGTGGAGACATGCGCGTAGCACAAACTCTTTATGGGGTAATTTTGTCGCACATTAAATCCGATGCCACAGAGCGCCCAGAAAAAAACACCCTCAAAAACTTCGTAACAGATCGAATGAAACAGATACTGTCACCTAAAATTGAAGCGATGAAAGCCAGTGATAACCCAGAAGAAGTATTGAGTGAACTCCTTCACAACCTAGAAATACCTAAGAATTCTTAATTCAATATTATTAACACCATAATAAGCGTCACTCTTATTTCTAATTAGGGACGCTTTTTACTTCAGCCAATGAAAACACCAGTGTAGCCAACTCATCCAAAACCGACTCATCACCAGCCTCATCCCAATACAATGACACACACTCAGGTGTGATTTTTACCCCTACAAGCAATGCTCCGTATTTTTCTAATGCTTTTTGGGCATCAGCAGCCAGTGCAAATAAGTCACTAGACCACCACCCACTAAGCAGGGCATTATATTTCCATACTTCATAAGGTAGCAGCCAAATACAATCAGGCAATGAAGTTACAGGTTTCAGCCGATAAAAAGAATAGGCAATCGTTTTTTGCCTATTCATTGATTTATCCCACTTGTCAGGAAGGTCAATTGATGTAAGCTGAACAGTAAGACCAAGTTTTCGAGCATGCATGCGTAAAGCCATGCGTTGACGCTCTTTTTTAGGAGGCATAATCCATAACGCCGACCCCATTAATGATAGTGTAATAAAAATAACAATAAGAGCGGTCATATTTTAATGTCTCTCTAGTTTTAAACTAAAATAAATTAATCGAGCCAAATTTGGAGGTGTTCTATGATGTATAGCAGAATTTTACTCGCTGTTGACCTAACTGATGAAAGTATTAAAGTAGCTAATAAAGCCGTCGCGCTATGCAAAGCAACGGGTGCGGAACTTACCATACTCCATGTTATTGAATCACTCAATTACGCCTATGGTGGTGATGTACCAATCGATATCACAGATATTCAAGCACAATTACAAGAAACTGCTAAAGAGCGCATTGCCATCCTTGAAGCCCAATTGGACGTTCCAGTTCAAGAAAGCTGTATTTCACAAGGCGGCATAGAAAGCGAAATACACCGTATTGCTGAAGAAAAACGAGTCGATCTTATTGTTGTAGGAAGTCATGGTCGTCATGGTCTTGCTCTATTATTAGGATCCACAGCAAATGGCGTTCTTCATGGCGCACCATGTGACGTATTAGCAGTTAAAGTGGTAAAAGACAAAGACTAGCAACAATTAGTCATATAATAAAAAGGCGATGGATTACATCGCCTTTTTATTATTCTCAATTTACTACTTTAACTTCTGGTCCAAGTCGTCCCTTCTCGACTATCAAGAAGTTCAATTCCTTGACTAGCCAGTTCATCACGAATTTCATCGCTACGAGCAAAGTTTTTGTCTTTCCGAGCTTGAGTTCTTTCGTCGATCAAAGCCTGTATTGCCACCTCATCTAATCCTTCAGACACAGTGCTGTTTTGCAAAAAGTACTCTGGATCTTGATACAACAACCCAAGCAATTCTGCCAAAGAGCGTAACTCCGCAGCCAGCACCAAGGCCTTATCTGCATCTTCTGTTTTTGCTTTATTTAGCTCACGAACTAGCTCAAACAACACAGAAACAGCGACTGCAGTGTTAAAGTCATCCTTCATGGCCTCTTCAAAGCGCTCAGTAAAGACGGTTGGCTCGAATGACTCAGCAACCTGCTGTTGACGTAAAGCAGTGTAAAGGCGCTCTAAAGCAACCTTAGCCTCTAGCAAACTTTGATCTGAGTAATCAATCGCACTGCGATATTGGCTTGAAACCATCAGGTAGCGAACCACCTCAGGATTAAACTTGGCCAATACATCGCGCACGGTGAAAAAATTACCCAAAGACTTGGACATTTTTTCGTTGTTAACACGAACTGCACCACAGTGCATCCAATAGTTCACATAGTCTTTGCCTGTCGCCGCCTCTGATTGAGCAATTTCGTTTTCGTGATGAGGGAACTTAAGATCAGGCCCACCACCATGAATATCAAAATGACTACCAAGACAATTAGTCGACATAGCAGAACATTCAATATGCCAACCAGGACGACCATCACCCCAAGGAGAAGACCAAGACACTTCGCCAGCTTTCGCTTGTTTCCACAAAACGAAATCCGCTGGATGCTCTTTTGCCACCTCAACATCAATACGCGCACCAGCCAACATATCTTCAAGCTTACGGTTATTTAATTTGCCGTAATCTTTGAATTTAGTGGCTCGATAATAAACGTCGCCAGAAGTGCCCTGATAAGCAAAACCTTTATCAATAAGGATTTGCACCATATCGATAATTTCTTGCATAAACTCAGTCGCCTTTGGCTCACGATCTGGCATTTTATTGCCAAGACGCAGTTCATCTTCGCGCTGCGCAGCAATCATGCGCTCAGTCAACGACTGAGTTGATTCGTTATTTTCTTCTGCACGCTTAATAATTTTGTCGTCAACATCAGTAATATTGCGAACGTAATTCAGCTCATAGCCAAGATGACGAATAAAACGCGAAATAATATCAAAGGAGATCATCGCGCGAGCATGACCAATGTGACAGAAGTCGTATACCGTGTTACCACAGACATACATCCCCACTTTGCCCTCTTCAATTGGTTTGAAAATTTCTTTCTTCCCGCTTAGGGTGTTGTAAATCTTCAACATGCGCTTAATTTCCTTTTGCTTCGATTTTCGCCCAAGAGTCACGTAATGTCACAGTACGGTTAAATACCATACCGTCTTCTTTCAGATCGCGACAAAAATACCCTTCACGCTCAAACTGGAAGCCTTGACCTTTGTCAGACGTCAACAAAGATGGCTCAACTTTAGCATTTGTTAATACCGTCAAAGACTCTGGATTAATAAAGTCTAAGAAGTTCTTATCTTCATAATTTGCATCAGGTGCTTCGTTTACGAATAAGCGATCATAAAGATTAACTGTTGCATCTACTGCATGTTTTGCGCTCACCCAATGAATCACACCTTTTGGTTTGTAATCTTCAGGATTCACACCAAGAGTGTTTTCATCATAGCGACAAAGTAGTTCAACCACTTCGCCCGCTTCGTTTTTGATCGCTTCATCACAAGTAATGACGTAACCGCCACGAAGACGAACAGCACCATCCAGTGTCAAACGTTTCCATTTACGAGGTGGCACTTCAGCAAAATCAGCAGCGTCTATGTATAGATCTTTGCTAAACGGCACTTCGCGAGTACCCGCTTCTTCGCTTTTCGGGTGATTACCTACGGTGAAGATTTCTTCTTTGTCTGCTGGATAGTTGGTCAAGGTCACCTTAATTGGATTTAAAACGACCATGACTCGATTTGCGCTCGCATCCAGATCTTCACGAATAGCATGTTCGAGCATGCCAACATCTACAACGCTGTCAGACTTGGTCACACCAATGCGCTCACAGAAGTTGCGGATAGACAGCGACGTATAACCACGACGGCGCAAACCAGAAATCGTTGGCATACGAGGATCATCCCAACCATGAACATGTTTTTCGTCTACCAGTAACTTCAACTTACGTTTGCTTGTTACCGTGTAGTTCAAATTCAAACGCGCAAATTCAATTTGCTGCGGATGTGCCGTATCTAATGTCTCTAGAACCCAATCGTACAATGGACGATGGTCTTGGAATTCAAGCGTACATACAGAATGCGTAATATTTTCTAATGCATCGGACAAGCAATGAGTAAAGTCGTACATGGGGTAGACACACCATTTGTCACCCGTTTGGTGATGGTGTACATGACGAACTCGATAAATGATCGGATCACGCATATTGATGTTTGGGCTTGCCATATCTATCTTGGCACGCAAAACAACTTCGCCGTCTTTATACTTACCGTTTTTCATGTCCATAAAGATGGCCATATTTTCTTCAACGGTACGATCACGGAATGGGCTGTTTTTACCTGGCTCTTTTAAGGTGCCACGGTATTCGCGCATTTGCTCAGCATTAAGCTCACAAGCATAAGCTTTGCCTGCTTGAATAAGCTGCACAGCAAAATCAAATAACTGATCAAAATAGTCTGAAGCAAACTTAGGTTCGCCTTTCCATTCAAAACCAAGCCACTCAACATCGCGTTTAATAGATTCAATGTATTCAACACTTTCCTTCTCTGGGTTAGTGTCATCGAAACGTAGATTACATTGACCATTGTAACGCTGCGCTAAGCCAAAATTAAGGCAAATAGATTTAGCATGGCCAATGTGTAAGTAGCCATTTGGTTCAGGTGGAAAGCGAGTAAGAACCTTACCGCCATGCTTGCCTGATTCGTTATCTTTATCAATGATTTGGGTAATGAAATTACCTGGTTTAGACGTTTCTGACATGTTTGATGTAAGTCCCGATAAGTGTTGGTCTAACAATATTGTTACTTCGACCGACAAGTATATAGTATTTAGGTTTGCATGGGATATTGAGCAGAAAATCTTTTCTGCCTTTTTCTCTTTTTTTTATAAAGAAAATCCGTATTTCGCCGCAAAGAAAACCAAAACGCCCACTAAAATAGTCAGCAGCTGTTGCTGACGCCAAATACCCACAACAAAAGCCGCCAACGCACCAAGTAACCAAGGATTAGATGACGAGAAATCCACGTGCTGATTCGGCATCAAAATCATCGGCGTAATGATTGCAGTCAAAACCGCAACTGGAACAAACTTTAACGCTTTTTCAATAAAAGCAGGCATAACAACTTTGTCCGCTCGCGCGAACAGAACAAACCGCACACCAAAAGTAACAACAAACATACCCAGAATTATGAGAGACCCTTGCCATAAAGTCATTTGCTCACCTCTTGCATATTCTCATTTGAGTCCGAAATTGTTTTATTAGTAGAATCCGCCACATACCCCATCACCACACCAATTACTGCAGAGACCAACAATCCTAAATTATTTGGCAGACCAGATAATATGATTGAAGATGCACCTGCACTTAATAAACACAACCAAAATGCTTTATGTTTTAAATATGGCGTAATGATTCCAACAAAGGTCGCTACCATAGCAAATTCCAGTCCCCATTCGCTCATACCGGGAATTAGCTCTCCAGACAACACACCTAAAATGGTAGTCACATTCCACATTACATAAAACGAGAGAAAAGAACCTAGATAGACCTTGTGTCCATTTTTTTCATCGGCCGCTCCCACTTCATACATTGGACGAACGGCAGCATAAGTTTCATCAATCAACCCAAAGCCCATAATAATTCGCATTGGCATTGGTAGATGCTTCACAAATTTGACCAAATCCGCGGCGTATAAAAGATGACGAAGATTAACAATAAAGGTGGTCGAAATAATTACCCATAAAGGAGCGTGTAGTGCTATTAATCCAAGTGCAACAAATTGCGCTGAGCCCGCAAAAACAAAAGCTGACATAGCCACAGCAAACCAAGGACTCAACCCATAACTCGACGCTAACGAACCAAAAAGCAAACCAAAAGGAATACCGCCAATAATCATAGGTATGGAGGCTACAGCACCTCGTCGCATATGTTGCATTGTATTCATGAAGGATCTCGATGCATTTTTAATATTAATGATTTTTCCATATAGACATCCGCTCTTGCGTACAAAGAAGGATTGGGAAATGGCTTCTCAACAAAACCATTTTTATCATAGAGACGCCTTGCCAATTTTAGGCACGACGCTGTCTCTAGCGACAACACAGAAAAGCCGCCTTGAGTAGCAAAATCAATAGCAGTAGACAGCAAACGTTGAGCAATTCCTTTTCCTTGAGCGTGCTCAGCAACTGACAATTTAAATACTTCACCTCTTTTATTATCCAAAGCACTGTCTTTCAGAGGAGCAAAAGCAATGGTTCCAACGACAGAATCTACCGATTTTGTTTTGCGAATCGCCACCCAAACCACACCGCCTTTTTCAATAACTTCTTCTTGCGGATTACTCAACACGATCCGATCTTTCTCTGCAATCTGTTCTGGAAAATATCGCTCAAGCCAAGCCATATTTAGATCATAAAACGCTTTATCATGCTGACTTTCTAGCGATACAATTTGAATAGATTCTAAGCGGTCTAGCACTTTATCCGCTAAGCTTCCGCCTAAAACCTGCGATTCCAAATAAGACAGGCCGTTCATAAAATTATCACTAGAAAAAGCCGTCATTTTTTCAAGGATGATTTTCATTTCATGTAAGACGGGCTCCACACGAAGCATAGCACTTAAACCAAACTCAGAAAGGCGTAGGGAAGATCTTCGCTGATCTTGCTCATCCACTGTTTTCTCTAACAGCGCTTCTTTGATCATCTTAGTAGTTTGCTTGCTCACCGCAGGGTGACTTAGATGCAAACGGTCAGCAATTTCCATCACAGATAAACTTCCCGTTTTCTGCAACAACCTAAGAATAGGAAAATAGGTTGCCGAAATAGGTATATCGCACTGGGAATAAATTTCTTGCACTTGAATAAACAAATGATCACTTAATCGCTTTAATCGACTGCCAAGTGTTAGTACTCCGAACTGTTCCATGAAGTTTCCAGCATATAAAATTTTTACAATAGAGTAAGGTCGACCAAAAAATAGGTAACCAGTTACGGATATAAAAATATCGCAAAGTTCTAATCGTTACAAGCACAACTTCCTCTTAGATTTCTAGTTTGAGTTATTGGCTGTCTGCTATACTCCGCGTTTTATAAACTCTGGCCTTGTTACTGTCATTTTTGCAGTACCAAATAAGGCTTATTTTGAGGAACCAAAAGATGTCTGAAAAAGCTGTCGTTGTGTATTCAGGAGGAATGGATTCTTTTACCGTTCTGAATACGGCAATTCAAAACGGACTAGATGTTTATGCTTTATCTTTTAACTACGGACAAAAGCACAGCAAAGAATTAGAGGTCGCCGCACAGGTATGTCGTGAATTAGGCGTTTCTCATAAAATTATTGATATCACCGCAATTAATAGTTTAATGGCAAACTCATCGCTAACTGGCGATACTGAAATTCCAGAAGGCCATTATGAAGACGACAACATGAAGTCTACCGTAGTACCAAATCGCAACATGGTTTTGCTTTCAATGGCAATTGCTTATGCTGTTTCGTTAGAAGCTGGCAAAGTCTATTACGGTGCTCATTCTGGCGATCATCATATTTACCCTGATTGCCGTCCAGAGTTTGTGGAAGCCATGAACGCGGTATCTAAAATTGCCAACTACCAGTCTGTAGAAATCGTCACTCCGTTTTTACATTCTTCAAAGGGCGAAATTTTAAAAACCGGATTGAAAATGGATCTCGACTATGCCAACACATGGACTTGTTACAATGGCCGTGAAAAATCTTGTGGTAAATGTGGTGCCTGCTACGAACGCCTAGAAGCGTTTGCTGAACAAGGTAAAACAGATCCATTGGATTATGAAGTTTAACCACCGAGTTAAACAAATTACTTATTCTGATTTTAGTGTGTTTGTTTTAGTGCTGATTGGTTTTTGTTCCACAAATGTCCAATTTTAGTCATTAAATTATCAACTAAAGTTATAACCCTTACCTCGACTGTTTTCGAGATGTAATAGGTGTAACCAAATGTATTCTATTAAAGAAGCCTTTTATTCATTACAAGGCGAAGGCGCTCATGCTGGTCGCCCTGCTCTATTTTGCCGTTTTACCGGCTGCAATTTGTGGTCTGGTTCAGAAAAAACGCGCGCCACATCTGAATGCCAATTTTGTGATACTGATTTTATCGGAACAAATGGGCAACATGGCGGAAAATTTAAAACCGCCGAACAATTACGCACCCATATAGATGTGCTTTGGCCTGGCGGTCAAGGACATAAATACGTTGTTTTTACTGGCGGCGAACCCGCTCTTCAGCTAGACGATGAGCTCATCGTTGAAATGAAACAGCATGGATATACCATCGCGATTGAAACGAATGGAACAATGGCATTACCCGATGGGATTGATTGGATATGTGTTAGCCCTAAAACAGCTAAACCTTTGGTTGTAACCAAAGGAGACGAACTCAAGTTGGTTTATCCGCAGTCACATATATCCCCAGATTACTTTGAAACACTGGATTTTTCACATTTTTATTTACAGCCCATGGATCAAAGCCACCTAACAACGGATCAAATCCCACTCATTGATACGCAACAAGCCACTTTACACTATTGTTTATCGCATCCGCGGTGGCGTCTTAGCTTACAAACACATAAAATGCTCAATATCGATTAAGCATTGAATACGATTTACTTATTACCACATTGTTATATTAACCATACAAGGAATCTTAAATGATCATTCTACATACAAACCACGGTGACATTCACGTTGAACTAGATTACGAAAAAGCGCCAAAATCTGCGAAAAACTTCGAAGACTATGTAACCTCAGGTTTTTACGATGGTGTTATTTTCCACCGTGTAATTAATGGCTTCATGGTTCAAGGCGGCGGTTTTGAACCAGGCATGACACAAAAAGAATCACGTACAGCGATTGAAAATGAAGCGGACAATGGCCTAAAAAATGAAATCGGCACATTGGCGATGGCTCGCACCATGGACCCACATTCAGCTTCTGCGCAGTTTTTCATCAACGTTGCAGACAACAGCTTCTTAAATCACCGCAGCAAAACTCCAGATGGTTGGGGTTACGCAGTATTTGGTAAAGTTACTGCAGGTATGGACGTAGTAAACAAAATCAAAGAAGTGAAAACAACAATGAAGTCTGGACACCAAGATGTTCCTGCAGAAGACGTTATCATTGAAAGCGCTGAATTAGTAAAAAGCGAAGGCTAATGATTCGTTATTTTATTTCAGATTTACATCTAAGTGATAAACGCCCGGATCTTATCCGAGCGTTTATACGAATGAGCAAAGAACTTATTTCACGCGATGAAAAGGCCGAACTCTATATTTTAGGTGACTTCTACGAAGCTTGGATCGGTGACGATTATCAGGCAGATTGGAATACTCAAATAGAAAATGCCTTGGCAGAAATATCTCAGTCAGGAATCGCTTTGTATTTTTTGCATGGCAACCGAGATTTCTTGATTGGTAGCGATTGGATTAACCGTGTAGGTGCTAAACTCATTCATGAGCAAACCAAATTACCTCTTGAAAGTTGTACTGTACTACTAACACATGGTGACGAATACTGCATAGAAGATACTGAGTATCAAGCGTTCAGAAAAACGGTACGTTCTAGCGCATGGCAAGAACACATTCTCGCTATGCCACTTGAGCAACGTATCTCGCTAGCAGCTCAACTTCGCAATGACAGTAAATCCATGGCGACAGAAAAATCCATGGCAATCATGGATGTCACGCCATCAGCTGTTGAAGACTCTTTGTCTCAACATAACTGCAAAAGCGTGATTCATGGTCACACGCATAGACCAGACGTTCATAAAGGTGATCTCTATTTGCGCTGCGTATTAGGCGATTGGGATACCTTTGTCTGGCTAGCAAGCATTAAGGACGGTATTTATTCTCAATCAAAATCATTGGTAGAGGATTTTAACGAAAATGGGCTTGCTGGACTGCAAGAAGTTCATCGTAAAACTTTACTTATTTGTTAGCACTCTGCATCAAAACTACGCTTCACCTCTGGTTAGCACAGGCTGAAGCGTTTTCTCCCCACGAACTATAGCGTGAAATAATCAACAACCCACCTATTGCGATACAAAAACAATCCTATCGGACTTGACCGTGTATCAAAAAATAGAGAGTATTCTGCCTTACTATATTCTTTTTCGTGATCCGAAAGAGCGGTCTGGTAACTAATTCGTACGCCCAACTTACCATGTTGAGCACTACCATAAAAATAAATAAAAAGGTACAACCTTCATGTCTGATAACTATTCCTCGGCTGGATATTCTGGCTCTACTAAATCGTCACCTACTCGTGTTCAATGGTCAACTCGAATGGCATTCATTCTTGCTGCCGTCGGTTCAGCTGTTGGCTTAGGCAACATATGGAAATTTCCTTACATAACCGGCGAGCATGGTGGTGGTGCATTCGTACTAGTTTATCTAGGCTGTATTCTGATAATTGGCATCCCCGTTATGATGGCTGAAATCGCTTTAGGCCGACGCGGTCGACACAACCCAGCCCAAGGTATTGCTACATTAGCACGAGAAGCGGGTGCGCATCCTTTCTGGAAAATCATCGGGGTCATGGCATTGTTGTGTGGCTTTATGATCCTTATGTTTTATACGGTTGTGGCTGGCTGGGCATTCGCGTACGTCCCGAAAGCAGCTTCCGGAAGCTTTGTCGGAGAAAATGGAGACACGATTGGCTCCATGTTTGGCGGCATGTTGGCGGACCCTATTGCTCTAACCATCTGGATGACTGTTGTTTTGGGCTTAACTATGGGCATTGTTTTACGCGGCCTACATGGTGGACTTGAAAAAGCAATTAATTTATTAATGCCGGGCTTGCTAATTTTGTTACTGATTCTAGTAGGGTACGCAATGACCAGCGGACACTTTATGGAAGGTGTTAGCTTTTTGTTCAAAGCAGATTTTAGCAAAATGACTGGGACAGGGTTCTTAGTCGCGCTCGGTCACGCCTTTTTCACTCTAAGTCTAGCGTCAGGCGCCATTATGACTTACGGCTCATACCTACCTGAAAATGTCTCGATTGGCAAAACTACCATGATAATAGCGATCATGGACACGGTTGTTGCACTGGCTGCAGGTCTCGCCATCTTCCCACTTGTCTTTGCAAATGGTTTGGAACCGGGTGCTGGACCGGGACTGATCTTCGTAACCCTACCTATTGCCTTTGGTCAAATGCCTTTTGGCAGTACATTTGGCACTTTGTTTTTCTTATTGCTAGCGGTTGCGGCTTTGACATCAGCTATCTCAATGCTTGAGCCAACTATTTCTTGGCTAACCGAAAAATTTAAAATGACACGTTTTAAAGCTTGCATGTTAGCAGGTTCATTGCTTTGGCTTGGTGGCTTAGGTGTCGTGGTCTCTCTCAATATCGGCTCCGAATGGACACTATTCGGGAAAACATTCTTTGACATGCTTGATTATCTAACCTCCAGCTGGCTTATGCCCCTTGGTGGCTTATTGATGGCTATTTTTAGTGGCTGGATATTGAAGAAAACAGTCATGCAAGATGAGCTAGGCTTAAGCTCTACCATCATGCATCAACTCTGGTTATTTACCATGCGCTACATTACGCCATTGGCTATTATTATTGTATTCCTAAACGTATTAGGTATTGTTAATTTCTAAGGTTGCCAAAAAAATTAAGCCCAAGACCGAATTGCCTGTTGGTCTTGGGCTTATTTGATTATGCTAAGATGTAAATTTACTGCTTTAAATGATTTGTCTATCATAAATCAAAATCCCCCTAGTTTATGTTACCGCGGCTTCTGACTCCCCCTCGATAACAACTCCCTCACCCAAACCGTCTCATCTGCATTTCTAGACCTAGAAAATTCTATATTACGGTTATGCAGCATGGCCACAGCACGAAAAAAGGCGTTATTTACAATTACTGGACTTAATTGAATACCATAGGCTTGCCACCAATGTTGTTGCACTTTGCAAGTAAGTAGTTGGTACAAAAAATCTAGCTCCAGAGAGCCTTTATACATCACGTCTAAGTCCACCACAGGGTCTACTTTCGCAATTTCCAGTGCAAGCCAATACGTGACATCTGGCAGGGTTTCGCTCTTATGTATGCCCATTATATTCTCCAGAAGATCTGACTGATAATATGAGTGTAGCATCCTGCCTAAAAGTCACCATTAAGATGCGTAAGTAGATTGTGGCATTTTGTAACTTACATCAGGCTTGGTGGCCCACTGTGCATACGGAACTCTTCATCAGGTTCAGTAATAAGCTTTTCTTCTAAATCACGGAAAAAAGCCACGCGATCGTCAATTGGTTCGTTTGAATATTCTTTTGCAAGCTCAAGGTAATCTTCAAAATGTCTTGCTTCTGATTTTAGTAATGAAATATAGAACTTCGACAACTCATCATCTAGATGCGGAGCTAAGGCAGCAAAACGCTCACAAGAACGTGCCTCAACAAAAGCGCCAATAATCATGGTATCAACTAAACGCGCAGGTTCATGGGTTCGAATATGTTTTCGTAGACCATCAGCATAGCGTGAAGCCGACAAATGATCGTAGGCGACGCCACGTTTTCGCATGATTTTATGAACTTGCTCGAAATGCAATAGCTCTTCACGAGCCAAGCGAGACATTTTATGAAGCAAATTATCACGATCAACATAGCGATACATTAGACTCATAGCCGTTGAAGCTGCTTTTTTTTCACAGTGAGCATGATCATTTAATAGCAGAGTTTGATTCTCAAGAGCCCAATTTACCCATGCCTCAGGAGATTTACAGGGAAGAAATTCAACAAGCTCTGGGTACGCTGATAACATTACTCTACCTTTTTATGTTAAAAAACGTGATTATACCCTGTATTAAGCACTTAGGCAGCAACGTCTTGATTTGGATATCAAATTCGTAATGAATGATTTTTATGATCCTACAAAACTAAAAATTGGCCAACATGTTGGCGTCGAGCTAGATCCGTATGTTTTAAATTACCCTATGGATAGCCATAAAACCACTTGGGTTGCAGATCAAGGTGGACGCCCTTTTGTCCTGCGCTTCTTTCAATCCAACAAAGGCAAGGTTGAAGACTTCTTACAAAACTCTAGGAAATACGCCAGTGTAAAACACCCTGCCATCACTCCAAATTACCCTCCGTTTTATTCTAATTTGTGGGTGTTTTCATGCTCTGCTGTCTGTGGTGGCGAAAACCTCTACAGCTTTTTAGGTAAATACCCAGACGGAGCGCCTCTTAATGTCGTCATTAGTTTATTCGACAACATCGCCAAAGCATTGGATCAAGTTCACCGAAACGGCCTCTTCCATGGCCATTTGGATTTAAATTCGATTCATGTGGTTAATGGCCTAGGCTTAATGACAGGATTTGGTTCTCATAACTGGATGAAGCGAATTGAAAGCAGCGAAATGGATGTACGCTTCTTCCCTCCTGAGTATCTAAAAAAAGACCAACAACGCACAGCGGCTTCGGATAGCTTTGCTTTTATGCGACTCTTAATGGCGGCGTTATTGGGAGAATCTATCCTTGATAAAGATTTCACTACAAGCCTTCCAGACACCCACCCTAATTTAAGCGATTCTACATGGGGCCGTTTACTAAAATGGAGTCGTGAAAGCGAACGCCATCGTCCCAAATCGTTAACTGAAGTAATTCGAATCATTCGAGCCAATCTTTATAAACCAGAAGTTAGCGATAGTTCAGCAACAAAACGAGCTGTTAAACGCTATATTCGCACTTTATCTCCCATCACTATTGGTGCTGGCGTTTTTGTTACCACAAGTCTTATTGCTGCGATTGTCTTATGGCCTGATACGCCACCGCCTGAAAAGGTTGTTATCACACCCAAAGCAGTGCAGCCAGAAGTCGTAATAGAAACGCCATTCGAAGCCTTGCCACAAATCCTAGAAGAACCACTTATATCAGGAGGAACAGCGCCAAGAATTGAAAAAATCCCTCCTGCTACCTTTATAATGGGTGATCAAAGCAAAATGGGTGATGATAATGAAAAGCCAGCTCATGAAGTTGATATTCCAAACGGTTTTTACATCAGTAAATATGAAGTTACTTTTGACCAGTACGACAAATTTGCAAGAGCTACTAGCCGAGAGCTCCCTCCTGATAATGGCTGGGGGCGAGGAAAGCGACCAGTTATAAATGTTAGCTGGTACGACGCAAAAGCCTATACCGCTTGGATTTCTAGCGAAACAAATGCAGAGTACCGCTTGCCTACAGAAATTGAGTGGGAATACTCCGCCAGAGCAGATTCAAATACTGCTTTTTGGTATGGCGACAATGTTAAGCAAGGTTATAGCGTTTGTGATAGCTGTGGAAGTCAATGGGATGGCATATCTTCAGCGCCAGTTGGCAGTCAAGCAAGTAATCCGCTAGGCTTATTTGATATGCACGGTAATGTCGCAGAATGGGTAGAAGACTGCTATCACGATACTTATGATGGAGCGCCAACTAATAACCAAGTTTGGTTGGCAAATCAGTGCGACAACAGAGTACTTCGAGGTGGATCTTGGTTTGATATCCCAAGAGTTGGTCGTAGCTCTACTCGTTACAGGGCTCAACCTGATTTAAAAGCCAGTAATTGGGGTTTTAGGGTAGTGAGGATTATTCAGCAATCTGATGATTTACCTAAATCAGAATAATTCCGCTAAATGTCACCTATTCGAAATTGTTATGGCGCATAGTAAGTCTTGAGCACTTTTTTTCTATAAAATAAGCGCATCAAAAAATGATAAGAGTGTCGATTGACTTGATTTTGCTTTAAACCAAGCCAATGTTTTTAACGTTACGATCAGTAAAGTCGAAAATGAAAACTAAGGGGAATCAATATGCTAGAAACATATTGTAGACAGGTCGGAAGACTTGTACTTGGGTTAATTCCTGCATCTACCCCTTGATGCAAAAACGATCTGTATAGAAACCGCTAGTCAAGGGAATGAAGAAATAAGGTTAAATGCACTATTTTCTTTAGAGCAAATATAGTTAACCTAAATTCCATTATTAGCACATAACATTATCGTAAATTATTATTCAGAGGTGCAAATGAGCTTATATTTAGAGTACTTACAAGAAATAGAGAATCGTAAAAGCCAAGGATTGCATCCTAAACCAATTGATGGCGGCGATTTATTATCTGAAATCATCGCTCAAATCAAAGATTCTGAGCATGAACACCGTAAAGAATCTCTAGACTTTTTCATCTACAATACTTTGCCTGGCACAACAAGCGCTGCGATAGTTAAAGCAGAATTTTTGAAAGAAATCATCCTAGGCGAAAGCAGCGTAAAAGAAATTTCACCTGAGTTTGCTCTAGAATTACTTTCTCACATGAAAGGCGGCCCATCAGTTGAAGTGTTGATTGACCTTGCATTGTCTGATGATACAGCTATTGCGGCTCCTGCTGCTGAAGTGTTAAAAACTCAAGTATTCTTATATGAAGCGGATATGGAACGCCTAGAATCAGCTTATAAAGCAGGCAACTCCATTGCTAAAGACATTCTAGAGAGCTATGCCAAAGCAGAGTTCTTCACTAAACTGCCTGACATCAGCGAAAAAATTGAAGTTGTAACTTACATTGCAGCTGAAGGCGATATCTCAACAGATTTACTATCTCCAGGTAACCAAGCTCATTCTCGTTCAGACCGTGAACTGCATGGTAAGTGCATGATCACACCTGAAGCTCAGCAAGAAATCAAAGAATTACAAATCAAACACCCAACGGCGAAAGTTATGCTTATCGCTGAGAAAGGCACAATGGGTGTTGGTTCTTCACGTATGTCTGGTGTAAATAACGTCGCACTTTGGGCTGGTCAACAAGCAAGCCCATACATTCCATTCGTTAACTTTGCTCCAGTTGTTGCTGGCACCAACGGTATCTCCCCTATTTTCATGACAACTGTGGGTGTTACTGGCGGTATTGGTCTAGACCTGAAAAACTGGGTTAAGAAAGTAGATGCCAATGGCAAACCAGTTCTTGATGCCAATGGTGACACGATTCTTGAACAAGCCTACTCAGTAGAAACAGGCACAGTTCTAACAATCAATACTAAAGAAAAGAAACTTTACAACGGTGATAAAGAGTTGGTTGATGTTTCTTCCGCTTTCACTCCTCAACAAGTTGAGTTTATGAAAGCAGGCAGCTCCTACGCTGTTGTTTTTGGTAAAAAATTACAAACATTTGCAGCAGAAACTTTAGGCATCCCAACACCAACTGTTTACGCTCCAGCACAAGAAATTTCAAACGATGATCAAGGCCTAACGGCTGTTGAGAAAATTTTCAACAAAAACGCAGTAGGTGTTAAATCTAAAAAAGCACTTCACGCTGGCTCTGATGTTCGCGTAAAAGTAAACATTGTTGGGTCACAAGATACTACTGGCTTAATGACAGCTCAAGAATTGGAGTCTATGGCTGCCACTGTTATTTCTCCAAGCGTTGATGGTGCTTATCAATCTGGCTGTCACACTGCGTCAGTTTGGGACTCTAAAGCCCAAGCTAACATTCCAAAACTTATGTCTTTCATGAACAAGTTTGGATTGATAACTGGCCGTGACCCTAAAGGCGTTTATCCTCCAATGACAGATGTTATTCATAAAGTATTGAATGACATTACTGTTGATGACACAGCAATTATCATTGGTGGTGACTCTCATACTCGTATGTCTAAAGGCGTTGCTTTTGGTGCCGATTCAGGAACAGTTGCATTAGCTCTTGCTACAGGTGAAGCAACTATGCCAATCCCTGAGTCTGTAAAAGTAACCTTTAAAGGTGAAATGAAGAGCTACATGGATTTCCGTGACGTTGTACACGCTACCCAAGCTCAGATGCTTAAACAGTTTGGCGGCGAAAACGTATTCCAAGGTCGTGTAATCGAAGTGCACATCGGCACACTTATGGCTGACCAAGCTTTTACCTTCACTGACTGGACTGCTGAGATGAAAGCTAAAGCTTCCATCTGTATTTCTCAAGATAAGACTCTTATCCAGTCCCTTGAATTAGCTAAAAAACGCATCCAGATCATGATAGACAAAGGCATGGAGAATGAAGCACAAACTCTACATGGCCTTATCAAGCTTGCAGACAAGCGTATTGCTGGTATCACTTCAGGTGAACAACCTGCACTAGTTCCAGACAACAATGCTCATTACTATGCTGATGTCGTTGTTGACCTTGACGAAATCGTTGAACCAATGATTGCCGACCCAGATGTCAACAATGATGACGTGTCTAAACGTTACACTCACGATGTGATTCGCCAAGTTTCTTTCTATAAAGACAAGCCTGTTGATCTAGGTTTTGTTGGCTCTTGCATGGTTCACAAAGGCGATATGCAAATCATCGCCCAAATGTTGCGTAACCTTGAAAAACAAAACGGTAGCGTATCATTCAAAGTTCCATTAGTTGTTGCGCCACCAACGTATAACATCGTTGATGAGTTAAAAGCTGAGGGTGATTGGGATATTCTGAAAAAATATGCTGGCTTCGAATTTGATGATGCTAAGCCAAAAGGCGAAGCACGCACTAAATACGAAAACATCATGTACTTAGAACGCCCTGGTTGTAACCTATGCATGGGTAACCAAGAAAAAGCAGAGCCAGGTGATACGGTTATTGCCACCTCTACTCGATTATTCCAAGGCCGTGTTGTAGCAGACTCTAAAGAGAAGAAAGGTGAGTCTTTGCTTGGTTCTACTCCAGTAGTCGTGCTTTCTACAATATTGGGACGTTTCCCAACATTGGAAGAATACAAAGCAGCTGTGGATGGCATTACTCTAACGGACTTCGCTCCACCACTAGATGCAATGACAATGGCTCCAGTAGAGTTTATTCCTGTAAACAACATCTAAACTCTACTGTAAGATCATATTGTTAATATAATGCAATGCCAGTGTTAACCTTCAAAAAGCCTTACAGGCAATATGTGGAGGTTGCACTGGCATTTTTTATTGGCCTTAAACGATAAAGCCCGTAACCAACAAAAATAGCGACTAATAAAAACAAAAAAGCCCCGCATAAGCGAGGCTTTATCCTAGAAGATTTGGTTAACTAAATAACTTCGCGCTCAACAAGCTCATCAAATTCAGCTTGCAACTGACGCTCTACAGGGCTTTCTACATCCTTAGCGTTAATATGGTGCTGTCGACCAGCATGCTTCGCTTTATGTTTAATTAACTGTTTCTCTAACTTGCCAACTAACAGGTCAAGGGCAGGTTTAAGTTGTTTATCTGTTTGTACCATTGCAAAAAGATCATGACCAGGAATATGAACACTGGCTTCTACAATTAATTCATGAGTCCCATGCTTCTCTGTATTTAAGGTCACATTAATGGTGGTTATCTGATTATTGATACGCGCCAAATGATCCATTTTATCTTTTACTACTTCTTGAACTTCTTCACCAGATTGGACGTGGTGACCGCTAATATTCAATGTATACATAGAGAATTTCCTTCTGTTTTGGTCAGGTTTTTTATTAACTTAAGTCTTGTTCCTCCTCCGTTGCCCTTACCTATAATCTAAGGATGGTATGCCCAAATTTCAATACCCATATTGTAAATACTTGCTCAAGATCATGATTAAAGCCAAGAACTTACATACAAACGCAAAGAATCTGCCTTAAAAAACTTTATATATCAATATCATAAGTCTAAAAATCTAGCAAACATTTCAAGTCTATATTGTATAAAAATATGTATTTATTTTCCCTATAACTGGCTATAGCATCATCATAGAAAGTTTAAATAGCAAATTTATTTTGTTCCTAAACTGGCTCAACACTTCGCATCAAACGACTACTGTACAACCGATAAAGAATGGCGAGGAATACGCATAATCCAGCCGGTACAGACAAAGTATAAAAACTAAATTGATGAAATAACCACGTCCCTATTGAGCCACCAAAAATAAAACCTGTCACTATGATAAGAAACAAAAAAGCCCTTCGCTTATCCATAGGCTTTCCTTGTAAAGCTCCTCCCAGCATAATGCCCAAATCAGTAAAGATGCCGGTTAAGTGGGTAGTTCGTACCACAGCACCACTATAAGTTGTTGCAAGAGCATTCTGAAGACCACAAGCAGCTGACGCAAAATAATGGCCTGAGGTATGATTGTTTAACAAAAAATACATGGCAATTAATAAAAGTGCGGCCTCAATGATTAATAAGACATCATATAAGCGACCTAGTTTCAATGATGTTCCCGTCAACATAAAACCAGAAAGCGCAGAACCAAATAAGAAGCTTAGCAGTATTCCAATTAGATGCAAAAGTGTCCCCGGTATTGGATTTAACAAAGCACTACCAATAAGCGTAGCAGTACCCGATAAATGCGACACTGCTTGATGCTGAAAACCTATCAAAGCAACTGCATTAACACTTCCAGCGATCAAAGCAAGCAAAAATGCACCATACTCAACCCACTTTGGCAATCTTGATAACACACACCCTCCTAAAGCTTCTATTTGTCTTGGCCACGTAATCCTACTATCAAAAAATGGAGCCATACCACTCATTGATAACATCATGCCCTACTCAACCAAGCAAGCAAAAAAAAGCGCCAGTCACGTATGACTGGCGCTTTTTTTGGAAAATAAACTAGGCGATTCTAGTCATTTAGCAAAATGCGTAACATGCGGCGCAATGGCTCTGCTGCACCCCATAATAACTGATCACCAACAGAGAAAGCACTGATATATTCAGGCCCCATGTTCAACTTGCGAATACGACCAACAGGAATATTCAATGTTCCAGTCGCCGCTGTTGGAGTTAGACGCTCCATAGTTGCTTGCTTATCATTAGGAATAACACTTACCCAATCATTATGTTGAGCAAGCATGCCTTCGATATCAGCAATAGGAATGTCTTTGTTTAGCTTAATAGTATAAGCCTGACTATGGCAACGCATCGCACCGATGCGGACACATAACCCGTCAACTGGAATTGGCTTACCATCGATACCTAAGATCTTGTTACACTCCGCCTGCGCCTTCCACTCTTCACGGCTTTGACCGTTATCAAGCTGACTGTCAATGTAAGGGATCAAAGAACCAGCTAATGGCACACCAAACTGGTCAGTTGGCAATACACCAGAACGCATTGTTTCTGCGACTTTACGATCAATTTCTAGAATCGCACTAGCAGGATCTGCAAGCTCAGCCGCAACAGAACCATGTAACATACCCATTTGATTGATCAATTCACGCATGTGGCGTGCACCGCCTCCAGAAGCAGCTTGGTAAGTCATAGAGGTCATCCATTCAATATGACCTTTCTCGAACAACCCACCTAGCGCCAATAGCATCAAACTAACTGTGCAGTTACCGCCTACAAACGTTTTTACGCCATTGCTTAAACCTTGCTTGATAACATTTAAGTTAACAGGATCAAGTACGATAATCGCGTCTTTATCCATACGCAACGAAGACGCCGCATCAATCCAGTAACCTTTCCAACCAGCATTACGCAACTGTGGGTAAATAGCCTTGGTGTAATCCCCGCCTTGACAGGTAATAATAATATCCATCTTTTTCAATGATTCAATGTCACTTGCATCTTGAAGCAATGGAATATCTTTACCAATTTCTGGACCTTTCTGCCCCGTTTGAGATGTAGTGAAAAAAACTGGATCAATATGATCAAAGTCTTTTTCTTCCATCATTCGTTGCATCAACACGGAACCGACCATTCCGCGCCATCCGACTAAACCTACAGTTTGTTTTGACATGGTTAATGTTACCTTTTTTTGTGGGGCCACTCATACCAAGAGCAGTATCCCTAATGAATGCCCAATATCGTTATGATATTACGCTTTTAATGCTGCTAGAACTGCATCGCCCATGGCTTGCGTACTAACAGTTTCGCATCCTTTTGATGCAATATCTGCGGTTCTTAAACCTAGATCTAGAACCTTACTTACTGCCGCTTCAATAGCATCCGCCGCATCTTTTGCGTCTAAAGAATAACGCAACATCATAGCAACTGACAAAATTGTCGCCAATGGGTTAGCGATTCCTTTACCCGCAATATCTGGCGCAGAGCCGTGACATGGCTCATACATACCGCGACCTTTAGCATTTAGAGAAGCAGAAGGTAGCATACCAATAGAACCTGTCAACATAGCCGCAGCATCAGAAAGGATATCACCAAACATATTGCCAGTAACCATTACATCAAACTGTTTTGGTGCACGAACAAGCTGCATCGCAGCATTATCTACTAGCATATGAGTCAATTCGACGTCAGGATACTCCTTCGCTACTTCTTCCATGACTTCTTTCCAAAGAACCGTCACTTCTAGTACGTTGGACTTGTCAATTGAACAGACGCGCTTGCCACGTTGACGAGCTGCTTCAAAAGCTGAACGACCGATGCGACGAATTTCTGATTCATTGTAAACATAGGTATTAAAGCCTTCGCGTTCGCCATTTTCTAATACACGAATACCGCGAGGTTGACCGAAATAAATACCGCCCGTTAATTCACGAACAATCAGAATATCCAAGCCAGCAACGATTTCTGGTTTCAAGCTAGACGCATCCGCTAACTGCGGATACAAAATTGCAGGACGAAGATTCGAAAACAACTCAAGGTTAGAGCGTAAGCCAAGTAAGCCTTTTTCAGGACGAACAGACATGTCTAACTTATCCCACTTAGGACCACCCACAGCGCCAAGCAAAATAGCATCTGCTGCTTTCGCTTTTGCTAATGTTTCTTCAGGCAATGGAGAACCCGTCTCATCATAAGCAGAACCACCAACCAAGGCGCTTTCATGTTGAATATTCAATGAAAACTGTCCATTTACCGCATCCAATACTCGAACCGCTTGCGCTACGATTTCTGGACCAATACCGTCACCCGGTAATACCAATACATTTTTAGTCATTTTAAACCCTTAAAAGCTATGTCTTTTGTTTACTGACCGCGTGGCAAGAAAAGCCAAGGCGCATCATTCATGCGTTTTTCTTCGTAACGACGGATCGCAGAATCTTGCTGTAACGTCAAACCAATATCATCCAAACCATTCAACAAGCAATGTTTACGGAAGTTATCGACATTAAACTCAAATATCGCACCAGAAGGCGATGTAACAGTTTGGTTTTCAAGGTCGACAATCACTTGAGCACCTTCACGTAATGCCACTTCAGCGAACAATTGATCCACTTCTTCAGCTTGTAAAACGATCGGTAACAAACCATTTTTAAAACAGTTATTGTAAAAAATATCCGCAAAGCTTGGAGCAATAATCGCGCGGAAACCGTAATCATCTAATGCCCAAGGCGCATGTTCACGACTAGAGCCACAACCAAAGTTCTGACGAGCCAATAACACACTCGCGCCTTTGTAACGATCTTGGTTTAAAACAAAATCCTTACGAATAGGACGACCATCGCATTCTTGGTCTGGTTGACCTTCATCTTCGTAGCGAAGCTCATCAAATAAATTTTTACCAAAGCCAGTACGCTTGATGGATTTCAAGAACTGCTTCGGAATAATCATATCTGTATCAACGTTTGCCAAATCCAAAGGAGCGGCTAAACCTGTGTGTTTAGTAAAGGGACGCATGCTCTTCTCTCCTAGTGTTTCACAAACTCATTAACATCAACAAAGTGACCAGCAATTGCTGCGGCCGCAGCCATCGCAGGGCTAACCAAATGCGTACGACCACCAAAGCCTTGACGGCCTTCAAAGTTACGGTTCGAGGTAGACGCACAATGTTCGCCAGCACCTAACTTGTCAGCATTCATTGCCAAACACATAGAACAACCTGGTTCGCGCCACTCTAATCCAGCCGCCTCAAAGATTTCATGCAAACCTTCCTTTTCAGCTTGCGCTTTAACCAAGCCAGAACCCGGGACAACAATCGCTTGCTTAAGAGTAGAAGCCACTTTACGACCTTTAACAACTTGCGCTGCGATGCGTAAATCTTCAATGCGTGAATTAGTACAAGAGCCAATAAAAACGCGGTCAAGAGTGACATCAGCCAGCATAGTTTTGCCTTCTAAACCCATGTATTTCCAAGCACGCGCATAACCTTCTTTTTTCACCGGATCTTTCTGATCTTCAGGGCGAGGAATTGGCTCATCAATGGCGATAACCATTTCAGGTGACGTTCCCCATGTAACCTGTGGCTTGATATCTTCAGCTTTCAGCACAACCACTTCGTCAAATTGCGCGTCTTTATCAGAAACAAGATCTTTCCAGGCTTCAACAGCCATATCCCAATGCTCGCCTTTTGGCGCATAAGGACGACCTTTTACATATTCGATAGTGGTATCGTCTACTGCGATCAAACCAACACGAGCGCCCGCTTCGATTGCCATGTTACAGACAGTCATACGTCCTTCCATCGACAATGATTGAATACCCGTTCCACCAAATTCAATGGCGTACCCCGTACCACCAGCCGTACCAATCGCACCGATAATCGCCAAGACAACGTCTTTCGCAGAAACCCATGGAGACAATTCACCATCAACACGAACCAGCATATTGCGGCTTTTCTTTTGTACCAAACACTGAGTTGCTAATACGTGTTCAACTTCTGATGTACCGATACCATGTGCCAAAGCACCAAAAGCACCATGAGTAGATGTATGTGAATCACCGCAAACAACCGTCATACCTGGAAGCGTCGCACCTTGCTCTGGCCCAACAACGTGTACGATTCCTTGGCGGATGTCTTTCATATTGAATTCAGTAATACCGAATTCGTTACAGTTGTCATCTAAAGTGATAACTTGGATTTTAGAAACTGGATCGGCAATACCATCTACGCCAGAAATACGCTCTTTCTTAGTCGTTGGTACGTTATGGTCTGGCGTTGCCAAACTTGAAGACACACGCCAAGGCTTACGTCCTGCCAATCGAAGCCCTTCAAATGCTTGAGGCGATGTTACTTCATGAAGCAACTGCAAATCGATATAAATCAATGCGCTGCCGTCATCTCGCTGCTGAACAAGGTGGCTATTCCACAACTTGTCATAAAGTGTTTTGCCTGACATAAGTTCTCTCCTCAGAAATCTATTGCGCTATCCTAAAACTTTGGCTTAAATTACTCAAATTCATATTTTTCATGTTTTGGATAATTTTTTGGAATGATAGACATTGCCGAACTGCTTACTTTTATAAAAGTCGCCGAAACCAGCTCTTTTTCAGCAGCTGGTGATCAACTTTTTGTTACCCAACCCGCTATTAGCAAACGTGTTGCCTCACTTGAAAGCAGTCTTGGAGTAAAACTTTTTGATCGCATCGGGCGTCAGGTTCAATTAACCGAAGCTGGTATTCGTCTATTACCCAAAGCACGAAAAATGGCAGAGGACCTGCAAGACATAAAGCGCAGCATGACACTACAAATGCAAGATGTAAGCGGTGAATTACGCATATCCACTAGCCATCACGTTGGCTTACACCGCTTACCTAAATCTCTCAAACGATTTCAAGAAGATTTCCCAAGCGCACAATTAGAAATTGAATTTGTTCAATCTGAAGAAGCTTATCAAGATGTATTAAAAGGAAGAGCAGAACTGGGGATTATTACTCTATCTAATAAAGAAAATCCGCTCATTGAATCATTGCCTATTTGGTCTGATCCACTTGCCTGTGTGGTCAGTAAAGATCACCCTCTCGCGCTTTCTAAAAACTTGAGTCTAATTGAATTAGCACAGCATGCCTGCGTTTTGCCCAACAAAAACACTTTCACAAGACAAATAGCAGAACAAGCATTTGGCAAACAAGGCCTAAAACCTCAGGTGCGAATGAACACGAACAACCTAGAAACATTAGCGATGCTGGTTAACATTGGCTGGGGTTGGTCACTACTTCCTTCGACACTAGTCGACGAAAAACTCGTCGTATTAAACTTGCCGGATTTGAACGTAGAAAGAAAACTAGGAGTTATTCATCATAAGCAAAGAACACTTAGCCGTGCTGCTATCGCTTTTATTGAATTACTTAAATGCGACAGCACAAGTTTATAGGATATTTAGGAAAAGACTTTTAGGAAAACTAACGGCGCTGACTAATAAGAAGTATTGTTAGTGCCAGCGTACTAACACAAGCTGCTAGAGTAAAAACCCAAGCTCCACCCAACCATTCCCAAAGATAACCAGTAATTACCATTCCCAGTCCACCGCCTAAGCCGATAGCAAAAGCGCTATACATGGCTTGACCTTGACCAGCAAATCGTTCTGGAAAAAGACGTCTAATCTGCTCAATGGAAACCATATGAAACAGTGCAAACGTAATACAGTGGAGCAACTGCGTAAAAATAAGCACCCATGCAATAGAGGCAAACCAGCCGACTAATAACCAACGAACAATACCGCAAATAAAACAAAGTGTAATAATGTGGACCACATCAAAGCGCTTAATTGTATTACCAAAAAATAAGAACAAGAAAATTTCAATCACCACACCCAAAGCCATCAATAAGCCAATTTGTTCGCCACTGTAACCAAAGTTAGACAGATGCACGGCAAAGAAAACATTGAAAGGCGCATGTGACATAAAAGCCAAAAATGCTAAAACAAAAAACAGCATCGATTCAGGATTTTTTACTAATGCAAAAAAAGAAGTTGTCGCCTTGGGTTGATTGGTCTCATAGGCCTGTTCTTTAAGGAAAAAAGACGTCACAACTGCAAGTGCCATAAATGCACACATTGTAGGAATAACGACACCTATCCCAAATTGACCGATTAAAAAACCAGCTCCAGTTACTGCAAACACATAACCAATTGAACCACCGGCTCTTAAACGTGTATAGGGTACATCCAATTGTCGGATACTACGCACAGTCAAAGAGTCCGTCATCGGGATAAGTGCCGAATAAAACAGCGCCATAGTACAGGTCAATAGCCACAAGGTTTCAAATTGATCGCTCCAATTAAACGGAATGACGGCAATAAAACAACCTAAAATGCCTAATTGAAGTATGCGTTTTGGCAAACCTACTTTCGCAGTTAACCATCCCCAAAAATGCGGTACCAAAATGCCAGACAAAGTGAAAGTAGACATCAAACGACCAATCTCGGAAGCGGTTAAGCCAATCGATTTATAATACATCGATATATAAGGCATCATGACGCCGATAACAGCACAGAAAAAAAAGTAAAAGAAAAATAAAGGCCAAGCCACAGGGCGAGCATTTTCAGAAAACATCATGGCTCCAAAAAATTACGATGTTTACTGCCAAATAAGACAACAAAGATCATGCATTAATTATAATGATTAAGTATGCTGGAAATATTGTAAAAAAGCACGACAGATAATGGTGCAAGTCCGCTACAAATTTAACCTATCCTGTCCCTGCTCATATTAATAATTTTCTTATTTACAACGAGGACAATCATGACAAACAAAACAGAATGGTGGCGTGGCGCCGTAATTTATCAGGTTTATCCTCGTAGTTTTTTCGACTCAAATAACGATGGTATCGGCGACCTTCCCGGCGTAACGGCGAAGATGAGCTACATCGCTTCATTAGGCGTTGACGCGATTTGGCTCTCTCCGTTTTTCACTTCACCCATGAAAGACTTTGGTTATGATGTTTCCAACTACTGTGACGTGGACCCTATTTTCGGAACACTGGCCGACTTTGATGAACTGATTGCTTCCGCTCATCATCACGGCCTTAAAGTTATGATTGACCAAGTTCTAAATCATAGTTCAGATCAGCATCCATGGTTTGTTGAGTCTCGCAGTAGTCATGACAACGGCAAAGCCGATTGGTATGTTTGGGCGGATGCAAATCCAGATGGTTCAGTCCCTAATAATTGGCTGTCTGTTTTTGGTGGTCCAGCTTGGCATTGGGATAGCCGTCGTAGACAATATTATCTTCATAATTTCTTAGACAGCCAGCCAGACTTAAACTTCCATAACCCTGTCGTTGTCGACGCATTACTTGAAACCGTTGAGTTTTGGTTAAAACGCGGCGTAGACGGCTTCCGACTAGATACAGCAAATTATTACTATCATGACATTGAGCTAAAAAGTAACCCTCCCAAAAAAGAAGTGGTGGAAGGAAGTATTGGGGTACGACTCGACAATCCATACGCTTACCAGCTGCATCTATATGACAAATCCAGACCTGAAAATATTGCCTTTTTAAAACGTTTACGCACCTTATTAGACCAATATCCAAACACTACAACCGTTGGTGAAGTAGGCTGTGATTTTGCACTTGAAACCATGGCAGCTTATACACAAGGCAAAGATAAGTTACACATGTGCTACTCGTTCGACCTACTCACTCATGATTCCTCGATGGCTCACATTCGCAACACAATGGAAACAATAGAAGCGGGATTAGGCGATGGCTGGCCTTGTTGGTCGATCGGCAATCACGACGTGGAACGAGTAACTACACGCTGGGGAAATAACCATGACCCAATTGCCAAAAGCAAAATCTATATGGCAATGCTTTTAACCTTGCGCGGGAGTGTTTGTTTGTATCAGGGAGAGGAGCTTGGACTACCTGAAGCAGAGCTGACATTTGATCAATTAGTTGATCCTTTTGGTATTGCTTTCTGGCCAGAGTTTAAAGGTCGAGACGGTTGCAGAACCCCTATTCCATGGAAAAACGAAACACTGGGAGGGTTCACTCAGTCCGCTCAACCTTGGCTACCCATTGCAGAAGACCAAAAACCATTAGCGGTTAGCGAACAGGAAGGCAACCGCCATTCTGTTTTGCATGCTTATCGAGATTTTCTTCATGTAAGGCGCAGTCATCCTGAGTTACGCCATGGTGACATTAAGTTTATCTACAACGATGAAACAACACTGACATTCCTTCGTAGCTATAATGGCAAACGTCTTTACGTGGCAATCAATACCGCTAACCAAGACATCATATTACCAGTCGAACTCAAACTATCAGCATTGACCTTGCCAGAAGCCATGCACAGTGGGTACATAGATGGAAAGACTATCGTCCTTCCTCCTTTTAGTATTTTGCTCGCATCCGTTCTAGACTAACTTTTTAAACCTACCCTTTTTAAACTTACTTTTTAGACCTAAGAAAAAGCCCCACTCTTAAAGCAATAAGAGCGGGGCTTTAAGCTTATGCAGCAAAAGAAAAAACTATGAGGACAACAGCTCTTGGTTTGGCCACGCATTAATAATAGCTTTTACCAAAGTAGCTAATGGAATCGCAAAAAATATCCCCCAGAATCCCCATATACCACCGAAAAACAAAACTGCAACAATGATTGCCAGCGGATGCAAGTTCACTGCCTCTGAAAACAATAAAGGGACAAGCACATTACCATCCAATGCTTGAACGATTAAATAGGCAACCACCACATAGATGAATTCACTCTGAGTTCCATATTGATAGAACGCCACCAACACAACTGGAATAGTCACGGCAGCCGCACCGATGTAAGGAATCAACACCGACAAACCGACTAACAAGGCCAGCAACTCTGCGTATTTCAAACCAAACACCAAAAATACAACATAAGTCACTACACCAACGACAAACATCTCAATGAACTTGCCTCGAATATAATTTGCAATCTGGCCATTCATTTCATGAGCGATATTACGCATCATTTTTCTTTCCTTAGGCAACCAAGACGTCAAATAATCAAGTATTTTATCTTGGTCTTTTAACAAGAAAAAAATCACCAATGGCACTAATACCACGTAAATAACAACTGAGAACAACGAAGGAATGCTCGACAATGAAAAAGATAACAACCATTGCCCAAGATTCGTTGACTCATTGGCCAGTGAATTTGTTACTTCATCTATCGCCGCTTGACTAACTAAATCACTATGCCCTTCAGCAAATTGCTGCACTTCATTGCGAATTACCATAAACATCCTCGGTGCATCTTGCACGAGTCGTACAGCCTGGCGCCAAATAATTGGTACCATGACACCGATAAAAACACTACAGGCGGTTAAGAAAGTGAAAAATACAATAAAAACAGATGTGAGATGACCAAGTCGGAGACGTTGCAGCCGATCAACTAAACCCTGCAGTAAAAATGCTAAGACGATAGCAATTAATATTGGTGCTAGAATCCCGCCCCAAAAAGCCAAAACACAGAGCGTAGTAATCAGTAATAAAAGAAAGACCACTACTTCTTCATTAGAAAAATACCGTTTAATCAGCGTATCAACAATTTTAAACATATCGAGTCCGTTTCAGCTTTTTTGAATAACAAAGGTATACACATCATTGTCTTCACATGTTGACAATAAAGTAAATCCGACGAGTGCCGTATATTGAGGGATATCTTTTAACGAACCTGCATCGCAGGTTGTCACACATAAGCGCTCTCCCACCGCCATCTTACTTAACGCCATTTTTGCCTTTAACAAAGGCATTGGGCAACGATCTTCTCTTGCATCCAAGATTACGTCATACTGATTGCCTAGATTGATCGTCATTTTATAATTTACCCAATGAATACATTAGCCATATTATGAGACTATTTTCAAACGTTACAACAGGCTTAACCATCTTAGCCGTTGTTTTTACAAGTACTTTGTCCAATATAAGTACAGCCAGCATTCCTGATCTGGAAGCGAACAAAGACGAAAGAGCCTTGTCTAATCCCTCCTACATACTAGGACAATATTGGTTTCGAAAACTAAATGGAAGCCGAGCATTAATCGACTTCCCTCCAGCCTACGATTACTTAAAAGATGCACTATCTCAAATTCTTCCGCAAACGAATCTTTATAACACCACAGTCGAAATGACACTTTTGAACAGCTCGCAAAGTAATGCTTTTGTCATTCCAGGCAATCATCTTTTCATTTACTCAGATATTATGGAGATGATAACTAGTGAAGACATGCTATTTGGCTTATTAGGACACGAAATTGCTCATTTGGACCTTCGGCACTATGAGCGCCAAACCAAACATTCTGGTGAAGAGTTACAGAAGACTCTTGTCATGCTGGGAGCAGGAATAGCTGCAGCCCTAGCTGGCGCCGGCTCTGATGCCACAACAGCACTTTGGCTAGGGGGTATAGCGAATCAGGCAGAAAATACTCTAACTTATAGTCGCAACCAAGAACAAGAAGCCGATCGACGTGGTCGAGAATATCTAATCAACGCAGGACTCGCACCTGAGGGTATGACAAAATTATTTCAGGCTTTCTTTAAGCAAGCACTGGGAAGACCCAAACTGGAATATTTATCAAGCCATCCTTCGCCAAACTCAAGGCTATCTGATTCCTTTAGTACCGAGACTAAAGAAACTATCTTAAGCAAGAATAGAACAACAGACTTTGAATTTTTTAGAGCAAGCCTACTAGCGTACAGAGCAGGTATTGAGGACAAACCGTTTACCTATTTAGATCAAAAGATACAGGATAACGACGCTAAAAATTTCGCCAAAGGACTTTTTTCTTATCTTATCCAATCTCCCGATAGAGCCCTAATTTTTTTAAATAAACTAGAAAAACACAATCAATTCACAGATTACTTACAAGCGCTTAGTTTTGCTGCTTCAGGCCAAACAGAGCAAGGCCTTAACATCATAAATATGCGGCTAGACCTTGCACCAAAAGGTATTCTTTTTTCAATGCTTAATGCACAATTAACTAAGACAAAACCTATCTCAGTTTATTCAAATTATCTTTATGAGCAGCGATTAATTTGGAGAGCAAACATTCAATATTATCAATCTAGAAACAACATCCCTATGGCACTAAACTATCGAGCTTTATTAGACTTTAGCCAAGGAAAGGATAAAACTGCAGAGTATTTAATTAAACGAGCCGAAAATGACGCTAAAGATAACGACAAAAATGCCATACAAGAGACAGCAGCAAAATTTAAAATAATTAATGAAGCAGAAAAACAAGAAGACTTAGAAGAAGAAAATAGAAATTAGCGAAATATAAAAAAATAAAAAGCCAAACTAAAAGTTTGGCTTTTTTATCTACAGCAAGTCAGCATCATTCTGCTGATTGTGCGTGGAGTTCATCAAACTGTGCTTGCAATTCAGCATGTTTAGTTTCGTATGCAGATACTTTCTGATCTACACTATATGCACCATTCAAATTAACATTTGCATCGACATCAGCGCCCATGTTTTCAAGTGTTACAGCAAGTGCTTCTACGCTACCTCTAGCACTTTGAATGCGGTCAGTAGGACTCTCACCAGAAGCTGCAAACGCACTTGTAGCCATTACAGATGCTGTTACTAGAGCTAGAATAGTTTTATTTAAAGTTTTCATATCGTTATCCTTTAATCTGTTAAATGGGGTTATTATTCCGCTGTTTGAGCATGTAATGCATCGAATTGGTTTTGCAATTCTGTATGCTTAGCGTCATATACAGCCGCTTTTTGATCAAACGTATAAGCACCATTTAAATCGACACTGGTATCAACATTAGCACCCATATTTTCAAGTGTTACCCCTAACGCCTCAACACTGCCTTTTGCACTTTGAACACGTTCAGTACCTGTTTCAGCAAAAGCTGCTGTCGTCATTACAGAAGCAGCCAATAGCGCTAAAATAGTTTTATTTAAGTTTTTCATAATATTCACCTTTAAAATTAAATAGTATTTGAATCGATCATCAAGCGTTTAATTACTCTGCAGATTGTGCATGCAAAGCGTCAAATTGATTTTGAAGTTCAGCATGTTTCGCATTATAAACAGCTGTTTTCTGTTCAAAAGTATAAGCACCATTTAAATCAACACTGGTATCAACATTAGCGCCCATATTTTCAAGAGTCACACCTAACGCCTCAACACTACCTTTTGCACTTTGAACACGTTCAATGCCTGTTTCAGCAAAAGCTGCAGTTGTCATTGCAGAAGCAGTTAATAGAGCCAAAGTTACTTTAGTGATAGTTTTCATATTTTTCTCCTTGAGAGAGCAATCATTAATATTTAAAATTCAAATCGTTTATCGCTTCGATAATTTTATAATAGTCCTTTACTGAAAATTAAAAAGCCCAAAACAATATCTTCCACGTTTGTTCCAAATACGAACTAACAAACATCAATTCGAGTAAAGATCACAAAAAATAGGTAGAAATCAAAATAAATAAGGCAAAAAAACAGTCGAATAAGGAATAAATACACAACACGTGACTTTCACTTAAGAGCGATTCCCGATATAGAGACAAATCGATAGGGATAGATCGAAAAATTTGCTAATATACATCATCTGTTTGGATATAAAAGATTATGACACCGCTTGCTTTAATAGATAACTTAGAACATTTACCGAATCCTTTTACTCAGTTTGAAGGTATTGCTGCTCATTTAGAAAGCTCTACACCTCATATCAATGATCCTGAGTATCGACGAGATCTTCAGCTAGCATTATGCTTTATCTATAGTTACAACGGCTCACAAGCAACATTCAACTCTTATAGACGAGAAGTTGAGCGATTACTCCTCTGGTCATGGCATATCGCCTTATGCCCAACAACCCAGTTACGTCGTGATCAGATCGAAGAATTTATACATTTTTGTATAACACCTCCAGAAAGCTGGATTGGCACTAAAAACGTCGCTCGTTTTAAATTACATATGGGGCAGAGAACAGCCAATAAAGATTGGCGACCATTTGTTGCGCATGTGAGTAAATTAGAATTTAAAAATGGTGATGTACCTAAAGCCAAACAACACTCATTATCTCAAGCAGCCATCAGGGCAACATTTTCAATCCTATCGTCTTATTATGGATTTCTTATGCAAGAGGATGCTGCACAGCAAAATCCTGTGGCATTGATTCGACAAAAAAGTAAATTTGTAAAAAAAGAAATCACTCGTAAACAAGTCAGACGTATTTCTAATTTACAGTGGGATTATGTAATAGAAACAGCAGAGATGTTGGCTGAAGAAGATCCCGCACACCATGAACGCACTCTATTTATAATGAATGCTTTACTTGGCATGTATTTACGAATTTCTGAATTAGTCGCCGATGAACGATCTGCGCCAGTGATGGGCGACTTTATAAAAGACGCCGACGGACATTGGTGGTTTAAAGTTCTTTCAAAAGGTAATAAAGAACGACTTGTTGCAGTATCTGATGATATGTTGAATGCGTTAAAACGCTATCGACAGTTTCGAGATTTACCATTACTGCCAACCATTGCTGAAAACACACCTCTTGTACCTAAAAACCGAGGGCAAGGTGCGATGACAAGCTCACGACAGGTTCGCAACATAGTTCAGCTGTGCTTTGACAAAGCTTATGAACGCATGTGTGAAGATGGCATGAGAGCCGATGCTGATGACCTACGTGTTGCAACCGTTCACTGGTTACGACACACAGGCATATCGGAAGACGTAAAAACGAGACCAAAAGAACACGTTAGAGAAGACGCAGGCCATGCCAGCATGGCTACAACAGATAAATACATTGATACCGAATATCGGGAGCGCCATGCAAGTGGCCGAAAGAAAACTCTTCGACCTCATTAATTACCACTCACAACAAGAACTAGCACTTCTCTTTATTGTGAGTTGTGCTATTTTGACCAACGCTCTAGGCTTTTTTCGTCGTTAGTATTGGCCTCTACCCAACGACTATCTGAGCCTTCAGATTCTTTTTTCCAAAACGCTGCTCGGCTTTTTAAATAATCCATAATAAAATCACACGCTTGAAAAGCTTCGGCACGATGAGAGGCACTGACACCAACAAATACGATCTGATCATCTACTGACAAACGACCCACACGGTGCACAACGCAAACGTCTAATAAAGGCCAACGTGCATTGGCTTCATCAACAATGACTTGTAAGTTCCGTTCTGTCATTCCTGGATAATGCTCAAGCTCGAAGCTGCAGGCCTCTTTGGGTAAGTCAGAAAATTGGCGTACCAAACCAACAAACATGGCAACAGCACCCGTTTGATTAGCCTTCAATAAGCTTTTATATAAAACATCAACGTGAAAATCTTCTTCCTGTACGAGAATCATTTAGCCTCCGGTGACAGGTGGAAAAAAAGCCACTTCACTGACAGATTCAGGGACAATATCTGCGCCTCTAGCAAATTCGAAATCAATAGAGGATTGGATACCTTTCTCAAGCAGCGCTTGTCCTTTATCTAATTCATTAGCCAATTGGTGTTTTAATTCGCTAATACTCAAAGGTAATGCTAACTCTGCAATGTATTCGCTCTGACCAATGCTTTCTTTCAAAGACGCAAAAAATACCACCCTCACCTTAGACATTCCCTTTACTCCAGTCACCGCTTTTACCGCCTTTTTTTTCTAACAAAGACACATTCCGAATAACTATGCCCTTATCAACTGCTTTGCACATATCATAAAGCGTCAATGCTGCGATACTAGCACCCGTAAGGGCTTCCATCTCAACACCCGTTTTACCGGATAGTGAGCAAGTACATAACACTTCCAACTCACAATCACTGATAACAATAATATCGACCGTCACTTTCGTTAACATCAAAGGATGACACAATGGAATCAAGTCAGATGTCTTCTTTGCCGCTTGAATACCTGCAATACGAGCTGTTGCCAACACGTCGCCTTTTGGCAAACCTCCTTCTATCACTTTTTTTAACGTAGCTGGTTGCATTAAAAGAATTGCCTGAGCGGTTGCCGTGCGTTTTGTAATGTCTTTGTCTGAGACATCAACCATATGTGCGTGGCCTTGATGATCCAAGTGGGTAAGTTTATCGCTCATAAAAATCCTAAACAGTATACATAGATTAAAAATGTCGCCTATATTTTAAGAAAGCCAGTAGGAATGCAAGTAAAGTCTTAGAGATACTGCACTAACATACTTATAATACCGCTCTTAGACGGATCTCCCCTAATCATCACCTTTTTCAGTTAGGAACAGTAGGAATGGCATCAAAGTGTTTTCTTTTTTTTCTTTTTATAGCAACGCAGCTATGGGCAGAAAATACGATCATTTCCAATGGAAGTGATCCAAGGATCAACGTGCTAATTCCAACCTTCAAAGAAACACAGCCCATTTCAGCTAAAGATGTACTATCAAATGGGGAATTTCAACAAAGCATTTATGAAGAGTCCCAAGGCTTCTCAGAAAGCGCTTACTGGCATAAGTTAAGCTTTCCCAAAACCACAACACCAAACATGGGGCAAACGATTCATCTTGCCTTAAACTACTACGTCATCGAACACCTTGATTTCTATTTATTTCATGGAGATCAGCTTCAGTCACAATGGAAAAGAGGCGCACTAGAAAGCTGGAAAGGTGATACAAAACGCTACAACGGCATTTGGATACCGATATCATTGTCCAATGAGCAGGATACAACGCTATTAGTCCGTAAACAGGGTAATAGTCCGCTACTAACACCTTTTATGTTGTTTGATGATACAAACGCTGAAGCCAAAAAAGAGGAAAAACTGATTTTCTGGACCTTTATCATCAGTAGTTTGGTTATTCTACTCGCTCACAATGTCTTTGTTTTTATCCTACTAAGACAGCCAGGCTTTGTTTACTACCTTGGCCTAAATATCATTATATTTATTGCGCTATCCGTTGTCACAGGGTTCAGTAGATGGATTTTTTCAGAAGAAATTAGCCAATGGATCATTAGAAACCTATTTGTCATATTTGGTATCGGAGCTTGGATACTATTTCGCTTCAGCATACATTTTTTAAAAGAAGTTCGGATCCCTTCCTCTCAATCATTGATTAGAAAATATGGTGACAGCATTTTCATCATATTCTTACTTTCGACACAACTATTCTCGGTTAAAACCGCTGCGCTCCTGTTTGCTTGCCTCGAAGTATTTCTGTTTTTTATTTGTATCTATTGGGGCATAAAAGCCTATCTAAAAGGCTTTATTGCGGTACGCTTTTATTTGTTTTCTTGGTTCTTTTTAATCATTGGCAGCATACTAAACACTCTTATCTTTTGGAAAATATTACCCATAAACCTTTTTACGGAATCTATTCTTCCTATTTCTAGCATGCTACAACTACTTGGCTTTGCCTTTGCTTTTGCAGATAAATCCAAGCAGTTTGAACGTAATCGAAAACTACAAGCGCTCACTGATTCATCAACCAATCTCCCAAACCGAACCTATTATTTTGATAAGCTGCCAACACTATTAGCATCAATAGCGCCACACTCTCCACAGCTAGCACTTGTCATGATAGACATCAGCAACTACCAAACTTTGAACCAAGCTTTTGGCCCTGCCAAAGCAGACTCCGTTATATCAGAAATCATTCAAAGTATTCATCAACAAGCCCTAAGGATGGAAGGCGTTTTATCTTTTCCTTTACCCAATAAAAGTATTAATAAAGTCATTCGGATAACAGCAACCAATATCATCTTAATCAGTACAACTCCAGATCAAATCAAGCAACAGATACTAAAAATCCAGCGGATTCTTGATACCCCAACACTGGTAAACAAAATTCATTTCAGACACCAATATAAAATAGGTAGCGCACTTTACCCTACACAGGGAGCGGATTTAGACAAACTGTATCAGAACGCACTCATCGCTAACCACTCGGTCACTTATTCATCCGGTAACTGGGCTGCTTTTACCGATAATCTAAAAAGTAATCACGCCCATCAATTGGGTTTAATCACTCAGCTGACAGATGATATTGAACATGAAAAGCTCTATTTTCACATTCAGCCTCAAGTCAATTTAGCAGATCGAAGTATTATCGGTGGTGAAGTTCTTGTTCGTTGGTACAACAAGCACTTAGGGCAAGTATCGCCAGCAGAATTCATTCCATTAGCAGAACAAACAGGTCTTATATACAAGCTCACAGATATGTTGCTTGAAAAAGTGTTTCAGTGGGCTTTTGAACACCCAGCTGCATTGTCAACACAGCGCCTATCCATCAACATATCTGCACTTGATTTGCTTCAAGAAGACTTTGCCAATCAAGTCATTGAAAAGCTTCAAAATCATCATTTATCAGCCTGTAAGTTCACTATAGAAATCACTGAAACCAGCATCTTCCAAAATAACGACATAGTACATAACAACGTAAGACAGCTACATCATGCAGGTTTTAAGCTTGCTATCGATGATTTTGGCGTAGGTTATAGCTCTATGCAAAATCTCGTTGCTTTAGAAACAGATGAATTAAAGATTGACCAATTCTTTGTAATGAACTTATTAAATGATCCCCAAAGCCAGACCTTATGCCGCAACATGATAGATCTCTGTAAGGCACTTAATATCGTTAGTGTTGCTGAAGGTATTGAATCCGAAGAAATCTTACAACTATTACTACAATGGCAATGCCAAATTGGACAGGGTTATCACCTCTACCGACCTATGTCGCCGAACGATTATCTCAAATTATTAGATTAAAAGTTCCGCCTTTGTCAGCGCCAACAAATCGTGCATAATGCTGTAAACATTAATGACATCAGAATCCACTCACCACAATAACACGGTTAATAGCTAACATCGCATGAGCCTAATAGACGATTATCAACTGCTGGAGATCCCAACCACCGCCAGCGAGCAGGAAGCAAAAACCGCGTTTAGACGTTTGGCAAGGCGCTATCATCCTGATAAAAATCCTGATAAAGACACAACGGAGCTTTTTCAGCGTCTTCAGGCTGCTTACGAAAATGTTACCAACGCCATTCGCCAAGGTGCGCAAGTCAACGACTGGAAACCTTTTACCTTTACCAAAGAAAACACACAAAGCTCTGGCGCCAAAAACCGTTATACGAATTTTTCGACCGCCACAGACAAAGAACAGGAAGCCTTTGTCAAAGAGCGACAACGTGCCTACGAAGAAATGAAGCGCAACAACGCTCACCATGAAAAAACACGTAATGACGCTATCAAAGCAGCACGTAATACCATAAATGAAAAACGCGTTAAAGCCCTTTACGAAGAAGCCTTCAAGGCATCCAAAAACTTTACTTCACAAGGCTACAGCTATACAGACAACCAAAGCGGCGAAAAACCAGATATACCACCTTACCAATCCTTTGTGGACGATGAAGAAGAATACACACAATCCACACAGTCGTTCTATAACGAACCAGTTAGCCAACCGATTAAATTAGACGCAGCAAAGGCTGCATTTCGCGCTGCTACCTATATCGCTTGTTTTGCTGCTGGCATTTACAGCACGCTGTATTGGCAATCATCCAAGCAGGAAACAGCCTCCGAGCAAAAAGTAGCCACCTACATCAGTGGCTTATATCCCCAGTTTCGTGTTGGAATAAGTTACACCTTAGCCGACACCACGCTTTATGCAGAGCCAGATGTATCCAGCGCCATCTTGCAAACCATCCCAACTCAATCAGATCTGCAAAGTATTAAATCGCAAGGCAACTGGTTGACTGTCCGTTACAACGGCATGAATGGATGGGTGCAAACAAAAAATATTGGCTTTGGTAGTATTCAACACGCACTTCAAACCGGTTGCTTTGGCCAGCCCGGTGCTGCACCTCAGCATGGCGAGTTAATTGGTGTGGCTGACGGAAGTAGCCGTTTGCGCATTTTGAACCAATTACCCGAGCACAGCATGCTCACCTTCGAGTCCTATGACGGACAAGCGCCCTTTTCTATCTACTTGTATGGAAAACAAGCATACGCAGCCAATTACATCCCCAGAGGCAACTACCGGTTGGTGTTAGAGACAGGTTCCCTGTATCATCACGCCTGTAACCAATTCCTCTTTAATGACACAACCAAAGTCATCTTAGACAATGTCGATTTTGCCAGCACTGAGCAGTCACTCACGCTAAAGCCATAATCTGACTATTGAAGACCTTTGCACGAAGTCACGAGCGAAGCCAAGACGAGGCAAAAATACACGAGAAAGCAGTGTTTATGAGTTATAAATGAGCATTTTGAGTCTATTTTTAACAAAGTATTGGCGAGCAGAGTAGTCGTGCAAAGGTCTCTAAGAGACAAACAACCCAGAGTACTTCACGACCCATGCTAAGTAACATCCGAATCGTACTGATCAACACTTTTCATCCTGGCAACGTCGGTGCTATTGCCCGAGCCATGAAGAATATGGGATTAACCAACCTTTATTTAGTTGACCCAAATGACTACCCATCAGAAGAAGCCACCAGCCGCGCTGCCGGTGCTGTTGATCTGCTTGAAAATGCCACCATCGTTTCTACATTAGAAGAAGCCATCGCAGACTGTAGTCTTGTCATTGGCACAAGCGCTCGTCATCGCACTTTTCAGCTTCCTATTATGAATGCTCGTGAATGCGCCGAAAGCGTAATTCCAGAAGCCGTTGATCATAATGTTGCTATTGTTTTTGGCCGTGAGACCACAGGTTTATTAAACGATGAAATTGCTCAATGTCATCGCCAAGTTTATATCGACGCCAATGATGAATATCCGGTATTAAATATTTCACAAGCGGTACAAATTGTCGCTTATGAAATCTGGATGGCAAATCAAAACAAAGAAAACTACAAAAAAGAAACGCCAGAATATCCACATAAAAAAGACATGGATCTTTTCTACGAACATTTAGAAGAAACACTTTATGGTATCAACTTCATCATCCGTAGCCATCCAGGCAAGGTTCTAGATAAGTTGCATCGCTTTTTTAATCGCTCTCGTCCAGAGAAACAAGAATTAGGAATTTTACGCGGAGTGTTGGCTGCGGTACAACGCGAAGCTGGACTGACAGAAGCAAACAACCATCCAGAGAAAAAGGCCAAAGACGCATTAAAAGAAGCGGCTAAAAAAGATTAAACACCACCCCCTTCTTTTACCTAATGTCTAAAACAAAAAATGCAGCCAATTGGCTGCATTTTATATTTTTGGCAAAGTGTTGGAAGTATTACTTCTCAGCACGGCCCGCAAACTTACGTTCTTCTACGTTGACCTTGATACGGTCACCGGTAGAAATATGCTCAGGCACTTGGATAATCGCGCCAGTAGACAATTTAGCGGGTTTGTTACGAGAAGTCGCAGATGCGCCTTTGATTGAAGGATCTGTTTCGATAACTTCTAGCTCAACGTTAGTTGGCAACTCAATAACAACAGGCACTTCGTTAACCAAAACGACCTGAATACCCACTGTCTCTTCGTTAACAAAAAGAATCTCTTCTTCAACAGCACTCTTGTTCAAACTGTAAGGCGTGTAGTCTTCGTTATCCATAAACACAAATTCATCGCCATCAGAATAAGAAAACATCACTTGACGACGAACAAGATCGGCAAGATCGATCATATCGGAATCTTTGAACGTTTCATCCAATTTACGGCCAGTTACCACGTCGTACATACGCATACGATAAAGACTACCGCCAGCGCGACCCTGTGGTACAGATCGCTCAATGTCCTTTACTATGTACGTTTTATTGTCATAGCTGATAGCAATATTCTTTTTGATTTCACTTGCCTTAGGCATTTTTCTTCGTCCTAAAATTACGTTTTATAAAAATAAATATGGGTATTAAATTCATTGCAATTTCGAATGCCAGATCCTAATCCAGTTTGCCCAAGTTCGCTAGACACTAAATCAAGATTTACCTTACAATTAACGGAAAATGGCTACAAATAGAAGTATTAACAGCTAAAAGCTAATACTGATTGTATTTTTTCGCATTACCTTTCACTTTTTCGACTGGATAACGCTCGGCATTTTTAGCGATTTTTTGTTGTGCTGCGCTTAACAGATCGACGTTCAGTTTATCGGCCAGACGAACAGTAAAAAGCAACACATCCGCTAGCTCATCTTTCACCGCAAACATCTGCTTATTATCCAACTGATAAGATTGCTCTTCTGTTAGCCAACGAAAGCAGTCCAATAATTCAGCCGTCTCGCCCGCCAACGCCATCGACAAGTTTTTAGGAGAGTGGAATTGCTCCCATTCTCTCTCTTGTGTAAATTGGCGCATGGCGAGTTTTAATAACTCTAAGGAGTCGTTATTTGTAGCAGACATAAATCAATCATTTGCCTTCATGTGAGCACTCATAATCACTTGATGAATTGGGTACAAGACATCAGCACCCAGAATTTTCGCCCGCTCTGGAGACCAACCAACAACATCATCAGGCAAGTTTTTGTTATCTTTAAACGGCATTTCTAGGGTGAAAGACAAACACTTATACTTTTCCCCTACCCACTTGGTTGCCACGGTTAAATTCGCTTCACCAAATTGTGATGGTGTATAACCGATCTCAGTCTGAAAATCAGGACTAACAGCCGTAAAGACATCTTTAAACAAGGTTTCCATCGCTTCCATACGAGCATCAAACGACGGTACGCCTTGGCAACCATCCACAAAGTTAACTGGCAAAGCTTCGTCACCATGAATATCCAAGAATAAATCAACGCCCGTTTCAGCCATTTTCTTTTGCACAGCTAACACTTCTGGACTGAATTCTGCCGTTGGGTTCTTCCATTCACGGTTCAGGTTTACACCTTTGGAATTCACACGCAAATTACCATGCACAGCACCGTCTGGATTCATATTTGGTACAACATAAAAACGACATTGCTTTAAAAGCGAGCGTGCAATCGGGTGAGACTCATCAAACAAACGCTCAAGTAAACCTTCGATAAACCATTCAGCCATTGTTTCACCAGGATGCTGGCGAGCAATAATCCAAATGTTTTTTGCTAACCCTTGGGTTTTGCTAATCTCCAACAAAGTGATATCACGACCTTCAGCCGTTTCGCCCAAATGATCAGTAATACAATCTTCATTGCTGGCAGCCCAAGCAATCATATCCAAATGACGCTCGTAACTGTAAGGTGCGAAATAAGCATAATACACACTGTCTTGTTCTGGTTGATGAGTAATCACCAATTTACCATCCACGTATTCGGTAGGTACTCGGAACCAATACTCGCGGTCGTAAGACGCTACCGCTTGGTAATCTACCCAGCCATCTGGGTAAGCGGCATCGTTGGCGTTCTCAAAATGGATGACACATTGCTCACCCATTCCGCCTTGTAAACGAAAATAAAACCACTGCAAAAATTTAGAGTTTGTATCATTAGGGATCTTTACTCTAATATTGTCCGGCTCCGAAGCATTAATAACGGAGATGTTACCGCCATCAAACGCACTACTGATCTTGATTCGGCTGGTCATTTATTCTTCCTTAACAATCAAACATTGGCTCTAAATTATGGCAAGTTTACCTATATTCATGACGGCTGTCGCCAACTCTTCAGACGAGCCAGCTTTCCCATTACTTTTCACTTGGTCGACTCACGAAGCACAAGTCAAAGAAGTGCTAGTGATCCCTGACGACGAGTGGCTAGAAAACCATCGTATCGAGCCTAACGCACACAACCTTGATGAACAACAACTCTACGAATTTGGCTTTGAAGCCAGCGATATCTTAGCAGAATGGATCAATGAATTTGATACTGATGTGATTTACGCTCTTGAGCCTGAGTCACTTAGTCTTTTAGTCGAAGCTACTTACGATATAAAAGGCTTAGAGCCAAGTTTCGAAGTACAAAGCATTCACTCTTGGTTTCAAGAACGTGACGTTGACCTAGACGACGCCGTAGCAGAACAAGGCCAAACAACGCCTTTACACCTACTGCCGCCAGATGAACTTGTCATTCAGCTGCTACAAATCGCAGTAGAACACGGCCTAATCGATCCTAACGACATCCCGGCAATAGAAGACTAATCACATCACTGAATACTGAATATCCACCAGAACCACTGGCTATTTAACACTCACCTACTTAGAGTCGAAGACGTACTCTTTGATTCTAAGTAGGTGCCAACATGAAAGACCTTCTCCCTGACCTTTGCGATTTGTACCCAGAAAAGCTACAAATCGCTGAGCCTATTTTTATCTCTTATGGAAAACGCACTCATTTCTATGGTGAAGTCGTGACCGTATCCTGTTTTGAAGACAATAGTCGAGTAAGGGAATTAGTCGCTGAAAATGGCAAAGGAAAAGTCATGGTCATTGATGGCGGTGGCAGTAAACGACGCGCCTTGCTTGGCGATATGCTGGCTGAAAAAGCGGTCAATAATGGCTGGGAAGGATTTGTGATAAACGGAGCAATTCGCGACATAGCAGCTCAATCACAACTAAACATTGGCATTCACGCTTTATGCGCGCACCCAATGCCAACGGAAAAACGCGGCTTGGGCGATCTAGGAAAAACACTTCGCTTTGCGGGTATGACGATCGCCCAAGGGGATTATATTTATTGCGACCTAAATGGTATCGTCGTATCCAAACAACCATTAGCCCTTCCATAGAAGGGTTAATGGTTCAGCTAATGGATCCAACTACAATGAAGCTAACGTGTGCGTGAACAAACTACGCACACCGTTCACGAGCATCTGTACTGACATCATCAGCAGCAACATACCCATCAAACGTTCTAGTGCAGCCAAGCCTTTCTCTCTCAATACTCGGTTCAACAAAGGAGCCATAGCCAAAATGACCACAGAAATCCCCCACGCTGCACCAACGGAAATAAGTAAGTCTTGCTGATCGTTTGGGTAGCTCTTAACCATCACCAATAACGTCGCTAAAGTAGACGGTCCTGCCAGCATAGGAATAGAAATCGGCACTATGAACGGCTCCATCACTGGACCAGCGTCTTTCGTATAAGGCGAAGGAAAAATCATTTTCAATGCAATAACGAACAATACAACACCACCGGCAATCGAAATGGATTCCGTTTCCAAATGCAACAGCGCCAAAAACTCCGCACCGAAAAACAAGAAACAAACCAGAATAAGCAAGCCAATCAAACCATCTCGCACCACGATTTGATATTGACGTTTCTGCGGAACGCCCTTCATTACAGACAACAAAATAGGAATATTACCGAACGGATCGATAACAAACAAAAACAACAAAGTGGCAGATAAAATAGAAAACTCAGCGCTCATTTGATACTCAGGCTAGTGTTACAGAAAATTGTGGGCGCGTAGTTTAACGCATTACAACTTGTGGTGATAGCTGATGCTATTTGGCTTTTCGTTCTAATCCCCTTCATTCGTTCACCAGCAAAACATCAATATTCTCAGAGAAAGATCTTGTAATAGCGAATTAATCAACTCTTTTATGGCGCATTGATATCCGCACTGCAATCTTCAGAGCTTCTAATTCAAATTAATTGATAATTGTCAGTGATCAGTGCGATTCTGATCATTCAATTTGACATCCTTTAGTGTGCTAAGTAGTTTTATCTAGTCATTTTTTTAATCAAACACAAGGAAAGCCAAATGAAAGCTGCTCGTTTTTACGATAGAGGTGATATCCGTATTGAGGATATTCCAGAGCCTAGTGTTGAACCTGGTACGGTAGGCATTGATGTTGCCTGGTGTGGCATCTGCGGTACGGATCTACATGAGTTCATGGAAGGACCAATCTTTATTCCGCCTTGTGGCCATCCGCACCCTATTTCAGGAGAGTCTGCACCAGTGACCATGGGGCATGAGTTTTCAGGTGTTGTTTACGCTGTAGGTGAAGGCGTGGAAGATATTAAAATCGGCCAACATGTGGTAGTGGAGCCTTATATTATTGCCGATGACGTGCCTACTGGACCGGGTGAAAATTACCATCTTTCTAAGAATATGAACTTTATTGGTCTTGGTGGTTGTGGTGGTGGTTTATCCGAAAAAATTGCCGTGAAACGCCGTTGGGTTCATCCTATTGCTAATTCAATTCCATTGGATCAAGCTGCTTTAATTGAACCGTTGGCCGTTGGCTACCATGCGTTTGTCCGCAGTGGAGCAAAAGCTGGTGATGTTGCGCTAGTTGGCGGCGGTGGCCCTATCGGTTTATTGTTATCAGCAGTTTTAAAAGCAAAAGGCATCACTGTCATCATGACAGAGCTGAGTGCAAAGCGTAAAGAAAAAGCCCTTGATACAGGCGTAGCGGATTACATTTTAGATCCAACTGAAGTGAACGTCACAGACGAGGTAATGAAGATTACGGAAAACCGTGGTGTAGATGTTGCCTTCGAATGCACCAGTAACAACAAGGTTTTGGACACTTTAGTTGAAAGCACCAGATCGACAGGGACAATTGTGATTGTCTCCATTTGGAGCCATCCAGCCACAGTGAATGTTCATAGTGTTGTAATGAAAGAGTTAGACATTCGCGGTACGATTGCTTATGTAAACAACCATGAAGAAACAATTAAATTGGTTGAAGAAGGTAAAGTAAATTTAGAGCCTTTTATTACTCAAAGAATAGAATTAGATGACCTGATTTCTCAAGGGTTCGATACGTTAATTCATAATAATGAATCGGCTGTGAAAATTATTGTTCGTCCTTAATACCACCAAATGGTATCGGCTTATACCCGATACCATTCTCTTTTTTTCAATAAGAAGACGGCAAATAAGCGCTCTAAGTGTTTATTAAAACCTTCTTTCCATCACGAAGTTAGTCAACTCTTGCCCACGTAAAGATATTCTCTGCTCATTCATAACCGAAAAACCAAAGTGCTCAAAGAAAGGTCTAGCAGTAATACTCACATGAGAATAAAGGCGAGAAGCGTCTCGTTCATCTGCTAAGGATAAAATATGATTCATCAACGCCCTTCCAATGCCTTGACCTTGATATTCATGATGGCAAAAAAAATGATCTATCAAACCATCAGGCTGTAAGTCGCAATAGCCAACAACCACACAATCCAACTCAGCGACAAAAGGTTGAATATCATTCATTTTGTTTTGCCAAACAGTCATATCAAAAGACTCTGGCGCCCAAGCTTCGACCTGAGCTTGAGCATAATCCCGAGCATTCACAGCACGAACCGTATTGAAAAATAAATGCCAAAGAGCCTTTGCATCCTTAGCTTGATATTGACGAATTTTGATCATATTTTTTCCTAAAAACTCGAACTTTTTCAGCTATCTAAAAAAGCATAAACTTTTTAATACGCATTAGTCGCAGAAAAATAAAACGTAGATGTGTAAACAACAGCTTCAATAGTATTGCAAAAACGACCAGCAAAACATTAATGTCATAATAGTTTTGTAGAATGCCCGTTTCGAATTGAGCCCTAAGGAACTATTTAATGAAATTTAAAGCTCTGTTACCGCTTATTTCCGCTGTATTGCTTATTGTTTCTACGTTTGCCAATGCCGAGACGTTATACGCCGGTAAGGTAACTCAAGTAACGCTTCGTGATTTGATCCCTACTCAACCATCGATTGGATATGATCAGGTGTATTACAAATTGGGACGCTATAAGCTGGATAGTAAGAAAAAATTTGATGAAATCTGTGAGGCAAATGGCCAAAAGGGCTTGGCGCATTTCGATACAAACTCAACACCAAACGATGCCACAAGCTTTCAATGCGATGAACCAATAGGTTCGCACCTTAAAGACATGAAAACCATTGTGATTGCTCCTAACGGCCATTACTACTTAACAGATGGACACCATACTTTTAATGCATTTTGGCACATGCAAGGCGGCGGAGAGCAATTTAAAATAAATGTCGTTGTCGCCAAAGATTATCGTAATCTAACCAATATGAGTCAATTCTGGAACGTGATGATAGCGGATGGCAATACTTGGCTACAAAACAGTACAGGCAATACCATTTCTTATAAAACTTTACCAACATCACTTGGAATGGAACATTTCGAAAACGATAAATACCGCTCACTTATGTATTTTTCACGAGATATTGCTTGGGATAAACCAGCAGCACCAGTGCCTTTTCTGGAGTTCTACTGGTCACGAGAACTACGAAAAGGGATTGATCTCGATAAGTATGACTTAGCCACAACAGATGGCTATCGCCAAGCGGTCTCTGACGTTAGCCATTATTTAGTTGCCATGAAAAGCGACAATGTAGGTGGTTCAGGAAAATCGACAAAAGAGATGGGGAAGTTCGATAGCTTCAATGAAAAAAATCTAGATAAATTGTTTGATGCACAAAAAGGCAAAGCAACATTTATGCTGCAATATAAGAGCGACCTATAAGATAAAACTGTCTTTTGTAGAACCCTTGGCGCTTCTTCTCAGTCTTTTTTTGACAGAAGCGCCATAACAATGTTTGATGCATTTCAACATATATATCCAATCGGTCAGAACATTAAACCTTCAACATCCTCAAATGCATCACAGTCCATTATATTTATGAATATAATATGCAAAAAACCTTCTATTTATCTGTAATTTAGCTCTAATTTAACTGTTTTATAACAGCGTCAAAATTAGTGAATTTATTTCATCATTTCAGTGAAAATACGTCGTTTGTTGAGCAGAATTTGTGCCTCTATTATCAGTGCATCAAGCAACCTGAAGAGGAAAATACCATGCAAAAAATTGTAATAAAAGACACGCTACAAAAAGTCAAAAAAGCACTGGCTCGCGCTTATGCGGTATATATGATGAAAGGTAACTTCTACACACTATCAACCTTTAACATTGATGGCGTTAGACGTATTAATTGGAGTGGTTGCGACTTATAGTTTTTATAATTTTAGTGCCGCCTCTTCCTCTTCGATACTTTGGTAAGCAGTGTTCCTACTTACCAAAGCTATCAGCCCACGATAAACCGCTGTTAGTAAAAGCTATTTTTTAGTACTCTGCGCCTCTCTATTTACTATGTTGCTTTTATTCCCTCATGCTGAAAAACACGTTCATTTTACTGTCTCTTTTGATTGTTATGCCTTTCCAATTAGCGTTTGCTGCACCCGATTTTGCCATTATAAAAATTCAAGCCAAATTATCAGATGATACCTATTTAGATGCCAATACGCTCGAAAAACGTCTGCAAGAACAAGACCAAATATTAGTGCATCAGTCTTTAATTTCTTTGTCTCAAGTCAGTTATTTTTTAAGTCGTGCCAATGGCGTTCAGACCATTGCCATTCGAGGCACGGCGAATTTAGAAAATGCCATGTTGGATTTAGATCTTGAGTTAAAGTCAGACACTATTCTTGATATAAAACTGCATCAAGGTTTTGGCTCTGGTGCAAAAGCCGTTTACGAGGACATCAAACCTTTTCTAGTCAAAAACCAGCCAATCCAACTAACTGGACACAGTTTAGGTGGCGCTATTGCTGTCATATTGGCTATGTATTTACAAAAAGATGGCTACCCTGTGAAACAAGTAATTACCTTTGGCCAGCCGAAAGTCACCAATATCACAGGCGCAAACAAATTCGATGACTTACCTCTAATCAGAGTGGTAACGCTTAACGATATCGTTCCTTTGGTTCCGCCTATTAGCCCGATGCAAATTAGAGATTTAGATATTTTTTGGCATATGGGCGAAGAAGTAATTTTATTAGGTAGTAAAGAATTCACCCAAACTAATGGCGTAAAAAGTATGCTAAGAGCCACAAAATTCACCACGTCGATTCCAAGCGATAAGAATCTATTGGCACATCAAATGGCGACGTATCTGAGCTTAATAGAGCAACTACAAGCCTCACCGAAAGAAATCCCTTATAAAACCGATATTAGTCTATTCGGCTATTCATTCGACTAGCCTTTTCTATGCTGGCCTATTTAGCTAACTAGCAAGCAACATCTAATCAACTCTCCAACATCAGAAAAGGCAACGCGATTTATAAAACGTCACGTTGCGCATTTCGTCACATCTAATTGAATATAAACAGTTAAAAAGAATAATAAGAAGCGTTATCATTAGCATAGTTTATTAGCCTACCAAGCGCTTCAAGTATTCTTGATTACTTGTTTTTCAACAATGCCCCATTAAAGCTGCTGTAGATATTCAAATCAAAGGAATCCGTTATGTTGCTTAATCGCCTCTCTTTTAAAAAAATCTTGCTATGTGCCTGCATTACAACATCGTTCAGTGTTTTTGCTGGCGAACATAGTGTCATTACAAAATATGGCGAAGTGAAAGTTAACGACGATGTGAAACGCATAGTAACATTATCCGAAGATGCTCTAGACAGCGCAATTGCTCTGGGTGTGAAACCTCTAGGAGCTATTGCGACTCGTGGTGGAGATTCTGTAGCTGAATATATTCAAAAACGCGCGAGTGGCGTTAATATGGTAGGCACTTCTCGTCAAAACAATCTTGAAGCTATTGCTGCACAACGTCCAGATTTGATTTTAGCGTCTGCATATTTGCCTCAGGATCAATACAACATCTTGTCTAAAATTGCGCCAACCATTGTCCCTATTTCACCAGGAATGGTTTCTGACAACTGGATTAAAGTTGCTAAAGTGTATGCGCAAGCGTTAAACAAAGACGAACAAATGAATATCATCCTGAGCGACATAAAAGATCGTGAAAACGCTCTGAAAGATGTCATTACTGCAAAGCTACCAAAAAATGAGCGCTCTGCAACATTAGCGCGCTGGATGCCTCAAGGTCCTATCGTTATGTCATCACAAATTTTCTCTACCGATGTTCTCGCAGCGGCTGGGTTCATCATCAACGATGCAGGTGTGATAAAAGAAGGCCGTCCTCATAGCAGCCCTCTTAGCTTAGAAAATTTATCTAAAGTCGACAGTAACTGGTTGTTCTTGGCAACACTCAACACTGAAGGTAAAGATGCACTTGAAGCAGCCAAGACATCGCCCTCTTTCTCACGTCTTAATGTTGTGAAAGAAGATAAAGTTATCGCAGTAAATGGTCAGTTATGGACGAGCGCCGCTGGTCCACTTGCTGCCCACGCCATTCTTGATGACATTCAAAATATTATTAATAACAAGATTAAATAACCTAAATGATTAGTTGGTTCTATATTCCTCCTGCTCAACGACCATTGTTTAGTGTTTTTGTGTCAGCACTTTTTGTGCTGGCACTTTGCTGTTTCTGCAGTTTATTGTTTGGTGCTGGAGGGTTAAGCCTCCAAGCCTCCTTTCAAACACTATTAGGTAATGGTTCCGCAGATACTCAATTCACCGTATTTCATTTACGCGCCAACAGAACACTGATCGGTTTATTTGTCGGTTTAACACTTGGTATTGCTGGTGCTTTAATGCAGGCTGTAGCACGCAATCCCTTGGCTGAGCCTGGTTTACTTGGCGTTAGTGCTGGAAGCTCCCTTGCCGTTGCAATTACTTTGGTACTAGGTGCCAGCACGGCAACTTTAACTGTTGGTGTTGCCCAGTTTGGCGCTTTGTTAGGCTGTTTGTGTGTGCTTGGTGTCGCTCGAATGCAAGGACAACAAAACGACCCAATTCGCTTAGTGCTGGCTGGAGCCGCGCTTTCAAGTCTGTTACTCGCTGTGACTTCTCTATTGTTACTATTTGACCAAAGAGCAGCCGATGAAATTCGCTTTTGGGTAACAGGCAGCGTCGCTGGTCGAGACACTAATACCCTATTTTCAGTTTTGCCTTCCATGCTGATTGCGATAATTTGCATTTTATATACAGCGAAGCCATTAGCTTCGTTAGCACTCGGGGAACGCGTTGCTATTGGACTTGGCCATAAACCTCAGCGAGTTCGCGCTGTAGTTATCGTCGCTGTTGCTTTGTTAGTGGGTGGCGCAACCGCAATTGCCGGACCTGTCGCCTTTATTGGCCTCGTTGTACCTTTCGCCGCACGCGCCTTAGTGGGACCTGATATTCGCCGTACTCTATGGCTATGCTTACCTCTAGGGCCAATTATTGTAATTTCTGCAGATGTTGTATCACGCCTTGTTGCTCAACCAGCAGAAATGCCATTAGGAGTGCTGACCGCGATTATTGGGGCCCCTGTACTACTGTTGATTGTGCGATCTAGAAGAATGCCTACCTTATGATAAATCAAAGTCTCTCACTTCCTAATAACGAAGAAATTACTGCAGCACCAAATGGTCATCGCTTATTGTCTCTAAGTCGTCACATGACTATATTGATTGAGAAACAAGCGATTATCCGTAATGTTTGGTTATTAATTCTGTTGGCGATAGCTTGTGTAGCAACACTTGGTATTGGCACCATGCCAATATCGCCTAAAGAAGTCATTGCAGTATTATTTGGCCACGGCAATGCAATGAGTCAGTTTATCGTGCAAGACTTACGCTTACCGCGCTTATTAGCCGCTTTATTTACTGGTGCCGCTTTTAGTTTAGCTGGATGTCTAATGCAAACTATGGCGAGAAACCGCTTAGCGACACCAGGCATAATTGGCATAGATAACGCCGCGATGGCATTCGCTGTGTCGTCAGTGGTTGGTATGGGGGTTTCACTCGCGCCCTCTGTTATGGCGTTGGCTGGTGCTGCTACGGCGACAGCGTTGGCGTTTGGCCTAGCTGGTGGCAGTGGCACACGAGGCTATCGTTTCATTGTCGCCGGTATTGGCATTGGCGCTATTGCTGGCGCTGTAACGCAATTGCTATTAAGCCAAGTCAGTATCGATGTGGCAAACAGCGCCTATCCTTGGACGGTTGGTAGTTTGAGTGCTCGAGACCCAATGATGGTTAATATACTTGGCATTGGTCTAGCTATCTGTTTAGTGGCTTGCTTACTTTTTGCTTCACAGTTTGCCTTGATGCCCTTTTCCGACCAAGTGATTACTGGTCTTGGCGCAAACATCAAACACATCCGAATCGTCGCTTTAATCTTATGTATCACACTAACGGGGCTTGCGGTTGCGGTAGCTGGTCCTGTCGGCTTAGTTGCCTTGATTGGCCCTGAGATCGCTAGAGTTCTGGCTCGTTATCGTGGCATTCCGTTGATAAGCTCTGCGCTCGCTGGCGCTTTGGTGATGATTCTCGCCGATCTATTTGGTAGAACTGTGTTATCCCCAATTGAACTACCAGTTGGTATTGTAACTGCCGTTATAGGCGGTCCTTACTTAATTTGGATACTTGTACGACGCACTTCAAGGACTTCGTTATGACGGCCACGTCTCTACAATTTAAACAGACATCTGAAATAAACAACCTAGCTCGTCTCGGGGCTGAAAGGCTCACCTTAAAACATGGCAAAGTCAGCATTATTGAAAATCTAGATGTTTCTCTTCCAAATGGGAAAGTAACAGCCATCGTTGGGCCAAATGGCTGTGGCAAATCCACCTTGTTGAATGGCTTATCTCGTGTTCATTCACCCAGTTCTGGTGTTGTTCTATTAGACGGTAAAGATATTCATTCTCTACCTTCCAAAGAGGTCGCTAGACGACTGGCACTATTACCACAAGACACTTTAGCGCCAGATGGCATTACCATTGAAGAATTGATTCGCTTTGGCCGCCACCCCCACCAAAGTCTACTAAAACAATGGGCTATGGATGACCAACAAGCCATCAACTACGCTTTAAATGCTGCCGATTTAGAAGGGCTTAAAGATCGATTACTAGACACGCTATCTGGTGGACAACGCCAACGTGCTTGGATCGCCATGTCGATTGCCCAAGAAACGCCTTTGCTATTGTTGGATGAGCCTACGTCTGCGCTGGATTTAGGGCATCAGATTGAAGTCTTCGAGCTCATACGTAATTTATCAAGACAAGGCAAAACTCTCGCCATGGTAGTCCATGACTTACCAAGCGCTTGCCGATATTCTGATCATATAATTGCGATGAAAAAAGGCGAGATCATTACCCAAGGCAGCCCAAAAGACGTGATGACCAAAGAGCTTGTTCGTGAATTATATGGTGTTGAATGCGACCTAATTCCAGATCCAATGACTGGCAGCCCCATTCTAATTAATATGAAACGAGTCAGAAGCTAAATAAGGAATGAGACAAACAGATCTGAAAATCAGATCTGTTTGTCACGTAACTACAAGCGTAATCCAATCGGTAAACTCTCCCCGACTAATGCATTTAGCTCGTCGCTGTTAATCTCAATCTGGCTTTCCAAACGCTCAAGCCATTGGGCTGGGCATTTGTCTTTATTGAGTTTATTGGCCACTTTCTTGCGCAACGCGCTGAGTTTGTCGGATTCACCAACGCTGACCTGGCTCATCAAAACAGCTGCAAGTCCTGCTTGCTTACGCTTTTTCCAATCTTCTTTTAGCGTAACTTCTAGGATCGGAAACAGTTTTTCTTCAGCAATTCTTTGCTCTTGCTTGCCAGACAATAGATGGCGTGAGGCAATTCGCCCTATCGTCCACCAAGCTGTGTCCGGCTCAGAGGTCTTTTGCAAACGCTTCAACAACCAATCAATCGTTGTGACTTTATCTTCATTCGACAAACCTTCCAACGCACCAACCAAACGAATCAAATCATCACTAGACTTGGTCGTTAGCGCTTTCATTTTATCTCGTGATCTTTGCCCTGTTGGCGAATAATATTGGCTAAATTGTTTGAACAAGTGTGTCTGTTGTTCTGTCGATAAGCCGCCAGCAATACGGCGATATAAGGTCCAATATTGCCCCCAAACTGGCGCCGTATCGAACTGAGTACCGGCTTTAGTGGCATTTACCACTTGCTGCACACGAGCCAAATCATCCGCCGCACCGAAACCTGGGCGCAAACAATAGCCCATAAGCTGCAACCATTGACGTTCATGTTGAGCGCTTTTGGTTCGACCAGATTTAAGACTTAAAAGCTTATCGACCAAACGTCGCGAAGTGGTAAGGTTCCAATCATCACGATTACCCAGTAACTGATCCAAATCCTGCTTAAGAGATTTTACCAAGTCCGGATTTTGCTTTTGACCCGCGCTAGAAAAGCACTTCGCTAAATGTTCTTCTGCTTGTCCCATATTGGCATGCAGTAAACCACTGTCATCGGATTGCTCAGACTCTTGCGAAGAACTGACTTGGGTTGAAAAATCTAAACGCCATTGGTCTTTCTGGTTGTTCGCGTTTAACACCACTTGCAACACACCCACTTCGGTCATTTGTACCGATAGCGTTACCGCTGTTTCTTGGGAATCAATGGAGCCGTCCAGTTCTGTCATCAAGGTAGAAATATAGTGCAATCCCTCTTGATCACGCACTTTGCCAACCCCACAATCAATATGATCGTCGGATCGATACAAAGGGAACTGTACTTGTTGACCAAGGGTGACAAAGAACTCTTGTTCTAAGCGAATAGTTTCGCCTTTTAAGGTGCCTTTTGGCAAGATACCGACGAATTGATCCTCGCCAACTTTTAAATACAAACTGTGCGCCACACCACTTTCAATACGAGTACTTTCTCCCGCCAAAGCGTTCAAATACATGGCTGCACCTTTGGCAACCGCATCGTTAGGTTCGTCTGCAGAACAAGCAAGTATAGGCTTAGAAGACCAAGTATTCAGCTGTTCTAGTAAACGAGCTTTTAACACAGGACTGTTAAATAAACCGCCGTTAAACAACACCGCATCCGGCATGGTAGAGCCTGTTGCCGCTTCGATTACTGCTTTATGTTGCTGTAAAAATGCCGCTAAATGTCGTGTAAACGCAGGATCTGACTCATAAGGCAAGCCCAAGGTATGCATGGCGTAATCGCTCTTTTGCACCTTTTCATCCTGATTAACCAAAGGAAAAAATCCACTACGAATTTGTTCCAATAAGGTTTCTCTTGATACATCAAATTTTTGCGAACCACCGATTAAACGACTACCACCACCAAGTACGGTGATACTTAACGATTCCGGTGCGTCTTTACCTAATAAGGTTTCTTTGGCCTGACGGGTTTGCTGGACCAAAGCCGCTAAACGCGTAGCAGATAACGTAGATATCTGCTTAGGATCTAACTGAAACGCCAAGGCTTGATCAAGGTTATCACCACCAAGCAATAGATGCTCACCTACCGCGATTCGTTTAAGCGAAACGCTTTTCGCCTTGGCTGATGTAGGCTGAATAGCAACCAAACTAAAGTCACTAGTGCCACCGCCAATATCGACCACCAAGAGCATTTTTTTATCGGCTAACGCGGCGAGTTTTTCGTCATCGCTAATGTAGTGATAACAAGCCGCTTGCGGCTCTTCAAGAAGATATAAATCGTTTAGACCAGCCTGTTTAGCAGCCTCCAAGGTTAAGGCTCGTGCTTCTTCATCAAACGATGCTGGCAAGGTTAACGCGATGGTTTGAGATTCTAACAGTGCATCAGCAAAGCGATGATTCCAGCTCTGTTTAATATGTAATAAAAGAATCTTACTCGCCTCGAGTGGGCTGAGCTTTTTAGGAAACTCACTCGCCCAAGGTAAGATCGCCGAACGACGATCTACTTGACGATGGCTCAACCAGCTTTTCGCACTTTGTATTAATTGCCCTGCTCTACGTTGGCCTAAAGCTAACGCCCCTACACCAACGATTCGTTCTTTATCATGATGACGCCAAGGCAAAACATGATTAATTTTACCGATTTCATCTGACGCCAAAACGTAAATTGCACTCGGCAAATAAGTAAACTCTTGTACCGAGCCATCCGCCATCACTTGCGGAATGGGCAGCAAAGCTGGCGTATTTGAAGTCGAATGCTCCGATATTGGAATGTAAGAGACGACACAGTTGGTCGTCCCTAAATCAATCCCAACTCGATAAGCAGAATGAAAAGCTGGCTGTGTCATGGTTATGCTTCCCTAACTTGAAACTCAATTGTCCAACTTAGGTCAGATTGGGTATCGTGTGCTTGCAATAGCAACAATCCTAATTCAGTAACACGAGCAGTTAAATATACTCGCACCATGTCGCCTGCTTGATAATGACCCGCATCCAAACGAACCGACAAAGGATTCAATTCATCAAGTTGCGCAACCGAAAAAGACGCAATAACTTTACCGACAGATTGCTCTTCACTGTTTTTTGATTGGAAGAAACGGAAGGTCACGCTTTCACCAACGATAAGCGAAAATTCATTCGGCAGCATTTGCTCTTCTGAGCCTTCTTCCAAACCAAAAGGTGCAACACAGATAGCATCGACAGGTGGTGCCATGCCCGGAATAGCTGGCATTGGGCTAGCCACACCAATGTAATAGTTAGCCGCTAAACCACTTTTTACTTTAACACCGCCTTCCGCTTGCACTTGTGCATAGTAAGTCGCGCCTTTGGCAACCGCGTGATCCAAATGCGATGGTGTCAACATGGTTAATTCTCTGCCGCTCAACGACTCAGACAGCATTGCTGCTAAGCGAGTTTCTAGAGTGCTACGAATCACATTGGCGTTAAACACGCCGCCGTTTAACAAGATCTTCGTTGGCTTCACATCATGTTGAGCTAAAAACTCACTAATATGACGAGTAATCGCAGGATCACCTTCGTAATCCAAATTGATCGCACTAAAACCACTGCGTGCTGTTTTTTGAGCTTGCTCACCTAACTGCACTTGCGGGAAGAAACCATCGATCAAAAGCTGCTGCACATCGTTTTGCGTCAAGGTCGCTTTAATGCTGTTATTGAACAAGCTACGACCGCGACTTGGCACAATAACGCTTACTTCATCTAACTCGGCATTCGATAACAAACGCTCTTTCGCTTCACGGCAAGCTTGCGTTAAACCGCTGATTTGCCAAGGTTCAAGGTTGGTACCGTTTTGTGCTAATTGAGCAGCTAAATGATAGGTCAGAGTCAAATCCATATTGTCGCCGCCAAGCAAAATATGACGTCCAACCGCCACGCGCTCTAAGCCAAGAGCACCCTCCTGTTCGACCGCTTGGATCAAGGATAAATCTGTCGTGCCACCGCCAACGTCAACTACCAAAATATGCTCATTGACGTCTAGGCTATCTGTCCAATTTTGTTGATCGCTCAACCATGCGTAAAACGCGGCTAATGGCTCTTCGATTAAACGAGCACGCAAGCCGACCTTTTCCGCTGCTTGCTCGGTAATGGCGCGAGCAGCGGGATCAAATGAGGCTGGTACTGTGATGACTACTGTTTGCTCAACAATCGGCGCATTAGGAAATTGGTTTGCCCACGCACTGACTAAATATGCTAACAGAGTTTCTGTTACTTGTGCTGGGGAGACTTTTTCGACTTCTTCAAGCGCATCAACAGGTAAAACCGCTTCATCAGCACTAACTCGAGAATGGCACAACCAGCTTTTAGCACTTTGTACCAATCGACCAGAAGATTTTGCACCCAGTTCACGAGCCAACTGGCCCACAATGGAAGGCGCTTTGCCCCATGGCAATTGCAGATCGCTTTCTAAGAATTCAGTTTTATGAGGAAAATATACAAACGAAGGTAATAAAGGACGAGCATCCACTTGGCCAGCCGCGATAAACTGCGGAATGAGCAATTGTTGAATGCGCCCCACTTTATTCGTTTCTGCTTCAGCCTGATTAGACGGAGAATAATAGACAGCCGAATGCGTGGTACCTAGATCGATACCAATGAAATATTGACTCATGAGTTATACCTCGATTTCAGCAGGCGCTAGAATATTCAGGCTTTCAGTATTGGTTACTTTTGGCAGACGCGTTTCGGTTACTTTCCAACCGGGATGAATCAGCGTGCCAGCGTATGGGCCATCGCCTTCCACTCGACCTTCCAGTTTGATCTGTTTTGCATCATAACCAGATGGCACTTCAACACGACTATTTTCTGCCGCGGTGTTCACTACATCGATAGACACGACATCAATGGTAAAATGTTGCTTCAATACTTTCGAACAACCTGCGTGAATTTGGCGAGATGCCGCCCCCACATCCGCATCACTGTAATCATCGATGCTTTCTTGAATAAAGTCGATAAAGCGCGCTTCCTGTTGCAATAGTTGCAATAACTGATGAGCACCGTCAGCGTTGACAGTGTCCAACACAGGCGCAGCGACTTCGATTTCACGAATTACTTCAACTTCTTCTGTAATGACTTTTGGTTCAACTTCAAAGGCAAATTGCTCGCCTTGACCAACCGTGTCACAGCGAGCGGCATAGTCGCCGCTCCCCATGTATTTAAAAAACTGACCAAATGCGCCAAAAAAGCGCGGTACAAATGAAACTGGTTTTATTTTATTCGTCATAATTTACCCGTTTTGCATCTCTTCAAGCTCTAACCAACGCTCCATGGTTGTTTCAAGCTCTTCTTCTTTGTGAGCTAGCTTTGCTAAGGTTTTTTGAACTTTATCCGCATCACCAGCATAAAATTCTGCTGCGCTGGTTGTTACATGTAAAGCCGCAATTTCTTCTTCCAACTTCGCAATGGTCGCTGGCATATCATCAAATTCGCGCTGAATTTTGTAACTTAGCTTGGCTTTCGGTTTGGCCTGCACAGTAGATTTCTGGCTAGCATCTTCCGCTTTTTTTGCTTCTGCTTTGGCTTTTTCTTTTTTGCTTGGGGCGTCATCTGTTTGGGAAGTAGATTCTGTTGGGAATTTACCACCTTGACGAATCCAATCTTGATAGCCGCCAACGTATTCTTTCACTCGGCCTTCACCTTCAAAAGCAATCACGCTGGTTACAACGTTATCTAGGAAAGCACGGTCATGGCTTACCAATAACAAGGTTCCATCGTAGTTCATCAGTAGCTCTTCAAGCAGCTCTAATGTTTCTACATCAAGGTCGTTGGTTGGCTCATCCATGATCAAAAGGTTAGCTGGACGAGTAAATAGTTTCGCCAGCAACACACGATTTCGCTCACCACCAGACAAGGCTTTTACTGGAGTACGAGCACGCTCAGGCGGGAAAAGGAAATCGCCAAGATAACCAATAACGTGTTTGTTCTGGCCATTGATTTCGATAACGTCTTTGCCTTCACCAACGTTTTCAGCAACGGTTTGTTCTGGATCAAGTTGCTCACGTAGCTGATCAAAATACGCCACGTTAAGTTTAGTACCTTGACGAACCAAACCTGTCTCAGGCTCAAGATCCCCTAAAAGAATTTTCAGGAAGGTACTTTTACCACAACCATTTGGACCGATCAGACCAATTCGGTCTCCACGGTTCACCACAAAATCCATTGGTTGTAGGATTACTTTGTCTGCAAAAGAGTGACCAACTTGAGTGAATTCCGCCACCAGCTTGCCAGACTTATCTTTAGTCTCAATCGCCATTTTCGCATTGCCTTGACGATTAATACGTTCAGAACGTTCTTCACGTAATGCTTTCAAAGCACGAACTCGGCCTTCGTTACGAGTACGACGCGCTTTAATTCCCTGACGAATCCATACTTCTTCTTCGGCCAAACGTTTGTCGAACAATGCGTTTGCGCGCTCTTCTTCTTCAAGCATTTTTTCTTTAAAGGCAAGAAACGCAGTAATATTACCGCTGAAGGAAATCAAATTACCGCGATCAAGTTCGATGATACGGTTAGCCAACTTCTCTAGGAAGCGACGGTCATGGGTAATAAACAAGATCAAACCACGAAATTGCTGCAGCTGTTGCTCCATCCATTCGATGGTCGGAACGTCCAAATGGTTAGTTGGCTCGTCTAGTAGCAACACATCTGGATTGGAAATTAACGCTTGCGCTAAAATAACGCGACGACGCCAACCACCAGAAAGCTCAGACATCAATTTGTCAGCTGGCAAAGCCAAACGTTGAATCATATGATTCACACGCTGCTCTAAATCCCAACCTTGAATTCGATCTAATTCGGTCTGAATATCACCTAATTCATTTGAATGGTCATTCTCGAAATCTTCTAATAACTTAAAGTAACGAGTCATTAATGAATGTGCTTCACCAGCACCTTCACTGACCACTTCACGTACGGTTTTTTCATTTGCATCAGGCAGTTCTTGCGGTAACTGTCCGATGGTCATGCCACCTTCTAGACGAACCATACCTTCATCGGCAATTTGCTCTCCTGAAATGACTTTTAACAGTGTGGATTTACCTGCACCGTTACGACCGATAATTGCAACACGCTCTCCAGCATCTGCTGAAAAACTGATTTTTGACAGCAGCGGATTATGCCCAAAAGCAACACTGATCTGTTCTAACGACAATAGACTCATATCTATCCATATAAAGTAAAAATTTTGTGGCAGTATAGTATCATCCTTCTAAGCGAAGGTTCATCAAATAGACGTGACTAGTCATTAAAAAGAAACGCTTTTTTGCGCTCAGAAAATTTTTTTAGCAACTTCACTCAGAAAACAACAATTTAATCTCGCTATTCTCTTTACAAGGTTTAAACAAAACTTCTTCCTTCCTCATTATTTCTGAATATACTTAACCAACATAACGATAAACTTTCTGGTTCATGGAGTAACAAATGGAGTTTAAAAGTAAGGTAGGGCCAATTACTGCTGTGGTCATTGCCATCGCAACCGTGACTTGGATGTTTGCAGGAGGCAATGGCATTACGGTTAGTCAAACTGAAAAAAAGCCCAATGAAGATACCGTTTCATCTCAGGCAAAAGAAAGCAAACTTGCGTATCCAGTTCAAGCCAAAACATTAATTACTAAAACCATTGAAATGCACTTGCCATTAAGCGGAAAGACATTAGCAGATGAGACTTTACAACTTATTAACAGTTATCAGGGACGCATAATAAAATTACCTGTAGAAAAAGGTCGTTTTATTAAAAAAGGCTCATCTATAGTGCAAATAGACACTCGCACGCTAAAGGTTCAAATAGAGCAAGCTGGCTTACTCGTCAAACAAAAACAGCTTGAACTAGATGGCATAAGAAAACTGAATGCAGGTAATTTGACTTCAAAGGTCAATCTAGCCCAAGCAGAAACAGATCTTGCTTCTGCAAAAGCGACAGAAAAATCGTTATTAGTTGATTTAGAAAACGCAAATGTAACAGCGCCCTTCACCGGCATACTAAATACCTTAGAAGTTCAAGAAGGACAAGTATTAGCTGTTGGTGCAACAATTGGCACTCTGGTTTCTGTAAACCCAATAAAAGTTAGTGTCAATATTCCACAGAATAAGATTCAACTTATAAAACTTGGCACTCAAGGCAACATTCGCCTCGAATCTGGCTATGAGGCAGAAGGCTTTGTTTCTTATATCAGCACGACCGCTAACGAATCTAGTCGTACTATCAGTGTCGAAATGCAGGTAGATAATCCAGACAATGCGATACCTGCTGGTTTAACTGCTGCCGTTGATTTCATTCTAGATCAACAAAGAGCTCATGCTTTTTCGCCAGCACTACTGACCTTAGATGATTCAGGCAGAACGGCCATAAAAACTATCAGCATCGACAATACTGTCGTTGTATCACCTGTAGAAATCATTAAATCAGAACGCGATCAAGTTTGGGTACGCGGCCTTCCTGATAATGTGAACATTATCACCGTCGGACAAGGTTTTGTGTCTGCGGGTGATAAAATTGAAGCTCACTACCAAAACTAAGGAGGCCCAATATGCAACTATTAATTGAGGCGGCCTTAGCTCGCTCTCGAACTGTACTGATGTTTTTCGTCCTCATATTAATTATGGGTACGGTTTCTTACATCGAAATCGCCAAAGAAAGTGATCCTGACATTACCATTCCAATGGCTTATGTCTCTGTCTCTCTAGACGGCATTTCACCAGAAGATGCTGACAGCTTGTTGGTTCATCCGTTAGAAAAAGAACTCAAAGGGCTAGAAGGTTTAAAAGAACTAAAATCTACCGCCTCTGAAGGTCATGCCTCTATCACGCTTGAATTCGAATCCGGTGTAAATATTGACCAAGCAATTAGCGATACTAGAGACAAGGTAGATCGAGCTAAAAGCGAATTGCCTGACGATGCCGATGAACCGACCGTAACAGAGGTAAACCTTTCAACATTCCCTGTACTACGAGTCAATTTATCTGGCAATGTAAGCTTCGCAACACTCAGTCGCATTGCAAAAAACCTGCAAGATTCTATTGAAGCGGTTGATGGCGTATTAGAAGCAAAAATTAGTGGTGACCGAGACCAACAAGCACAGATCATCATTCGTCCCGAGCAACTTGAATCGTATAATCTTTCTCTGGCTGACGTTGCCAGTTTTGTTTCTGGCAATAACAAATTGGTTGCGGCAGGTAATCTAGATACTGGCGCTGGGCGCTTTTCTTTAAAAGTCCCCGGCCTACTCAAGACAAAAGAAGACATTCTGAATTTGCCAATCAAGGCTGATGGCGATCAAGTCGTCTTACTAGGCGATATTGCAACAGGCGAACTAACTTTTGAAGACCCAACCAGTTACGCTCGAGTAGAAGGCAAACGCAGTATAACACTTGCCGTATCCAAACGAGTCGGCGTAAATATTATAGAGACCATTGAAGCAATTAAAGCCACAGTAAAGAACGAAAGCGAACAATGGCCAGATGGTGTTGAATACGACCTTACTGGTGATAAATCCATCGACATCGAAACCTCCCTAAACGATCTGTTCAATAACGTTTTGGCAGCAACCTTGCTAGTTATGATAGTTATTGTCTGGGCACTTGGCGTACGAAGCGCCATATTGGTTGGCCTCGCTATTCCCGGCGCCTTCCTCTCTGGTATTTTGGTTCTCGATTTACAAGGCTACACCATCAATATGGTGGTGTTGTTTGCCCTAATCCTTAGTGTCGGCATGCTGGTAGACGGCGCTATCGTTGTCACAGAGTATGCAGACCGCAAACTAGCAGAAGGCGCGTCCAAGCGACAAGCTTACAGTGAAGCAGCTAAACGCATGGCATGGCCAATCACAGCCTCTACTGCTACTACTTTAGCGGTTTTCATGCCATTGCTTTTTTGGCCCGACATAGTTGGGGAGTTTATGCGTTTTATGCCGATCACCATCATAGCGACGCTTTCTTCGTCTTTGGTAATGGCGTTAATTGTATTACCAACCATCGGTTCTATTATTGGCAAAAAAGGTGCCTACACCGAAAAAACCATGCACGCCTTACGCATCACGGAAACGGGTGACCTAAGCGAACTTACTGGACCAACAGGTTTCTATGGAAGAACGCTAACTCGTTTAGTCGAATATCCTATTTGGGTTTTACTATTCACCATTGCTCTGCTGCTTAGCATTTTTGCTAGTTATGGTAAGTTTGGTAAAGGCATTGAGTTTTTCCCTAATATCGAACCCGAATCCGCTAATTTGGATATACGAGCCCGGGGTGATCTTTCTTTAGAAGAAAAAGATGCTTTGGTAAGACAAGTCGAGCAACAAATTATCGGCACAAGAGAACTAAAAAGTGTCGTCGCAACATCTTACGCCACCCCTGGAAATGGCGCTGCACCAGATAGTATTGGCTCCATTAGTATGGAGTTTATTGAGTGGTACAAACGAGACTCCGCTGGCGCTATTTTGGATCGTATACGAGAAAGAACCAAGCAAATACCCGGCATTGAAATCAGCGCAGAAAAAGAACAAGGTGGGCCACAATCTGGGGCTGATATCCAGCTACAGCTTAGTTCCAATTACACTGAAGCCCTTAATCTTGCCGCTGATGAGATCAGCAAACAGCTATTGTTGAGAGATGAGATAATAACGGTTAGTGATGACAGATCCTTGGCTGGCATTGAATGGCGTATTGATATCAATCGCGAAGAAGCCAGTCGATACGGAGTCGACGTTAACAGTCTCGGCAATGTCATTAAACTAGTTACAACAGGTATAACTCTGAGCGATTTCTTACCGGAAGGAGCCGATGACAAAATTGATATTGTTTTACGCTATCCCGTTAATCAACGCAGCCTTGATCAATTAGATCAACTGCAGATCCCTACAAACCAAGGAAGTATTCCAGCCAGCAACTTCATTCATCGATATGCAGCACCGAAGCAAGGTGTGATAAACAGGACCGATGGCAAAAAAACCATTAAAATTGATGCCGACGTGAAAGACGGCTTAGTCGTTGATGAAGTAATAAAAGCCATAAAAGTAAAACTAAATGCTGCAGGTATAGATAAATCTGTTAGCTATGAGTTCCGCGGCAACACTGAAGACCAACAAAAATCCATGGTATTTTTGATCAAAGCATTTGGTGTAGCGTTTTTCATCATGGCGATCATTTTGGTTACTCAGTTTAATAATTTCTTCCAATGTTTATTAATTCTGAGTGCGGTAATCTTTTCAACCATGGGTGTATTCATTGGCCTAATGGTAAAAGGGCAGCCATTTGGCATTGTAATGAGCGGGGTTGGTGTTATTGCTTTGGCAGGCATTGTGGTTAACAACAATATCGTTCTAATCGACACCTTCAACGGTTTGCGTAAACAAGGCATGTTGGTGCGTGAAGCAGCTATCAGAACAGGCGTTCAGCGCCTCAGGCCTGTTATGCTAACCACTATCACAACTATCCTTGGCTTGGTGCCTATGGTGTTTCAATTCAATATTGATCTGATTCACCAATCCTTCAGCATAGGCGCACCATCGGCTCAATGGTGGACCCAACTATCCACTGCCATTGCTGGTGGCCTAACCTTTGCCACACCATTAACGCTTATTCTGACGCCCTGTTTATTGGTTTTAGGTTATCGACGTAAAGAGCGAAAGCAGCTGCAAGTATTAGAAGAACAGGCATTGGAAAGAGAAGCTCCAAAGGGAGAAACACAAGACCTGCCGTTTGGAACGGCTGACAATAAGAACGCACCTGACAAAGACAACTAAAATTTGGCTGTCAAAAATAGAACAACTGAAAACAAAAAAACGGACTTAGAAAACCTTCTAAGTCCGCTTTTTTATAACCGATTATTTGGTTACAAATGAGGCTTAAACCAATTGGTCCAACGCTTTTTTAACATCCGCAATAATATCGTCGATGTCTTCCAAACCAACAGAGACACGAATCAATCCTTCTGTAATACCAGCTTTGGCTTTTTCATCGTCCGTCAATCGCCCATGAGTCGTAGTAGCCGGATGAGTCACCAAAGTTTTGGTATCACCCAAGTTGCCTGTAATCGACATCAATTTCGTGGCATTAATGACCGCCCAAGCAGACTTGCGACCACCTTCCACTTCAAAAGACAACAATCCGCCAAAGTCTTTTTGCTGTTGTTTAGCCAGCTCATGATATTTGTGGCTCGGCAATCCGCCGTAATTTACTTTAAGCACTTTAGGGTGCGCTTCTAAATATGTAGCCAGCTTCATAGCGTTTGCAGAATGTGCTGTCATACGCAAAGACAAGGTCTCTAGACCATTTAACAACACCCAAGCATTAAACGGACTCATACATGGCCCAGCACTACGCATAAAGGCAGTGAAGACATCAACTATTTCTTGGCTGGCAATTAAAGCCCCGCCCAAGCAGCGGCCTTGACCATCAATAAATTTAGTCGCTGATTGCATGACAATATCAGCACCTTGCGTCAAAGGATTCTGCAACGCTGGTGTCGCTAAAACCGTATCAACACAAAGCAACGCACCTTTAGCATGCGCCAAGGCAGCCACACGAGAAACATCAACCACTTCATACAGTGGGTTAGAAGGCGTTTCGAAATAACAAAAACGTGTGTTTTCGTTAATCGCCTCTTCCCATGCTGCATAATCTGTCGCATCCACATAAAGCACTTCAACACCAAATTTTGTTGTATAGGCATTAAAAAACTTAACTGTTGAGCCAAAGATATTGCGGGAGCAAACAACCCGATCACCTGCACTTAACAAACTGTAGGCCAACGTCATTAATGCCGCCATGCCAGAACTTGTTGCAATAGCAGCTTCGCCTTTTTCTAAGGTCGCTAAGCGCTTTTCAAATAACTCTACTGTTGGATTGGTAAAACGAGAGTAAACATTACCATCCTCTTCACCGGAAAACTTCCCTGCCGCCTCTTCTGCACTACCATAAGCAAAGCTCGAGGTCATAAAAATGGCTTCGCTGTTTTCTTGCTCTTGCGTTTGACGAATACCTGCACGAATCGCATTCGTTGCATCTTTATAATCAGCCATTACTTCACTCCAAGACATGCTTCAAAAAATCTTTTCCCAAAAACAACTAAGCCAGGCGTGACCTGGCTTAGTTTTATCCGTCACGAGATAATGCAAATATTACATAGGGTGCATCATATCGCTAGCTTGGTCTTCAACCGCAGCTTTATTTAAATCATTACGCGCGCCTTCAATGCCCGCCAAGTAAGCAGCATCAATATTGCCTGTAATGTATTTTGCGTCAAACACAGACGTATCGAATTCACGAACATCTGAATGCTTCTCATCGATACATGCATCGATCAAATCTTGCAAATCTTGGAATATCAATTTATCAGCACCAATTAATTCGCAAATTTCATCGACATTACGATCATGTGCAATAAGCTCTTTTGCTGCAGGCATATCGATACCGTAAACATTCGGGTAACGAACTTCTGGCGCAGCTGATGCTATATATACTTTCTTCGCACCCGCTTCTCTCGCCATCTCTATGATTTCTTTACTCGTCGTACCACGAACAATGGAGTCATCAACTAGTAATACCGTTTTATCTTTGAATTCAAAAGGCACAGGGTTCAGCTTTTGACGTACAGATTTTTTACGAATAGCCTGACCCGGCATGATAAACGTACGACCGATATAGCGGTTTTTAACCAAACCTTCACGGAACGGAATATTTAATGTTTGTGCGATTTGCAAAGCAGCTGTTCGGCTTGTATCAGGAATTGGAATAACCACATCAATATCATGATCTATCCATTCACGCTGAATTTTTGCTGCAAGACGATCCCCCATATTAATACGTGCTTTGTATACTGAGATGCTGTCAATAACGGTATCGGGGCGAGCAAAGTACACATATTCAAACAAACAAGGACGCGCTACTTTTTTTGGTGTGCACTGACGGACATGAACATTGTGGTTTAGATCAAAAAAGATCGCTTCACCTGGCTGAATATCCCGCTCAATTTTAAAGCCTGCCGCATCAAGCGCCACACTCTCAGAAGCGACCATATATTCAACGCCCTCATCTGTTTGACGGGAGCCATAAATCAATGGGCGGATGCCATCTGGATCACGGAAAGCCAAAATACCATAACCTGTGATCAGAGTGACTACCGCATAGCCGCCTTCGATACGCTTGTAAACACGCTCAAGCGCATTAAAGATATCTTCAGGTGTTGGCACCAACTTCCCTTCTTCATGAAGTTCGTGAGCCAAAACGTTTACCAAAACTTCAGAATCAGAAGTTGTATTGATATGACGCAAGTCAGATTCAAACACTTCTTGTTTCAGTTTAGCGGTATTCGTTAAATTACCATTGTGTGCAAGTGAAATGCCGTAGGGAGAGTTAACATAGAAAGGTTGAGCTTCTGCTGAACTAGAAGTCCCTGCCGTTGGATAACGGACATGCCCAATACCTATGTTACCGTGTAGTTTTTTCATATGGCGAGTGCGAAATACTTCACTCACCGGACCATTGTCTTTGCGTAAACATAATCGTCCGTTATGGCTTGTAACCATACCCGCAGCATCTTGCCCACGATGCTGAAGAAGGGTTAACGCATCAAAAATTGCTTGGTTAACCACAGACGTGCCTACGACACCAACGATACCACACATGTTCTAGATCCTCGTGTTGGGGAATTGCGACAAACGCCGCAAAGGTTCTTTATCTATTTGATTGCTACTTCGAGCAACTAATTTCCAAGGGCGCGATCAATGAGAGACGAATCCATAAGATCCGAGCTCTTGCCTAACATATCACGCGTCCAGTCATTCAACTGACCCAGTTGAGGGATCAATTGTGAAGTTTTCCAAAACTCAGTTTTTTCTATCGCTGGACTCAAGCTCAATAAAGAAACGAAAGCCACAACAATCAAACCACCACGAGCAAAGCCAAATAACATGCCTAATACTCTATCAGTGCTCGACAAGCCCGTTACTTGAATCAGAGAACCCAGTAAAAAACTCACCAAGGACCCAACAATTAACGTTGCTATAAATAGGGAAACAAAAGAAACAATATAACGAATCTGGTCATTTTGAACTTGATCAAGAAGCAATGCCTGCATCTGATCTGAGAACTTTACCGACACAACAAAGGCAACAACCCAAGTAAGAAGTGATAAAACCTCTTTAACAAAGCCTCTTTTTAAACTCAAAAGAGTAGAAAGAACCACTACAGCAATAATCAACCAATCAATTGTCGACATTGAACTTATTTGCCCCATGAATACCTCTAAAAATCGCTGCGAAGTTTAACAGATGCCTAGGATTTTCCAAATACCACGACACCAAACCTCGAACTAATTCACTGAATATTTAACAACAATTCCGTTTAAGTTAAATTTTTTCTTAATCTCTTCACGCATTTTTTCGGAGGTTTCTCGCTTGAATTCAGGACCAACATACACTTTATAAAGTGAATTGGTCGTCAAACTGTAGGCATCATAATTTGCCCCTTTAAGCTTTTCGACTAAACGAACAGCATTTTCTTTGCTCTTAAAAGTAGCAATCTGAAGTACCCAACGATCAGCAACCTGCACAGGTGCCGATTTTTCAACAGGCTCTTTCTCTACTGCAGGTTTCGCTTCTGGTTTGGCCTCAGGTTTAGCGGAAACAGTCGACTCCACTCCACTAATACTTGAAACGTCATTAGCAGATTGAGGAACTGGAATCAAACGAATATCCTCTGCCGCCCTATCTTCACCAATTGATTGCTCTATCGGTAAATTATCGACAGACTGAACTGGGGCAATTTCAACAATGGGAAAAGCCGGGGGAGTAGTGACTTGAACCTGAACATCAAGCTCAGCTGGACGCTCACCATCCAAAATCAAAGGTAATATTATGGCCGCTGATAACACCATAATGCCGGCGCCAATAAGTCTGTATGTAATGGTTCTATCTATCATAAATCACTCTTTTGATTGATTAAGCGCCAAATAATCCGAGACAGTTACAAAGGAGCCAAAAACAATCACTGAACGCTGCTCATCTTGAGCTTTCACTAAAGCTGAACTAAAAGCATCACCAACAGACTGAAAAGCCTTTGCGTTTAAAGCGAGAGAAGGTGAACTATGCACAATATGCTTAACAAGCTCGCTTGCCTTTGCCCCTCTTGGTCCAGCTAAATCACAACAAAACCAATCAGAAAAACTGCCTGCAAGATGCTTCATAACACTAGCAATATCTTTGTCTTTTAACATACCGCAGACAGCAACTGGTTGAATCGGCAAATTGCTTATGCGATGAGCTAATTCAATAGCAGCTTCAGGATTATGGGCCACATCAATGTACACATCAGGAAACGTAGCTACTTTCTGAAAACGCCCCATTAGCTGCGCACGGCTAAATAAAGAAACTAAATCAGCATGCGTAGGAGAAAAGCCCATATAAACCAAAACTGCAATAACTGTAGCTGCGTTTTGCAGAGGAAGTGATGGTATCGGCAATGTTTCAAACTGAAGCCCATCACCAGACCACGACCAGGTATTGCTATCTAACTTAAAGTGGAAGTCGACACCTTTTTGACGCAAATGCGCCCCCACCTCTAACGCTGTGCTAGCAATAGTACTAGGAGGATTAACAACACCACTGATGAGTAGCTTATCTTTTCTCGCAATGCCTGTTTTTTCTCTCGCAATAACATCTAGGTTATCGCCCAACCAATCTATGTGATCTAAAGAAATAGAGGTAACAACAGCAACGTCGGTATCTATCATATTGACAGAATCTAAGCGACCACCCAGCCCCACTTCTAGCACCCAATAATCCAGGTTGGATTGATCGAAGATCCATAGCGCAGCAAGTGTACTGAATTCAAAATAGGTCAAAGTGATGCCTTCACGCGCCGCCTCAATTGCCTCGAATGCACAACAAAGAATCTCATCGTCACAAGGCAAATCGTTCAATGCTATGCGTTCGTTAAAAGCAAGAAAATGGGGAGAAGTATAGGTACCAACAGAATAATTTTGCTCGCACAGATACTGAGTCAACATGGCGCAGGTTGAGCCTTTACCATTTGTTCCAGCTACAGTGATCACTTTATGCTTAGGTCTAGATAAATTTAATCGAGCTAATACTTTGCTCCCTCTTTCTAGACCTAACTCTATTTCTGAAGGATGCTGACTCTCAATATATGAGAGCCAGCTAGCTAATGACGTGTGCGTCATCTAATTAAGCAACCTTATTAGTCAGCAAAGACAGGATATTGTATAAGCGATTACGCATTTCATCACGTTTGATGATCATATCTAGCGCACCTTTTTCCAACAAAAACTCACTACGCTGGAAACCTTCAGGTAATTTTTCGCGAACTGTCTGCTCAATAACACGCGGACCAGCAAAACCAATCAAGGCATTTGGCTCAGCAACGTTCAAGTCGCCTAACATAGCCAAAGAAGCAGATACACCACCAAAAACTGGATCTGTCATAACAGAAATATATGGAATGCCTTCTTGCTTCAGGCGCTCCAAACCAGCACTTGTTTTCGCCATCTGCATCAAGGAAATTAGCGCCTCTTGCATACGCGCTCCACCACTGGCAGAAAAACACACAAGTGGAATACGTTTTTCCAAACAAACATTAACTGCTTGAATAAAACGTTCACCGACTATTGCGCCCATCGAACCGCCCAAAAAGCTAAATTCAAACGCAACAGCAACCACTGGCATTCCATTCAAAGCACCTTGCATCGCAACCAAAGCATCTTTTTCGCCCGTTGCTTTTTGAGCATCAGCCAGACGATCTTTATAGCGTTTTGAGTCTTTAAATTTTAATTTGTCCTCAGGCTCAAGATGAGCACCGATTTCATGACGACCTTCTTTATCCAAGAAAATATCCAAACGACGACGAGCACCAACACGAAGATGATGATTACATTTTGGACAAACATCTAAGTTTTTTTCCAACTCTGGACGATATAGAACATTTTCACATTTTGGACATTTTTTCCAAAGACCCTCAGGTACAGAACCTGCACTACGCTTTGATTCACTTCGTACTATAGAAGGGACAAATTTATCTAACCAGCTACTCATTTACTTCTCCACATTTCTCGTTTGCTATCGCTTAAGCATCCATTTCATTTCGCATAGGCGATAAAATGGCGCTTAAAGCGTCAGCTATATATTCTTTTTGATGATCTTTATTTTCAGCGATAGCATTCACTAATACACTACCAACAATCACGCCATCAGCACATTTACTTACTGCCGCTGCAGTTTTTGCATCGCGTATACCAAAACCAACACCAATAGGTAAGTTGGTAATTTCACGCAATGAATCCACATGCTTCTTAACACTATCAACATCCAGTTCAGCAGAACCAGTTACACCTTTCACAGAAACGTAGTACACATAGCCTGATGCCAAGTCACAGATTTTCTTTGCGCGATCTGGTGTTGTCGTAGGTGACAGCAAATAAATAAGATCTATCTCGTTCTCTCGGAAGCATTCTACTACATCTGTCGCCTCTTCAGGAGTCAGATCTACTAATAAAATACCATCAACACCCGCTTCTTTTGCGGCATCTGAAAAAGCTTGATAGCCAAAAAACTCAATTGGATTTAAATAACCCATCAAAACAATAGGCGTTTGCTTATTACCTTGTCTAAATTCAGTAATAATCTGCAATACTTTTTTAACACTGGTGCCAGCTGCCAAGCTACGTTCACAGGCTAACTGAATTACTGGGCCGTCGGCCATGGGATCCGAAAAAGGCATACCAATTTCAATCACATCAGCCCCAGCATCAACCAAAGCATTCATCAAGGTCACTGTAGAATCAGGACTAGGATCGCCAGCGGTAATATACGGAATGAGCGCCTTTTTACCAGATTTTTCTAAATTTTCAAAACATTGTTTAATGCGACTCATACTTCAATCCCATCCAATTCTGCAACGGTAAGAATATCTTTATCACCACGCCCCGAAAGGTTGATCACAACAATCTTATCTTTATCCATGGTCGCCGCTAACTTCATACCGTAAGCCACAGCATGACTTGACTCAAGTGCAGGCATTATGCCTTCTAAGCGAGTTAAATCTCTAAAGCCATCCATCGCTTCATCATCATTAATCGCCACGTAGTTAGCGCGCCCGATATCCTTTAACCAAGCATGTTCAGGACCAACACCAGGATAATCCAAACCCGCAGAGATAGAATGAGTACCAATAATTTGACCATCATCATCGGCCATGACATAAGTACGGTTGCCATGCAGAACACCAGGGCGCCCAGCACTTAATGGAGCCGCATGGCGACCTGTTTCAATGCCATCACCACCCGCTTCAACTCCGTACATTGCGACACTTTCATCTTTGATGAATGGGTGAAACATACCAATGGCATTTGACCCACCACCAACACAAGCGACTAGAGCATCTGGCAAACGTCCCTCTTGAGCTAAACACTGAGCCTTAGTTTCGCGACCAATTACAGATTGAAAATCTCGAACCAATTTAGGATAAGGGTGAGGACCTGCAGCAGTACCTATAATATAAAAGGTATCATCCACATTCCCTACCCAATAACGCATCGCTTCATTAAGCGCATCTTTTAACGTTTTGGTGCCGGACTCAACGGAAATCACTTCCGCACCTAATAGCTTCATACGATATACGTTAAGTGATTGACGACGAATATCTTCCGCCCCCATAAATACCTTACAATTTAAACCCAATCGAGCAGCAACCGTCGCAGAAGCCACACCATGCTGTCCAGCGCCGGTTTCTGCAATAATGTTTGGCTTGCCCATATGCTTCGCAAGCAGAGCCTGACCGATTGTATTATTTATCTTATGAGCGCCAGTGTGATTTAAATCCTCACGCTTCAGATATATCTTCGCTCCACCTGCTTTTTTCGTTAGTCGCTCAGCAAAATATAGCGGTGAAGGACGACCAACGTAATGCGCTAAGTCATAATCGAAGGCGGCTTGAAAATCGCTGTCCTTAGACAGGCGTTCATACATCTCAGTCAGATCTTCCAACGCTGACATCAGCGTTTCGGAAACAAATATGCCGCCATAGGGACCAAAACGACCATGAGAGTCTGGTAAATCTAGATTAATGTCTTTGCTATCCACATTTCGCTCCACTAATAAATTCTTGAACCTTAAGCTCACTCTTAATGCCTTTAGATAATTCAACACCACCACTTACATCGACGGCATATGGCTTAACTTGTCTTATTGCTTGCTCAACATTACTTGGCGTTAAACCGCCCGCTAACACAATTGGTTTAGACAAGCCGACCGGTATTAAAGACCAATCAAATACTTCACCCGTTCCACCAGGAACGCCAGCTTTATAAGCATCTAGCAAAATAGCACTAGCACTTGGGTATTGATCCACCAAAGCAGCAACATCATCCCCTTGCTGTATTCTCAATGCCTTCATATAAGGGCGTTGATAAGAAATACATTCAGATTCAGGTTCACCACCATGAAATTGAATAGTCCAGCGGGAACTGCCACTTATTACAGATTGAACCAGAGATCTATCCGCATCTACAAATAAAGCAACTGGGGTTACGAATGGTGGTAACTGAGTAACAATAAAATTCGCCACATCAGGAGCAACATATCTGGGGCTTTTTTCGTAAAAAACAAATCCCAAAGCATCTGCACCATAGCGACACGCAACTATTGCGTCGTCTAAATTTGTGATCCCGCAGATTTTAACTCGGCAATTCATAAACTGGCTCGTCTACATAGGGTAAAAAATGAGGACCTAAAGGTCGTTTCGGTACATTAAAGACATCAGGGTATTGAGCGTCAACAAAATACAACCCTGTCGGTGGCGCTGTAATTCCACCCTTGGTGCGATCCTTTGCCTCTAAGGTCTGTCTTGCCCAAGAAACAGGCTTTTCGCCCGCACCAATAGACATCAGGACACCTGCGAAATTTCGAATCATATGATGCAAAAAAGCATTGGCTCGAACATCCAAGACAATATATTGCCCCAGCTGCTGTACATCAAAGTTTAGGATCGTCCGTATAGGAGTATTGGCTTGGCAGCCAATCGCGCGAAAAGAAGAGAAATCGTGAGTACCCAGAAACACTTTCGCAGCTGCTTCCATAGCCGCAACATCAAGTGTTTTGTACGTCCAAGTTACTCCTTTGGCTAATATTGCCGGACAAAAAGCCGACGAATAAATAACGTATCGGTAACGACGGCTTAATGCACTAAAACGAGCATGAAAGTCATCTGAAACAGAACTTGCAGCTACAACGGTAATATCTGTGGGAAGATAAGTATTAACTCCTATCGTCCATGCACGTTCACTACGCTCAACATCAGTTTCAAAATGAACCACTTGGGCGCTTGCATGGACACCTGAGTCCGTTCGACCGGCACAAACCACCTTAACAGGATGATTTGCAATTATGGCTAACGCTTTTTCTAAATTCTCCTGAACACTTGGAACACCAAATTTCTGTGCTTGCCAGCCCTTATACTCAGAGCCATTATATTCAACAACTAGTACTACTTTTTTAGTCACTTGGGAACATTCGCTCCATCATATTCTGTGCTTCAGCAATCTGCTGTTCATTACCTGACTCAATAACATCATCCAGAATAACTCGAGCACCCTCTTCATCACCCATATCCATATAGGCTCTTGCTAAATCAAGCTTGGTTGCAACCTCATCACCACTAGCATCAAAGAAGTCGAACTCTTCTTCTTCATCGCTAACTTCTTCATCTTCAGCAGCTTCAGCCTCGCCAAATGAAGGAACCTCTATTTCATCTTCCTCTTGCTGAGCCTCAGCTAATGTTTCTTCTATTGAATTAGCCAAAGAATCATTTGGAGTACCACTAAAGATAGACGACTCATCAACATCATCTTGATCAACATCATTTAATAGGCTCGAAACAAAAGACTCTTCTTCACTTTCAACCTCATCTTCCACATCATCAGAAACCGACTCAACAGCCTCTGGTATCATTGTTGGTATATCATCCTCAACAAAGGTTTCCAGTTCATCTAGCTCATCGTCTTCATCAAAGTCTAATACTGGATCAGACAAATCATCTGGCTCATCAAAAGACGCAAACATGTCATCGTCAATAGCATCATCTTCTACTGCACTTTCAAGTTCATCTTCCGGATCTTCAGATAAGTCTATTTTGTCATCGACCATTGGGTCAGTAAATTCTACAGAAGCAATATCGTCCCCAAAAGAACCAAAATCTTCAAGATCATCGTCTTCATCAGGCGTATCAAAATCAAAAGCGAAAGGATCTTCTTCTTTTAGCTCTTCTTTCTCTTCGATTCCATCGTCTAATGCATAATTAGCTGCCGCAGCTACAGCAACAGGCGCGACAACCGCAGCTGATGAGAGATCAAACTCATCCTTTTTTAATGGATCTTGCTCCTCTTGCTTCTTACCAGCTCTACGCATAACTAGGCCAATCAAGAAACCAAACAGCAGCAATACCACCGCACCGATTGATACAACGATTGGATTGCCGAATATCTTGTTAACAAGGGAGTTCTCTTCCGCCAGCTCTTTTTCTCGACGAATTTGATCTGCCTCTAGAAGCTGGTCAACAGTATTTTTTTGCTCCTGAAGAGCCTGCTGAGCGCTGGCAAATTGCTGTTGCAAATCTGCCATTTGTTTATCTTTTAAACTAATCAGCTGCTCAAGGGTTTCAAGCTGCTTGTTCAAATCACCCAATTGAGTTGATAATTCACCTTTTTCACGCTGCTCTTTGTCTAGCATTTCTTGTGAAGCAGATAATTCACCTTGCAAAGCATTTAGGGCGGCACTCTTATCATCACCAGCATTTGAGCTCGCAGCATTTTCAGGCAGTAAACTTTGCCCAGAAGCCAAGGTCAACTTATCACCGCCAGCTGCGGGCGCATTAGCTGCAGCTTTAGCTTTTGCTTGAGTATTTAATTGAGCTTGTTCAATAGCTGAACTATTTTTAGAGCCTTTCAGTGCCATCCAAGCATCATGTTGACGTTGGAATTCTTCCTTTGAAATTGATTTATTAAAAAGTGCGATTTGATCCTGTGTTGGCAAACGCAGAATGGCACCTTCTTTCAAAAGGTTAATATTATCTGAATAAAAAGCATCTTTATTGAGCGCTTGAATCGCCATCATTGTTTGATAGATGGTTAGTTGATTCGTCGGACGATTTTGACCAGCGATAGACCAAAGAGTATTCCCTTTGACTACATTCAACTGACCTTTTGGGGACATTTTTTCCGCATCAATAGTCGCTTGACGAAAAACTGATTGATTTGATGCCGACGTAACAGATGCAACAGGAGTGGATTGAACGACTTCTTTTTGAGATTTTTTAACCAATGCGGATTGATTTAATGGTGTCTGATATTCTCGAACAACCTGACCGCTAGGCCAACGAGCAGCCAATATAAAATGTAACTCATCTACTCGTAATGGTTGGTCAGATGACACAGCCACAACGAGATTACCACCTTCACGAACAACATCAAACCTCAACTGTGATAAAACTCTTGTCTGAGCAAAGCCAGCTTGACGAAATTCACTTTCACTGCCGAGACGAATTAATATGTCGTTGTTTGTTAAAGACCCTACATCAGAAAGTTCGATTTTTCCGCGATAAGGTTCGCCCAAATTTGATTGAGAGGTCAACTCACCCAGTTCCAGTGCGTAACTGCTGGACACATATAGCGCGCCTGACACAGCAATACTAACGAGGGTTTTTCTGAGCATAAGCTTCCCTTTATTTACAAATTATGGACATAAATATCTAAACAAGTATCTTACACAGGTGATCATTTATCAATAGCTTTAGAATCAATGGTTTGCACTTAATGCAAGAGAGAGATAAAAAACATCAAAGCAATACATTTTTTACACCTAATGACTCAAAAAACCACTTCGAAAATAAAACCCCTGCACATAATCTACACCTATACGTCGGGCAAAAGCTAAGTCTTCCTCTACTTCGACCCCTTCAAGGATAACTTGCTTCCCCGTAGCATGAGCGAAATCAATTATCTTTGATACAAACACCATAAAATTAGCATCTAATCTCTTTTCTAGCACACATTTATCCAATTTAACCCATTCAACTAACTGCAATACAGCAACAGATAACATAGATTTTGGGTTGCATAAATCATCTAATGCCGTCCGAATACCCAATCCATTAAACAGCTCAATCATAGATAGACTCATTAACGCATCACTTATTTCAGAATTTTCTATTAATTCAACCACAACACGATCTCGCCCTGCTGCCTGTATAAGTTCAACAAAGGGGTTATCTTCTGCATGCTGTCCGCAGGCATAAAAAGCATCCTGATCTAGATTGACAAACACTCTCTCCGAATTGGAAAGACACTCCAGCTGTATCTTTTTTTGAGCAAGCTCCACCTGAAATAATAGCAATGGGTTGTCATGCAGTGCAGCATACACATAATCAGGCCTTATTAACTCGCCGCTCAGAGACCTAAACCTTGAAAGCGCCTCATAGGCAAAAAAATCACCTGTTTTCAATTCCACAATTGGCTGATACTCAACCCCAAATCGTCTAGATTCGACTAACTCTAACAACATCTTTTGTGATAACGAATCCATTTAAACAACCCTAAAAACAAACATTAATGATGCCCACATCAGCACAACAATTAATTATAAAAAAAAACCCCGCAAAATAGCGAGGTTTTCTTTTATATCAATGGGTTAGAGAAGGATCACATCATCCCGCCCATACCACCCATTCCGCCCATGCCACCCATATCAGGCATGCCAGCGTCGTCTTTTGGCAAATCAGCAATCATTGCTTCAGTAGTGATCATAAGACCCGCCACAGATGCTGCTGCTTGAAGTGCAGAACGAGTTACTTTAGCTGGATCTAGGATACCCATTTCCAACATATCGCCATACTCGCCAGTTGCAGCGTTGTAACCAAAGTTACCTTCGCCTTTCTTCACCTTATCTACAACAACAGAGGCTTCAGCACCTGCGTTGATTACGATTTGACGCATTGGCGCTTCCATCGCACGTAGAGCAAGAGTGATGCCTACGCTTTGATCTTCGTTCTCACCTTTAAGATCAACAATTTTAGTAAGAGCGCGAACTAGAGCAACACCACCACCAGCAACAACACCTTCTTCAACAGCAGCACGAGTTGCATGAAGAGCGTCATCTACACGTGCTTTCTTCTCTTTCATTGCCAACTCAGTTGCTGCGCCAATTTTGATAACAGCAACGCCACCAGCCAATTTAGCAACACGCTCTTGAAGTTTTTCTTTGTCATAGTCAGAAGAAGAGTTAGCAATCTCAGCACGAATTTGCTCAACACGACTGGTGATGTTTGCTGCATTACCAGCACCATCTACAATCGTTGTGCTTTCTTTTGTCAAAGTAACACGTTTTGCTGTACCTAGCTGATCAAGAGTCGCTGTTTCTAGACTCAAGCCCACCTCTTCAGAAATAACAGTAGCACCAGAAAGTACGGCGATATCTTCAAGCATTGCTTTACGACGATCACCAAAGCCTGGCGCTTTAGCTGCAGCTACTTTTACGATGCCGCGCATAGTGTTTACAACCAAAGTTGCCAAGGCTTCACCTTCAACGTCTTCAGCAATAATCAATAATGGACGAGAAGCTTTTGCAACGCCTTCCAATACTGGTAGCAAATCACGGATATTAGAGATTTTCTTATCAACAAGAAGGATGAATGGGTTTTCAAGTTCCGCACTCATAGTCTCTTGGTTGTTGATGAAGTAAGGAGATAGGTAGCCACGATCAAATTGCATACCTTCAACCACAGCCAGCTCATCTTCAAAACCTGAACCTTCTTCTACTGTGATAACACCTTCTTTACCAACACGCTCCATAGCTTCTGCAATGATTCTACCAACTGAGGAATCAGAGTTAGCAGAGATAGTACCAACTTGCTCGATAGCACGAGTATCAGTACAAGGTGTAGATTGCGCCGCAATCTCTTTTACAACGGCCGCAGCAGCTTGGTCGATACCGCGCTTAAGATCCATTGGGTTACGACCCGCAGCAACAGCTTTAAGACCTTCAGCAACAATTGCTTGCGCAAGAACGGTTGCTGTTGTTGTACCGTCACCAGCAACATCATTGGCTTGAGAAGCAACTTCTTTCACCATTTGTGCGCCCATGTTCTCAAACTTGTTTTCAAGCTCAATTTCTTTCGCTACAGTCACACCATCTTTAGTAACAAGCGGTGCACCATAAGATTTTTCAATAATAACATTACGACCTTTTGGCCCCAAGGTTACTTTTACTGCATCTGCAAGAACGTTTACACCCTTCAGCATTTGCTGACGAGCGCTATCTCCAAATTTAACTTCTTTAGCTGCCATTTTCTTATACCTTAACTGTTTAAATGCTATGAATCGTAATAGATCTGCAGGGTGACTTAGGCTTCAACAATGCCGTAAATTTCGTCTTCCTTCATGATAAGCAGTTCATCACCTTCGATTTTAACGGTTTGACCGGAGTATTGGCCAAACAACACAGTATCACCAACTTTAACGGCCAAAGCTTGCACATCGCCATTTGATTGAATACGGCCAGTGCCAACAGCCAAAACCTCGCCTTGAGTAGGCTTTTCTTTAGCAGATCCGGGAAGGACGATACCAGATGCAGTTGTTGTTTCTTCTTCTTTACGTCGAACAACGACACGATCGTGCAAAGGACGAATATTCATTGATCAATCTCTCCAATTAAAAACGATACCAGGACTCCCCTGGCTGGATAACCCTACTGATACATAGTAGGAATCTTTAACAAGGTTCTATATACGGCTATACAAGCCAATTTCAACCCTGAAAATAAATTATTTTTTATCTATTAAGTCATTGTCATCTTTAGGTTCTTTTGAGTACTCGCCATCAATCGTTTCACCTTGAGGTTGAGCGTCATAACCACCATAAGGCGCCCATTTAGACCCTTTTTTCACCATAGATGCAACAAAGTTAACCAAAAGACCTGCCGCAAATAATTTACGTAATGGCGGAATCAATAGTAAGCCACCAATAATATCTGTTACAAAACCAGGCATTAACAAGCACAAGCCTGCAAAAATTAGCATGATACCTTCAGCAACTTCAGAGGCAGGCAACTCACCTCGACGCATTTTCTCCTGCGCTTTAAGTGACGTTTCTAGCCCTTGCTTACGTATTAAAGTCACGCCTAAAATAGCCGTTAAGAAAACCAAGCCAACCGTTGCTAGTGCACCAATTTGACTACCAACCTTTATTAATACTGATAGTTCAATAACGGGAATGAGTATGAAAAGCAAAAGTGCAAATCTCATATTTACCTTCTTTGTTTTAAGTGTAACTATTTATTTAAGGGCTAAATGTGGCGAATCAACCGATAGATAGATTTAAATCTCAGGTGTTTCATATTTTAAGTGAAATACCCAAGGGCGAATGCATTGCTTACGGAGAACTTGCAAAACTAGCAGGGTTTCCAGGCCATGCAAGGCAAGTTGGCAGTTTAATGAAAAACCTACCTAAAGACACTAAGCTGCCGTGGCATAGAGTCATAAATGCCCAGCGTCGCATTAGTTTCGCAGAAAACACAGATGGATATTTAAGACAAAAAGAAAAATTAGAAAAAGAAGGCTGGGTTATTGTGGGTAGTAAGCTGGCTTTTAATGAAAACTCAATAAAGAAATAAGAGAGCCACCAACTAACAATGAATGGCGGCTCCGCAAATATATTTAGTCTCTGAAATTGGTAAATTGAACTGGCTGTGCTAAATCAGCACCGCGCAACAATGCCATCACCTCTTGAAGGTCGTCTCGTTTTTTACCTGTTACACGAAGTTGGTCACCCTGAATCTGCGCTTGAACTTTCGCTTTGCTATCTTTGATCATTTTAACGATTTTTTTCGCTTCGTCTGTTTCAAGACCTTCTTTCATTTTAACCGCTTGAGAAGCGCGCATATTTCCTTTAACGACATCTTCTTTTTCCAAACTTTTTAAATCAATGCCACGGCCAACCAATTTTTGATTTAAAATATCAGACATCTGGCGAAGTTGAGGCTCAGCCTCAGCCTCCATAACAACGCTTTTTTTGTCTTTAATTTCGTAGTGCGCTTTTACGCCTTTAAAGTCATAACGCGTTGTAATCTCTCTGTTTGCCTGATCGACTGCGTTAGTGACTTCGTGCCAATCTAACTCAGATACTACGTCAAATGATGGCATTTTCTACTCCTTTGCATTTTCAATAATGTATTTTGGGGTGATAATAACAGGGATTGAAATAAAACACCTAATGGAAACCTATTATGAAGAACACGCCTTGGTTAATCATCGGCGCTGGCGCTATCGGCCTATTTTGGGCTTGTAAGCTAGAAAAACTCGGCAATAAAGTCCATCTAGTGTATCGATCGGAGAACCCCGGTAAAAAGATCACCCTAGAATCTCTTACTGATGAAGAGGGACAACAACAAGTCAGTGTCTCTACGCATAAAATAAAAAGTTTCAAAGCGGAAGAGTTGACAGCTCAATACGATAAAGTACTGCTATGCACAAAGTCGTTTGATCTAAAAAATGCTTTCTCGCAAATTGCAAACCACGTAACAAATGATGCAAATATTGCCTGCCTATGCAATGGAATTGGGGCCCAGGAAGATCTTCAAAACATTTTATTAGACACCCAAAACCTGTGGGCAGGAACAACCAGCGAAGGTGTTTTGAAAATAGAAGCAAATCACATTAAACACACAGGCTTAGGCGACTCCTACTTTGGCCAATGGCGCATTACCTCTCCCGCGAAAGAATTCCCTATTGAAAATATGACAGTAACGAATATTCACCAAAGAATGATCGAGAAGCTCGCAGTCAATGCGGTAATTAATCCGATTACTGCTATTTTCAACATACATAATGGCGATATTCTTAATGATGAATTTAAGCCACTAATCGACGCAACACTGTCTGAATTATCGAGTGTTTTTACCCATCCAAAATTTAGTTATGCGCAAGAGAGCCAACACCTTACCCAAGAAAACCTCAAAAACAGAGTGCACACTATTGCCCAGCTCACTCGTTTAAATAGATCTTCTATGCACGAAGATATTAGATTACAGCGCCAAACTGAAAACAGCTTTATTTCAGGCTTTTTACTTGATAACAGCCCTATTGAATTGCCTGTACAGCGTTTACTTTTTGATGGCGTTGCCTATGCAGAGCAGAGAGAAGAGGTCAAAAAAAAGCTGCTAAGTCTTCCTTAGCAGCTTTTTCATCGATCAATCAAAGCTAAATTTTAGAGATCTTTTCTTTAGTAAGCAGAATTTTCTTCTCTTTATAAAGCGCACCTAATGCTTTTTTATAGGTTGCCTTACTTACTTTAAACACTGCATAAATAGCTTCTGGTGATGCCTTGTCTGTCAATGGAGACTCACCACCATGAGCATCTAAGTAATCCAGAATATCATCTAATATATTGCGTACTTTCTTGTAACCAACTTCTTGCAAGCTCAAATCAATCTTGCCGTCTTCACGCATCTGCTTGATAAAACCAACCGTTTTTTCACCCTTACGAAGCTGTCTAAAAGCATCTTCGAAAAACAGAACCCCCCAAAAGCGATTATCAATAACACACTTAAAGCCAATATTGGTTTTATCGCCGATAATAATAGAAACCTTATCGCCTACACGATAAGGTGCTTCTTCGCGGTTCAACAAAGCATCTACTTTGGTGGTTGCAACAATACGGTTTGTCGCTTGATCTAGGTAGATGAAAAGCAAATGCGTTTCACCTTCCTCTACACGGTTTTTCTGCTGACTAAAAGGCACCAATAAGTCTTTAGGTAACCCCCAATCAAAGAACGCTCCAACTTGGTTTACTGCTATTGCAGTTAACGCAGCAAACTCTCCAACTTGTGCCTTAGGAAATTCAGTGGTTGAAATTAATTTATCATCTGAATCCAAATAAACGAACACTTCTACTTCATCGTCTACCGTCACGCCTTTTGGCACGTAACGCTTAGGAAGCAAAATTTCGCCTAATTGGTCGGCGTCTAAATACACACCAAAATCTTTTTCTTTAACGACTCTTAATGTATTTAAGCGCCCAATTTGTGTAGCCATGAGTTCTCCGGCAAGCAATTTTTTTCGCACTATACGCACTTCATTCATAAGCGCAATACAGATATTTTTAAGTCACAAGTTAACCATTATCTGCTTTCATACAACCAGCAAATATAGTATCTAACTTGGACTTCCCAAGCTCTTCCATTTTTTCAATATTTTGATTCGGTATCTCAGCTGTATCACCATAGAATTCAATCGCCTTATCAACACTAGCCTCTCTTAAAAGGTGCAGCATCGGATAAGGAGAACGGTTGGTGTAATTAGATACATCATCTGGCTCTGTACCTGAAAAACAATAATCAGGATGAAAAGTCGCCAATTGATAAACCCCTTCGCAACCTTGATCAAACATAAGATTTTCAGCGGTTTCTACAAAGTCTAAATAACGATGGAAATCATTAAATAAAGTTGGAAAAATCAGTAACGTCGTTTCTGTTTCTGGATGCTCATCCAGCCACTGAACCTCTGCCATCAACTCTTCTAGCGCCACATCCATCTTTTTGGATCGCAACACCACGCAACGTACGCTGTCTCGTTCCACTTCACGTTTAGCAAAAGGACAAACATTTAACGCCACAATAAACTCTTTTACCCATGTCATTGTTTGGGTGGTGACCAATTCATCTGATAGCAGCATAACGTGTCTTCTTATAAATATTTGTTAGTATTTTAGAGCAAAGCGTACAAAGGGTCTAACTTATCAAGCCATCATCTGAGGTTTAGATTTCGAATCCTCATAAAACAAGGTATCATGCCAGACAATACAGTCCATTATAGTGGCCATACGCCCAAATTCATTATGATTTTCATAGTTAATTTATGACATTCATAGTTGGTCGTACCACTTATCCTGCTACAGAGAGTTTACATGTCATTTGCTGAATTAGATTTGGATTTCACCATAGAACAAGCCATTAGTGATCTTGGCTTTGAAGCCCCAACAGAAATCCAAGAACAAGCTATACCAATCGCCTTAGATGGTTCAGACTTACTTGCAACAGCCCCAACTGGTACAGGGAAAACCATCGCCTTTTGCGCGCCAGCTATTCAGCATATTCTTGACCGTGATGAGCAATCTACCACTGCACCAAAAGTATTGATCTTGGCGCCAAGTCGCGAGCTAGCGCGCCAAATTTTCAATGTTGTAGAACAGCTAACAAAGCATACTCGTATTCAATCTCACCTTATCATTGGTGGCACGCCATATGGGATGCAGCAACAACAATTAAGTGAACCATGTGACATTCTGGTTGCAACACCAGGTAGATTGGTTGAATTAGACGAAAAACAATGGCTTGATCTAACAGATGTGTCTTATTTCGTTATCGACGAAGCCGACCGTATGCTAGACATGGGCTTTGTAAGCGCCATTAACCACATTGCAAAAGAACTACCTAAAGAACACCAAACTTTGATGTTCTCTGCAACGCTAGAAGGCGAAAAAATGGGACGTTTTGCTAGCGCCCTATTAAATAGCGAGACGCAGCAAATTCGCCTAGGCGAATCGTCCCGCACAGTGCCAAGCCAAATTCGCCAAATAGCTTACCGTGTAGACAGCGAAGAGCACAAAGAAGCCGTACTACAACATCTATTAACGCAAGAGCGCGTTCAGCAAGCGGTGTTGTTTGTTTCTAACCGCGAGCATGTTGACATATGGGTTCAACGTATCCGTAAAATGGGCTTGATGTGTGACGGTTTGCACGGCGAAATGAAGCAAGGCGACCGCAGCGAACACATGAAGCAGATGAAGCGTGGCCGTTTGCAAGTATTGGTGGCAACCGACGTCGCCTCACGTGGTATCGACCTTCCAGAAATAAACACAGTAATCAACCTTCGTCTTCCACGTAAAGCTGACTCTTACATCCATCGTGCTGGACGTGCTTCACGCGAAGGTGAGCCGGGCGATTGCATTTCGTTGATCGATATTAACGATTTGCCGATGATTGAAAAGATTCAACGCTTTATGCAAGCCAACATTAAATTTGGCCGCATTGAAGGACTTGAAGCAAAAACAAAAGCTCGCTCACCAAGCAGCAAGAAGAAAAAGAAGAAACCAGCTCCTAGTAAAAAATAAGGCTGGTTCAGCACTATAAAAACAATAAAGGCGCTTCACTAGCGCCTTTATTGTTTCTATCTTTATGCAATTCTATCTAAAGTACAAAATTTGTACATTACTCTTAGTCGAACTTCAAAGTATGCTGTTTACGCTTAGCCTTAGTTTCTAAATAGGAACGGTTATGCTGATTCACATGCACCTTGGTCGGAACTAATTCCGCAACATCAATACCGTGCTCTATTAACTGCTGCGCTTTATCAGGATTATTTGTTAACAAACGAACTTTGGAAACCCCAAGCGCTTGCAACATTTCTGCGGCAATACCGAAATCACGACCATCGTCTGGTAGATGCAACATCTCATTGGCTTGGTAAGTGTCATAACCTTGGTCTTGCAAAGCATAGGCTTCTAGTTTTGCGTACAAACCAATGCCACGACCCTCTTGACGTAAATAAAGAATGTAACCACCTTCTTCATTAATTCGATCAATCGCTTCATCAAGCTGCTCGCCACAATCACAACGGCCAGAACCAAAGACATCACCAGTCAAACATTCTGAATGCAAGCGAACCAATGGAATGCTGTTGTCATCTTTTGCTTTTGTTCCTTCGAAAAATATCCCTATATGTTCTTTGCCAGAATCATCTCCGTTGAAGGAAATAAATTCTGCCATCACGTCGCCCGCCCTCACGGGAATCATCACTCGACGCTTAATTGTCAAATCACTCATACTACTTCTCTACTAGGGACTTTTTTACTGTAACAAGTATAACGCCCATTAATTTGGTCAAAAGCTAAAATATCAATGCTAAATAAGGAAATAAGCCTCTAAATCAAATGATCTAGCGGTAAAGAGGTTCGATTTATAATTCTGCGCAACAAGAAGCTCGAATGTACACCAGTCACACCAGGAATACGCGTCAATCTTCCCAGTAGAAACTCCTGATAGCGATCCATGTCTTCTACCACCACTTCTATCAAATAATCAGCCGATTGCCCCGTCACCAAGTTGCAGGATTTTACCTCAGGAAAAGATTCTAGCGTTTTCTCAAATACCTCAAAGCGATCTGGCGTATGACGATCCATACTAATCTGGATAAATGCAGTAAGTTTCAGGCCTAACTTACTCTGATTCAACAAGGTGACACTACGATCTATTACACCACTTTCTTCTAATGCCTTTACTCGTCGCAAGCAAGGTGATGCAGAAAGCCCAACACGATCTGCCAACTCTTGATTGGTTAAGCTAGAATCTTGCTGTAATTCTCGCAAAATATTCAAATCAATCTTATCAAAACCCATATTAATAGCTCCACACTGCTAATTATAAGAAACATTACGCAATATAATGCTATTTAGATTGATATTTCCATTAAAAAACGCAATCTTTTACTCAAAAAAATTAGTTATGATAGAAACATAGAAAATCACTTAACCAAGTGAACCAAATAACAATCTGAGCTTACCAGCTCAATTACATAAAGAAGGGAAAGATTATGACATCTTTTGACCACACAGCTTTTGACCATAAAAAATATACGCCATTCAAGCCAGTCGCCATCGAAAATCGTACTTGGCCTGACAAAACAATCACCAAAGCGCCTATTTGGTCTAGCGTTGACCTACGCGATGGCAACCAAGCATTGGTAGAGCCAATGACAGTGGAACAAAAGAAACAATTTTTCGCTCTACTAGTTGATGTTGGCTTTAAAGAAATCGAAGTCGGTTTCCCTGCGGCTTCACAATTGGATTTTGACTTTGTTCGCTGGTTGATTGAAGAAGACCAAGTGCCAGACGATGTTTACGTTCAAGTATTGACTCAAGCGCGCCCAGAATTGATTGAGCGTACTTATGAATCATTAAAAGGTGCCAAAAAAGCCATCGTTCACGTTTACAACTCAACGTCTACAACACAACGTGAGCAAGTATTCCGCATGGACATGGAAGGCATCAAGCAAATCGCGGTCAATGGCGCTAAATGTGTAAAAGAACACGCGGCGAAACATCCAGAAACAGAGTGGGTATTCCAATACTCACCAGAAAGCTTTACTGGCACAGAAATCGACTACGCCATAGAAGTTGTCAATGCCGTTACCGATGTGTGGCAACCAACTCCAAACAACAAAATTATTATCAACTTGCCTGCAACCGTAGAAGTTTCTACTCCTAACCGTTATGCAGACCAAATTGAATACTTCTGCCGCAATGTTAAACAGCGCGACAGCATGATTGTAAGTCTACACACGCACAATGACCGCGGTTGTGGTGTGGCGGCAGCAGAATTAGGCGTTATGGCTGGCGCAGACCGTATCGAAGGCACATTGCTAGGTAACGGCGAGCGTACAGGCAACATGGACGTAGTCACTATGGCTATGAACATTTACAGCCAAGGTATTGATCCAGAGTTGGCGTTGGGCGATATGGACCGCATCATAAGTGTTGTTCAAGCTTGCACCTTGTTACAAGTTCACCCGCGTCATCCATACGCAGGCGAATTGGTGTTCACCGCCTTCTCTGGCTCTCATCAAGATGCGATTAAGAAATGTTTGGCTAACCAGACAGACGACAAACCTTGGGATGTGGCGTACTTGCCAATCGACCCTCGCGATGTCGGCCGCAGCTATCAAGAAGTCATTCGTGTGAACAGCCAATCAGGTAAAGGCGGTGTCGCTTATACTCTTGAACAAGAATACGGTTTGGCTTTGCCACGCTGGTTGCAAGTAGAATTCAGCCCAATCGTTCAACGGTTTGCAGAGAAAGATGGCGGCGTTGTAGATGCCGAATCAATGAGAAACTTGTTTGAAAGTAGCTTTATGACGGGCACTACACCATACAAGTTGGGCAAATACGATCTTGCAAAAGACGATGTTGATACAGTTCATGCCGAACTTATTAGTAACAACTCTAGCGTCAAGATTGCCGGTAACGGTAATGGTGCGCTGTCTGCTTTCAGCGAAGCTCTAGGTAAACATTTCAATATGCGTGTTGATATCATCCAATATCAAGAACACGCCTTGACAGTCGGCAGCGACTCACAAGCCATTGCCTATGTTCAAGCTAATATTGACGGTGACCGTTACAACGGTGTCGCCATTGATAACGATATTGTGTCTGCTTCCATCCAAGCTTTATTGGCAACGGTGAATCAAAAAATTACCGCAAACCAAAATTCCGCTGTTGCGTAATTAATAATTTTCTGCGGATAGAATGAAACAAAAAAGCCGAAAATCAAATCGATTTTCGGCTTTTTTATGTGTGGTTTTTGCGCTACTAAGTTTTAGTTTTGTTCACAGCACTACAGTGGATGGTAAATCACTTTATTTCGGCCTGTATCTTTCGCTTCATATAATGATTGATCTGCTCGTTTCAATAGTGCAACTTTATCTTCTAGTTTACCTGCATACATAGTCACACCGATACTGGCTGTAATAGGGATTTCAGCACTTTCATGCACCACCGGATGCTCGGCAACGATCTTACGATAACGATCAAATACCTTGAAAACATCTTCTTCTTTAACATTATGTAGAATAATACCGAACTCTTCTCCTCCCAAACGGCCAATAATATCACTGTCTCTTAGGGCTATTTTGATTCGCTTTGACACTTCAGCCAAAACAGCATCCCCAGCATCATGCCCAAAAGTATCATTGACGACTTTAAATTTATCAAGATCAAACATGGCTAATGCCATAGGTACACCATAACGACGAGTAAAAGACATCTCTCTGTCTAGCATAAGCTCAAAAGAACGACGATTAGCAACACCAGTTAGATGATCGGTTGATGCTAACTGCTCAAGAGCAAGATTTGAATCAACAAGGCGACGCCTCATATCTGCAATGCGTTGCATAGCCAACATTTTTGCCGACAGAACTTTTTGGCTGATTGGCTTCATAAGATAATCATCGCCGCCGGCTAAAATAGCCCCTTCTATATCATCATCTTCTGCACTAGCGCTTAAAAAGATAACTGGCAACCACTCTTGATTTTGTTGCTGTTGTATTTTACGAATAGATCTAACGGCATCAAAGCCATTGATATAGGGCATTTGGACATCCATTAAAATAAGATCCAAATCCTGAGAATGCTCCAGAAACTGATCTATAGCTTCCTGCCCGTTACTGGCCTCTAAAGTTGTATAACCTAGCTTTGACAAGTGAAGCTTCAGCAACAAACGGTCCGTGTTGGTATCATCTACCACTAACACTTTCATTGGCATTACAGCATACCCTGAAGTTTATTTTTCACATTCTGATACATTGATAGAATCTCTTGCAGTTTAGCCTTTAGATCCGGCACATCACCCTGACGGCTTTCATGCTCAAGTTGCGCAGCCATTGAAGACATTGTCATTGCACCAACATTTTGGCTGACAGATTTCAAGCTATGAGCAAGACGAGAAACCGCTACGTAATCGATATCACTCTCTTCACTCAACATCTTGTCAAATGATGCCATGATGCTTTTTGCGTCATCAAAAAAGGCATCAATCAACAAGGTAAAATCACTTCCCAACAAAACTTTTAATTCATTCAAAACAGATTCATCAATTACAATATCCGACTTCACATCAAAAACAGAATCAGCCGCTTGCATAGTTTTGTCTAGAGTGTCATCTTTTGATTGATGACTATGAGGCAACCACTCATCCAACATACTTATAAACTCCTTTTGCTTAAAAGGCTTTGGCACTAAACCATCACCACCAGCACGCAGCACTTCCGATAATGTTTCAGCCATGAGATCAGCCGTTAATGCAATAATAGGCACGCGTTTATGCTGACTGTATTTTTCGGCTTGTCTAATACGACGCATAGCCGATAATCCATCCATTACTGGCATGTGTAAATCCATAAAAATAAGGTCTGGCTGATGGGCACCCCACATTTCTACGCCAATCGAGCCGTTTTCAGCACCAATAACATCAAAACCCATTCTCGTTAAAATTCCCTGCGCTACTGCCATATTGGCTTTCATATCTTCAACAACTAAAATGAGCCCCCTCTTATTTCCATTATCACTAACATCTGATACTTCATCATCACTGCTATCTGCGTATGAAAGTTGATGCCCAAGCACATTATCAGACAATGCCGTAATCAGACCTCTCTTCAAGGCCAAAGCACTCATGGGTTTAGCAATACACATATTAACGCCAGCAGCAGCCAACTCACTTTGAGTTAGCTCACCGGCAGAAGAAGTCATCAAAATTATAGGTTGATACAAAGAGCCGCTCATTTCTCGAATCGCTGTAGAAAGCATCAAACCATCTAACTCTGGCATCATGTAATCTATAACCACCAGCTGATACGGCACATTTTTATCCATCGATTGCCTAATGAGACTTAAAGCATCCACAGGGCTTAGCTCTGTATCTGCATAGATATCGCACGACTTCAGCTGATTTTTAAGTATGGCTAAGTTGGTTTCATTATCGTCAACGACTAAGGTTTTCTTACCAAGTAATAGATTTTCATCAACCACAGTTTCGATGTGAGACATTGCATGACTTTCTGATAGTGCAAATGACACCGTAAAAACAGATCCGACATCCAATTTACTCGACAAAGAAATATTGCCATCCATTAAACCAACCAATTGTTTCGTAATCGCCAAACCTAAACCGGTTCCACCAAACTTACGTGTTGTTGAACTATCTGCTTGCACAAAAGCACTAAACAATTGCGGCTGCACATGATCTGCAATGCCCACTCCAGTATCAGCAATACTCAGAGTGATGGCGGCTACCCCTTGTTGATCAACGGCACCTTTCGCGGATACCAATACATGGCCCGAGTTGGTGAACTTAATCGCATTACTAATAAGATTAGTTAACACTTGCTTAATACGAAACACATCGCCCACCAAAAAGCGTGGACAAGATTCATCATATTCCACCAATAAATCGATGCCTTTTTCTTCCGCCTTCATCAGCAATAAGCGCACAACATCATAAATGGCTTTTTCTAAATTGAAATCAACACGTTCGATAGAAAGATGACCCGCCTCTATTTTGGAAAAATCCAACAAGTCATTAATTAAACCCAAAAGCCCCTCGCCGGACTCTTTCAGTATGCGCAATTGCTCCTTTTGCTCTGCGTTTAACCTACTACCAGAAAGTAATTCAGCCATACCTAATACACCATTTAAGGGTGTTCTGATTTCATGACTCATGGTAGCAAGAAAATTGCTTTTTGCCTTACTGGCTGCAACCGCTTGATCGCTCGCTTCCCGTAAAAGCACTTCTGTTTCTTTTCTAGAAGTAATATCCATGTTCACACCAATAAGATGTGATGCATGGCCTTTTTTATCAAATACAATGGCAGCATTGGATTTCAAATAACGAACCTGCCCATCTTTTCGCATGATCCTAAAATCAAAATCTAAATCTTTAGAAATATGGGAAGCATCCTCTTTACTGGTAAAATACGCTCCGCTTTCTTCTAATCCAGCAAACACATCTCTTAATCTGACTTTATCTTCCGGATAAACACAATCATCCCAAACTAGAAGTGGCTGAGCTCGCTCACCTATAGAAAAGCCATAAAGTCGATACATCCAGTCATCCCAATGCAAAGTACTTTCTTGCAGATCGAATTCCCAGACTCCTATGCCAGCAGCATCCGCTGCTATAGATAAACGCAAATTGGTATCTATCATTTTCTGCTCAACTTCTAGACGCTCTGTCACATCACGAATATGGGCGATATAGCCGCCGAGGCTTCCGTCAGCATTTCGAATCATGCTACCAATCGTTTCGGTATGAAAAATCTTACCCTGTTTATTTTTATAGCTCACACGATAACGATTTAAAACATCTTCTACATCATCTTTATACGCTTGGCCTTGCCGAATAAAATCGCTTTCATCCGCATACAAAACTTGGGTAGTTTTACCTCGTAAATCATCAAGGCTATAACCAAACAGCTCAGTGAAAGCTGGATTTAACATTTTTATTTCACGATTTCGTCCGACAAGCACGATCGCCTCTGGCGCATTTTCAAAAAGCGACTCAAAGAATATTTTTTGCTCGCGCAGATCATTCTCATATTGAGCCTGTACAGATCTATCGTAGGCAAGAGTCATCTCATTACCAACCCACTGAGCAAGCAATTTCATTACTTCATAATCATCATCACCAAAAGGCTGATTCTTCGGGTTTGGACTAGAAAAATTGAGTGTTCCCCAGCGCTTACCACTGACATAGATAACAATGCCAATGTAAGCTTCTAATCCAAAGCCCTTATAACAAGGATGTTCTTTAATATCGCTAATCGCTGTGTGAAAGAAGGACGTTGGCAAATCACTGTTGAGAGTATGTACGCAATAAGTATTACCTAACTCAAACACAGCCCCAGGAAGCACTTCTCCGTTTGGAGTATGACTGTATTCCACTTGATAAATATCGCCGTTAATTGAGCTGATAAGCCCAATCGGTAAGGCAAAATGTTCGACGCCAACTTGTAGAATTTTTTGCAGTTTTTCATCTAATGATAAATCTGAATTGGCCGTCACTTCATGCAAGTTCTTTAACGTTTTCAACGTTCGTTTTTGTGCAGTTGCACCATCACCAATTGATATAGGTTTTCCATCTACATGCGGCAGTGAAGATAATTGCACTGGAGATGAGGCCATTAAAGTTGAAAAAAGACCTACCAAGGAATCAATATGCTCTTCCAGCAACTCATTATTTAGCAAACAAGGAGTATCGCTTAAGGCAATAAATCGAGCATCATAAATACTTAAAGGCTCGACAATACAACTAGCAATATTGGGTAAGTCAGAAAACAAAACATGTGCCGAAGGTGTGTTTTTTATATCGGAGTATCGAGAGGAAGGAAAAGTATTAAAGCGAGATAACTTGACTGAAAAAATTTTCTGATGAAGGCCATCGACTTCACCAGATAAAACCACACGACCATCTTTAAAAAGTAAACCAGCACAAGACATACCTAAAAGAGACCTAGCTACTTTTAAAGCAGCCTCAAATTGACCCATTCACTTCCCCTTGGCTTATTGCATGTCAAACGCAATCAGAAAAACTAATTAAGCACCACCCTACTTATAAAACATATCAGAAAATCAGGATTTTGCTAGGCAAAAGATAGAAATACTATGGCAGTAACTTATCGATCAGAACACAATCCTTAGTATCATTACGGCTGGCTTTGACTTTATCTAATACTTTTTGCGCGACGTCTTTTTGGCGTTCTGAAACATATTTAGAATCAACTGTCTTTTGAACGTTGCTCAAGTAAGCATCTAACTTTGGCGTGCAATAATCGTCAAATGCCAAGGCGCTAGTTGAAGTAAGTAATACAGAGATCCCCACCAAGCCAACAGAGAGTGAAGTTTTGAACAACATAATATTTTCCTAAACAGTCTATTTAATTAGGAAAAATTAGACCATAGACGAAGCTAAAGTGAAACCTTAAGCTGAGCCGAAATCACTCATTTACATGTTTAAATCATCAAGTCGTTGTAACACCTTGTTACGAACATTAAGCAAAAGCACTTAGCAACTTCCATCTCAATGCCGCAACAAGATAAGGTCATTTATATCGAAATAATCTGATGACAAGTTTTTTGAACCAATGCAGCATCATGACTAACCAACAGCACCGCGCAGCCTGCTTCACAGGCCAACTCGACTAATAAGGCCGTCACCTCTTTGGCAGTGATTGGATCAAGCCGAGAAGTCGGCTCATCAGCGAATAAAAACACTGGATCCAATAACAAGGCCCGCAATATAGCAAAGCGTTGTAATTCACCACCAGAAACCGCTAGGCAATTACGCTCGAGAATCCCTTGCGGCAATCTCAAACGAGCCATTAACGGTGCAATACGAGCTTTATCAAGACCGTGCAAAAGTATCAAATCATCAAGTAACTGACCGAGAGACACACTTGACGAAAACGCCGACGGCGGATCTTGATACAGTTTTAACCATTGGTGCGGCTTGGCGGCCTGGTTCAAACGAACAATGCTACCAGCAGAAATCGACAACAGATTCAGCAAGGCATCCCCAAGCGACGATTTACCACAACCACTATCACCGACAATGCCAACCACCTCACCTTGCTTGATAGTAAAAGACAGTCCATCAAACAAAACTCGTCCACCTCGTTCTAACGTTAGCTTGTCTGCAACAAGAATACTCTCGGCGCGGTCTTGTCTAGACGTCGGTGCCATGTCAGACCAAGCGCTAGGCTCGGCAGCTATCAACTCGCGCGTATAATCGTCTTTTGGATAATCAAGCACTTGAGTTGCCTCACCTTGCTCAACCAAGCGACCTTCTTTCATCACTAATAGCAAACCACCCAACTGACGAGCAACTGCTACGTCGTGGGTAATCGTCAGTAAACTGCCCAAGTTTGAACGAGCTTGAAGTAACTGCACAATGCCATCACGACGTGATACATCCAGTCCTTTAGTTGGTTCATCCGCCAATATCACATGAGCCCCACCCGCTGTAGCGGCGGTAATCGCAAGGCGTTGTGCCATACCGCCAGACAGTTCATCTGGTCGTTTATGTCCGCTACCTGCCAAGCCAACTTGACGTAAATCATCTTCAGCAATCGTAAGAGACTCTTGGCTACTCTTCTCACGTACGAATTGATACACCTCTTTTACCTGATCAACACCCTTCATTAAAGGATCAAGGGAGTGCCAAGGCTCCTGTGGCAACATTACTAGCTCTCGCCCCCACAAAGCCTGACGTTCATCAATTGTCATAGCTTTGCCAAACACTTCTACGTCACCAGACATACTTAAATCGTCTGATAATAATCCCATAATGGCTTGTGCCAACAAACTTTTACCAGAACCAGTTTCACCCAATATAGTTAATGGCTGCCCTTGTTTTAACTCCAAAGAAATAGGCTCTAACAGACATGTCTCACCCACATAAACCGCTACATTGGTCAATTTCAGCAATACGCTCATGCTCGTTTCCCTGCCAATAAATGAAATGCAAATACCATTAAGGCAATAACCACCAAAGGTTGAGCCAATAACCAAGGCGCATCACTGTAATACGGGAACAACTCGACCGTCATCAAACCAAGCTCGGCAAGCGGTGGCTGAATACCTACGTAAACAAAACCAAGGGATGCCATGGTTAAAATAGCGTTCGCGCCGCCAAATGCTGCCAAGGTAAAAACCGAAGGCGAAATAGCAGGCCAAATATGACGTTTAAATTGATACCAATGACCAAAGCCCATCATCTGAGAAGACTGTCTTGCAGGACTTTGAATCACGCCCTGCGTTACCGCACGCACAACACGAAAATATTCCACCCACTGCACCAAAGAAATAGCCAAATACAGCACCCAAAAAGACCCCGGCGCAATGGCAGCAAATAACAGCACCACTACCAAACCAGGTAAAGCGAGTAAAATATTCACTACGATACCCAAGACATTATCGACCTTCTTTCCACCCCAAACGGCCCACACGCCAAATGCCGTTCCCACCAATGACGATGTCAACATACACAAAAGACTTAGCGCAAATGACAAGCCCACAGCATGTGCCATACGCGTTAACATACTACGGCCAAAATGATCTGTACCAAGCCAATTGGCCGCAGAAGGCACTTCTAAAATGGCATCCAAATTTTGCTCTGACATGCTATGAGGCGAAAACAAAATACCCAATAAAGAAAATGCCATAAGACCAAGTAAAATAGTCAAACCTGACCATTGTGAACGTGTCATTTTCATAGTGCTTTCGCTCCTCTTGGATCAATCCAAAGACAAATAATATCCACTAAGGTATTGAGCAAAACAAAGAGTATCCCCATCACTAAAGCCGCGCCTTGAATCACCGGAATATCGCGGGCAAAAATTGCATGAGCCAAACCATGGCCAATTCCTGGCCACGAAAATAACGACTCGATCATCACAATCCCTTCAATCATACTTACTAACTGAATACCGAAAAATGCCACTACTGGCACCGCAATATTCCGCACACCATGTTGCCGAAACGTTTGCCAAGCAGATAACCCCTTCACTCTAGAAAATTGATAAAACGCAGCCTGAAAAGTTCGCTTAGCTGAATCTCTTACCACTCGGTTGGATACCGCCGCTAAGCTCAACGCCAAGGTGATAGCCGGCAAGACCAAATGCGCTGACGTGCCAAATCCAGCAACCGGAAACCAGTTCCAATGCAGAGCAAATAGCAATATAAACAACACGCCCAAGACAAACACTGGCATAGCACGAATCACACTGGACAGTCCCATCAGCACAGAATCCAAAGGATTACCTCGCCACGCACTCAGCAAACCCAATGGCACTGCGATCAACACAGACAGCATAAGTCCTGCAACGGCTAGTAACAGCGAATGACCTAACATATGTTCAAGCGCATCCGTGACGGGCAAACCACTAACTAACGAGTCTCCTAATTTGAATTGCAGAAGATCCGTTAACCAATGCCAATAGGCGGTTAAAGCTCCTTGATCTAACTTCAATTCTTCGCGCACCAAAACAGCGGCATGAGAATCAACATTGTCCTGACCGTAACGACTAGCAGCAATTCGATACGCCATATCGCCAGGCAGAGAACGCATCAAGATAAAAGTTAAGGTGCCTACACCCCATACCACAGTAATCAATTGAAGTGCTCTTTTTAACAGCATTGCCTTCATGGTTTTACGAACTCCATTTCATTCAAATAAAAGCTGCGCTCAAAAGGATCAAAACGGAAACCTTTAATTCGCGTATTAACAGACGTTTGCTGAACATAAGAAGAAACAGGGATCATAGGACGCTCGTCATAAATGATCTGCGCACTGCGCTGGGAAATTTCTTTGTATTTAACAGGATCGGAGGTTTGTTCTAATGCCAACAAATCAGCACTTAAAGCGCTATTATTCCAATTCATCGCACCCCAATCGCCACCGCCATTGGAACCAAAATCAGACAACATCACCCCTAATGGATCCGCGATGAAACCATAATTACGTGCAATCAACGCGACGTCTAACGAACCATCTTGATGCCCCATTGGAATGGCGCTGGAATTCGTCACTTCCACTTTTGTGGTAATACCGATGGCTTGCCACTGAGCCTGAATAGCTGTCGCCACTGTGGTTAACTCTGGTCGATCCGCATAAGTAATAAGTGTCAATTCAAACAACTCGCCGTTTCTCTCTAGCAGTCCTTGTGAGTTTTTCTTCCATCCCAAAGATGCCAACAAGGATTCAGGCGTACCAGCTGCCGCTTCGGTTTCAGAAGAGACATTCTGCAAATACCAGTTAGACATAGACGCTGGTAATAATTGCTCAGTTTCTGAACCTGGAATTCGCAGAACACCTTTGGCGATACCCTGTCTATCAATGGCTAAGCTCAAGGCTTTACGGGCTCGCACATCGTCTAAAAAACGATGACCGCTGTTTAACTTCAAAACAATAGTTCTAGGAATAGGGTTCGAATATAGATTTAAAGCGTCTACCCGTTGTAGCGAAGGCAAACTGGCAGGATCTAAGCCAAACACAATATCTACTTGGCCACTTCTTGCTTGTAACACACGACTTTCGGCGCGATGCCCCGTTAAGTAACTCGCATAAGGAATATTGGCTTTCTTCCCCCAATACTCATCAAATTTCTCAACAACAAGCTTGTGCGGCGGCGCAAATTGAAAAACCTTATAGGGCCCAGTACCAGTTAATGCCAACACTTCTTTATCTTTGTCATAAGCTGCTGGAGATAAAATACCATTGGCATAATTCGCCAACACCGCACCCAACAAGGTATATGGACGAGATAAAGAAATAACGACGGAATGATCTCCAGCCGCTTGGATACTTTCAATTGGCGCATTACGTAATGCGCCATGCTTAGATTGAGCAATCAAAAGGCTATTCACTACCGCATCGGTGTTCATCAAAACGCCATCGTGAAAATAAACACCATCACGTAAGTCAAACGTCCAAGTTTTCGCGTCTTCACTAATATGCCAATCCTTAGCCAAAGCTGGAATAAGCAATCCCTTTTCATCCACATCCAAAAGTGTTTCTAGAACTTGCATTCGACTAAAGACAAAACCATTTTTTGCAGGATCTAAGCTGGTAAATTCAAAAGCCGCGCTAACAGACACTGTATTAGATGATGTTGGCCCTGAACAAGCCGTTATCACCAACAGACCACTCAATATTGAGACGCAAAAAAATATTCGTTTAAAAAAAGGCATTACTCTCATGTCCATATTATCCATAACAACAAAATAAAAAGTTATGATATAACATATTAAACGATTCTGACAATCATTTGAGAACACCTTGTATCAAAGTCTAAAATTTGATCATAACTGATATAAATAACCCATCTAATTGATGTACAGATCAAAAAAAACCAGTTCAACTGATGTTGAACTGGCTTTAATGAACTTATTACCTAAGACTTTCTGATTATTAAGCAGAAGTAGACTTATATCTATTTTTTGAAAACGCGTTTTCTGACACCTTCTAAACGTTTCAAAATCGCATCAAGACGCTCTGGTTTTACCATAAACTCTTGGAAACCCTTCATGCCTTCTTGAGCCATGCTTGGATCAGTATCACGATCATAAAACTGAGCGGTACCAGCGGCATTGTTCAACATTGCTACACCTTTATTCAAGAAAAAGTCATCCGGTGCTTTCGCTTTAATATTAGGTGGAATCTGTAGCAAGACATCATTTAGCATGGTTTGATTATCAGCACGAGCCATGAATTCCAAGAATTTCCGAGCATCAACTTTGTTTTTTGCTTTTGCTGGAATATGAACTGTTTCCATTGGTGCATCTTCGGCAATAGGAATGGCTGGATCAATGATAGGGAATTGGAAGAAGCCCATCTTACCGTCAAGTTCTTTAGGAAAGTTTGGCACAATAAAGTTACCAATCAAGTACATGGCTGCTTGGCCGTTGTACATAAATGGCTGTGCTTCTTGCCATGAATAAGAAGCATGGTTTTCTAGGAAGTAGCCTTTATCAATAAGCTCTTTCCAATGTTCAAAGGTTTTACGAACGCGAGGATCAGTATAAGGAATTTTGCCATCCATCAAATCGATATGAAAATCCAAACCATTGGTACGCAAATTCAAGTAATCAAACCAACCCGCTGCAGTCCATAAATACTTGGTGCCTATTGTAATAGGTGTAACATCATTGGCTTTTAGCTTCGCGTTGACGGCAAGAAATTCGTCCCACGTTTTAGGTTCAGACAAACCTAACTTGTCAAAGATATCTTTACGGTAATAAATACCCCATTGATAATAACTGTAGGGAATGCCCCATTGCTTATTGTTCAATGTAGAAGCCGCTGTCGCTGCAGGCATAATTTCTTTCAAACCGAGTTTTTGCCAAATATCACTAACATCTTCAAACAAATCACGGTCAACAAAGCTTTTCATACGATTGCCTGAATACCAGAAAACAATGTCTGGTGGCGTAGTAGAAAGCCAATTCCGAATAGCCGTTTTATAACCTTCTTTGTCGTAAAGGTTGTATTTTACTGTAATGTCAGGGTTTTCACTTTCGAACTTCTGCACCATTTCAGTGAACGCTTTCTTTGGTGCTGGATCTGCCTGATCAGAATTAATCACCAAGGTACCAGCATTAGCGATAGAGATTGCACCTAATGCCATTGCCCCTACTAATAAGGATTGTATTTTTTTCATGTAAATAAGCCCTCTTTTTGTTTTTATTAATTGGAACCAAGTTTCAGTATTGACCAAACAAAAAAATTAATCAATAAACGAAACAAAGTTCCATTTAAATAGCTACTTTTACTGTTTATTGTTTTTTCCAAATGGCAACATCAGCTGCACCTAAACACATAGAACCAATGACAAGTTCTGCATTCTGAGGCTCAAAAACAACCGTATTTGAGCTGTAATTAAATGCAAAAATCACATTGCCTCGTTCTCTCACTCGAACGCCTTTTGGCAAATAGTAAGTCGATAATCCCGCCACTTCAGACAACTTAGCTAAGCTGGCTTTTAACAGAGTATTATCAATACAAGAGCCAAGATAATAGTGACGGCCTTCTCCCATTAACACTGGATTACCACCATCATCTTTTAACAAACAAGGTAATTCCGTCTTAATTTGTTCATGCCAATGCTTTAATTTACCTGCGCCCCAACGGCCAGAAACAGCTGGCTGAGTATGCTCAGGCAACGCATCTACACGCTCTACTGTTAATGGTAATAAGCTAGCCAACGGACCCGGAGCAAGGTTCTCAGGTATTTGGTAGGTTTCTGTTTTACTACCTGTTCTTGGCCCTGCGAGCAAAACACCTTGATAGGAATTCAATCGATTCTGCAGCTCAGGGGTAATATGCGCTTGAGCAGGTAAAACCAATAATTCATACATATCTAATGGCGCATTACTTGGAACAATGTCCACAGATAAGCCAAGTTCGCGCATGGCTTCATACATGCGGTAACACCAGAAAAAGTAACGATAAGCACGCGACTGAGGCTGAATATCTAAAGACCAACAAGCGTCATAATCAAACATCAATGCGACTTTTCCAGCACTTGGTAGGGACATTAACTCATCTGCATCAAGGCCAATTGATTCAGCCAAGACTTTCACTTCTTGCGCCACCAAGGTCGCTTCTTTTGCCGCTTCAGCTTCTTGCGCATCAGGACGTAACAAGCCAGCATGCATTTGCTCTTGACCAAATGGCGCCTGACGCCAGCGGAAATACGACACCAATTCAGCGCCATGGGAAAATGCTTCCCACGTCCATAAACGTACCGCACCATCGGCAGGCGTTGGATTGTGTGGCGCCCAATTCACAGGTCCTGGCTGCTGCTCCATAATCCATAAACGACCATTACCGCAGCCGCGATACAAATCATGATGAAATGCGCCTGCATCCGGATGACCGACTCGCAAATAAGTATGTTTTTCATCTTCAGTATAAAGAGGCTCTTTGTCTAAAGACCCCAATGGATAACTGTCCCAGCTCGCCACATCAAGATCTTGACCGACTTTGTGGTGATCAAATGCCGTAAAGAACCCCATATAGTTATGCACTAAATCACGGCCAGCAGAATGCTCACGCAAAATGTCCACTTGCAGCTTGTTGAAAGCAACCACCTGATCTGAACAGCAACGCTGAAAGTCCAAACGGTGAGAAGGATTGGCTTCAGTAACCGTTAAATTCGGCAATTCGATTTCATCGAAAGAGCGATAATCCATACTCCAGAACACGTTGCCCCAGGCTTTATTTAACGCTTCTACCGTGCCGTATTTTTCTGCCAACCAAAGACGAAACGCAGCGAGATCAGCTTCGGCATAACTTAACACCGTATCATGACAACCATATTCATTGTCTGTCTGCCAGGAAGCCACCGCTGGATGGTGACCATAGCGTTCCGCCATCATGGTCACCATGCGACGACATTCTTCTCTATATTCCAAACTCGCGAAAGTATAATGACGACGAGAGCCAAAACCTCGTACTCGCCCCGCTTCATCTTTTGCCAACATAGACGGATGACGATCAACCAACCATTTTGGTGGTGTCGCGGTTGGCGTACCTAAAATGACTTTTAAACCCTGAGAATGCAAAATATCTAACGACTCATCCAGCCACTCCCAATGCAGTTCACCCGGAGTTGGCTCAATCGTACTCCAGCTAAACTCGCCAACTCGAACATACTGAATACCAATGCGTCGCATATGTTGAGCATCTTCAACCCAACGACTTTTTGGCCAATGTTCTGGGTAATAACACACACCTAATTTCATTTTAAGCTCCTGCAAATGGCTGGCTCGGCGCGCCAGTAATATTTATTGTTGTTAAATCAATCGCAACGACGTGACCTGCAAGCGGCTGCTTAGCCAAGTCGTCTTCGCTGGTCGCCACACTGGCGGATGTGATAAATAGCGTGTTGCCATCAGGGCCACCAAACACGCAGCTGGTTGGCTTAGAGAAGGGTAATTCAATCGTCTGCAACACTTCGCCTTCTGGGTTGTATCGTACAACACGAGCCCCATTCCAATTGGCGTTCCAAATACAGCCTTCCGAATCAATACAAGAGCCATCAGCTCCGATGCCTTCTTTCACCTCAAAAAATGGTTTTTGGCTACGGATGTCATAAAATTCTGGGTACGGAAAAATATGCACTTTTCGTGTCATGGAATCGCCAAAATAAAAGCGGCCACGAGACTCGTCCCATGCCAAAGTATTGGAAATACCAACCCCTTCCAGCATCAATGTCTTTTTGCCTTCCGGTGTAACCTTCCATAACCGACCCGACGCTTTCTCTTCTGCATCATCCATAGTGCCAAGCCACAACACACCGTTTGGATCACATTTAGCATCGTTACTACGATTGCCAGGAATATCGGTGTCCAAATTACATAGGTGCTCTAACTCACCTGTCGTCTTATCTAAATAAGCAACAGAATCCGCCAACGCCACCAACAAACGATCACTTTGCGTCGTAAACACCGCTGATACTTTTTTGGGCAAAGTCCAATGTTGGTATTCATTAGATGCCTGATGCCAACACCATACCTGGCAGGCTGGAATATCAACCCAATACAATGCTTGTTCTTGTTGACTCCAAAATGGCCCTTCGGCTAACTGATGGCGTTGAGTACTAATTTGCTTCATTGTTTTTATTCTCCAACTTGTCTTGTCTACTTAAAGAAAGCTATTTTTGATAGGCCTTCCAAGCAGCCATAAAGGCTTCCGCATTGGCTTTCGTCATTTCTACAGATTGACCTTTTTTATACAAAGCCGAACCTAGACCAAAGCCACGAGCACCAACATTTAAATAATCAGCCACATTGTTTGGCGTCACACCGCCAACAGGGCACAACCAAGTCTCGGCGGGAATCACAGCGCCCAAGGCTTTAACCACATTGATCGTAGGCAAAGCTTCAGCAGGAAACAGTTTCACCGCATCTGCACCAGCATGTAACGCTGCAAACGCTTCACTCGCGGTAAAAAAACCTGGCATAGCGTATAAACCAGCTACTTTGGCAGCTTTAATCAACTCGACATCCGTATGTGGGCAAACCATTAATTTTGCGCCAGTGGCAACCAATTCGGTCAATTGCGTCATGGTCAAAACCGTACCAGCGCCAATCAATACTTGCTCTCCAAACTTATCCTGAAGAGAACGAATACTAGTAAAAGCATCAGGCGAGTTAAGTGGCACTTCGAGTAAGCGAAAGCCCGCAGCAATTAACACTTGAGCATGCTCAATTACTTCATCAGGTTTAATACCACGAAGAATGGCAACCATCGGGAATTCTTGCATCAATACATTAAAAGAATGTTTCATATCATAACGCTCCTGTAGTCGGGTTATTTGCCGACACTGCCTGACGATTCGCCAAGCGCTTTAAACCACGAATACTGGCTTCGTTAGCCGCTAAAAATTCAGAAGTAAGATCTCGCGAAGACAAAGCCAGAGCATAACGTTCGCTAAGCCCTTCGCTACCTATGATCAGTACAGGACTTTTTGGCACTTCTAACGACACCACCTTTAAAGCTTCTAACGTGTCATTCACATCATGACCAATCACCACACCGGACAAATAATCTCGCACTTCATCTGCCGCCAGTTCACCACACACAAAACGGCTACGAGCACTAAATAAATGATGCAAGATACCGCCCGCCTGTAGACTGGCTTGCACGCCTTTTTTGAAAGCTTCTTCGTTGAGCTGATCCGATTTAGGTAAACCCTTTACCAAACTCGATTCGTCATTCAAACGCGCAAAAAGCTCACCTGTAATTGAAGTAGAAAACTGCGTCACCTTGCCTTCAGTGATTTGCGCCCATTTACAATGGGTTCCCGGCAAGCAAAATATTGGTGACTCATCGGCACGACCTTGCTCTTCTAACCAATCAAGCGCGCCCAGTAATTGCGTTTCTTCGCCACGCATGACATCAAGCAAACCTGCCACCCCCGTACCTCGTAAGCCAGGTACGATCGCCACCTTGTTTGGTAACGATGTGGTCAGCCAAAAAAGGTGCTCGGACAAATCGTCTAATTTGATTGGACAATGCTGGTAAGGCACCTCTTGCCAACCACCGCGACTACCCACCATACCCGCCATGTAAATCGGCAGATCCGGTGCGAGCCAATCTCCCAACAAATCAGATAAAACGTTTTCAAATTCAGCAGAACCGAGCTTTAACATGCCTCGGTCACTGTCGCGCTGGGCTTGAATATGACCATCCTGATTCATCAAAAAGGCACGTAAATTGGTGGTTCCCCAATCAACGGCAATAAAGCTCGCTTGGCCACCAGCAGGTTGTGAAACAGGATTGAATTGGGTCATTACAAACGCCCTCCATCCACAACCAAACTTTGTCCAGAGATCATACGGCTGTCATCAGCGCCCAAAAACAGCACCAAATCCGCCACATCTTCTGGCTCAATTTTTTCTTTCAGCGCTTGCTGTGTCATCAGCTCGGCTTCGGCTTCTGGCGTTAACCACAAGCGCTTTTGTTTTTCCGTCATTACCCAGCCTGGCAATACCGTATTGACACGAATTTTCTGACCGCCAAGTTCGCGAGCCAGGCCTTTGGTTAAGCCTGAAATACCCGCTTTTGCCGTCACATAACCCGGATAACCAGCCAGTCCCAACACCCAAGAGTTGGAACTCATATTAATAATGCTACCGCCACCAGCTGCCGCCATGGCAGGCGCGACGGTTTGAGCTGCAAAGAAATGATGTTTTAGATTGACCGACATACATTTATCAAATGCATCTGACGTCATGTCTTGTAACGTATGACGATGATCGTTAGCGGCATTGTTTACCAGAATGCGAATCGCGCCCCAATCAGCCATACGCTCAGTAATTACTTGTTGAAGCGTGTCTATTTCAGTCAAATCAACCAAATTAAAATGCGCTTTCAAGCCTTGATCGTTTAGCTCTTTTGCAAGGCTATCACCTGCACTTTGATCAATATCGAAAAAGCTCACCAAACAGCCTTGCTGAGCTAAGGCTCGAACCAAGGCTTCACCAATACCAGATGCACCACCACTAACAAGAGCGTGACGTCCAGCCAAACTAGGAAAGACAGTTTTGTTTTTATTATTTGTCATTAATGAGACTCCCTGCTCACTTTCGACCCACTGTTGCCAACAAGGAAATCCAAATCAGCACCTTGATCGGCTTGCATTACATGGTCGATATACAGTTTGGCATAACCCCGATGATAATCACTTTCTTCAGGTTGCCATGCAGCTTTACGAGCTGCCATTTCTTCATCAGAAATATGCAAATGCAAACCACGACCTTCTACATCAAGGGTAATTTCATCACCGTTTTGCACCAAGGCCAATGGCCCACCTACAGTCGATTCTGGCGCAACATGCAGCACCACAGTACCAAACGCCGTGCCACTCATACGCGCATCACTGATGCGAACCATGTCGGTAATGCCTTGTTCTAACAACTTGCTTGGCAACGCCATGTTGCCGACTTCTGGCATACCCGGATAACCTTTTGGCCCGCAACCTTTCAGTACCAGAATAGAATCTTTGTCTACTTCTAGCTCTGGTGCATCAATGCGAGCTTTGTAGTCTTCGATGTTTTCGAACACCACGGCTTTACCCGTGTGTTGCAACAAAGCGGGGGTGGCTGCGCTCGGTTTAATGATCGCGCCTAGTGGCGACAAGTTACCGCGTAATACCGCAATGCCCGCTTTTGCACGCAAAGGTTTATCGATAGGACGTATAACTTCTTCGTTGAAACACTCTGCACCTTCGGTAATGTCACCCAAAGTAGCGCCACAAACCGTGTTGGCGTTCATATCAAACAGGTGACTCAAACGCTGAATTAACGCGGGGAAACCGCCGGCGTAATGAAAGTCTTCCATAAGAAATCGGCCAGAAGGCATCAAATCTACCAGACAAGGAATTTCCGCACCGATGCGATCCCAATCTTCTAGGGTCAAATCCACACCGACACGACCAGCAATCGCCAACAAATGCACCACCGCATTGGTTGAGCCACCAATCGCCGCATTGGCACGAATGGCGTTTTCAAAAGCCGTCTTAGTCAAAATATCAGATGGTTTTAAGTCTTCTTTGACCATTTCGACAATGCGAGCGCCTGTCATGTGAGCCAGTGCCTGACGACGCGCGTCTACTGCTGGCAAAGTACCGTTTTCTGGTAACGACATACCCAAGGCTTCAATTAAACAGGACATAGTCGACGCCGTTCCCATGGTCATACAAGTTCCACGAGAACGAGACATGCCCGACTCAGCACGCATGAAAGTATCAAGGCTCATTTTGCCGCCACGTACCGCTTCACTGAATTTCCATACATCCGTACCAGAACCTATGTCTTTGCCGCGATATTTGCCGTTTAGCATTGGGCCAGATGACACAACAATGGTCGGTAAATCCACCGAACACGCACCCATTAGTTGTGCAGGCGTAGTTTTGTCACAACCGCCCAATAACACAACACCGTCCATGCCATAGGCGCGCATGGATTCTTCAACGTCCATGCTCATCAAATTACGGAACAGCATCGCCGTCGGCTTCATTTGAGTTTCACCCAGAGACATTACGGGAAACTCCAGCGGCACGCCGCCCGCTTCCCAAACACCACGTTTCACGTATTCCGCCAATTCACGCAGATGTGAATTACACGGTGTAAGTTCGCTCCACGAGTTACAAATACCAATAATTGGGCGACCATCAAAACTATGATCTGGCAAGCCTTGGTTTTTCATCCAACTACGGTGAATAAAGCCGTCTTTATCCAACTTGCCGTACCATTGCTGACTGCGTAATGGTTTTTTATCTTTGTTATTGTTGTCGCTCATTCAATGTTTCTCCATCAAAGGTACGGCTTGAATCGCTAGCAATACTAGAGATTCAGGGTCAAATATAGGTAATCTGAGTCCAACTTGACTCAAACTCGCACCATTCAAAATAAGGTCTTTTTTCCACCACGCAGGCAAGGCTTTCATTAGATGACCTGGCAATGGGCTATGCTCCAGAACGTTCACTCGATAGAGCTGATCTGGTAATAAATTAGGTAAGCGAATCGGTAAAGTTTGCGCTTGCTTTGGCATGGTTAATTGACAGTAAACAGCTAGGCCTTGCGTTCTGTCTTGGCTCAGCGCCCATTGGGTTTGCGCTCGCCCATCGGCACTTGGCAAGCGCCAGTTATTGCCTTCATGCAAAACGCTTCGGTACTGTTTGTAATAAGAGAGCCAATTAGCAATCGTTACTTTCTGCTCTGCATTGGCGTCTAGCAAATTCCATTCAATGCCCAAATGTCCCAACATGGCTGTGCCTACTCGGAATGCTACGTCATGAATACGGCTTGTGGTGTGGCTCTTATCAGGACCAATGTGAGAGCCCATCACTTCAGGCGGTAAGAAATAGCTAAAGCCACGTTGAATAGTTTGACGCTCCAAAGCATCGTTGCAATCAGACGCCCAAAAGCGTTTGGTGAAATTCAAAATACCAAAATCTACTCGCGCACCACCAGACGAGCAGCTTTCGATTTCCATTGCTGGAAACGCCTGATTGAGCTCGCTCAACAAACGATACAATGCCTCAACTTGAGCATGGGCTTGCGGTGCGATATCGCCACTCGGCTGAGTGTAGTCTCGGTTCATATCCCATTTCACATAATCAATCGGATACTCGGTAAACAAAGCAAATAAACGCTCACGGATATATTGGTAAGCTTCTGGTTTGGCAAGATTTAAAACCAATTGATTACGCGCCAACGCTGGCTCGTACTGAGGTAATTGTAATGCCCAATCAGGATGAGCACGGAACAAATCAGAATCTGGGTTGACCATTTCAGGTTCAAACCACAAACCAAATTCCATACCAAGATCGTTTCTCACATAGCTAATCAATGGCAGTAATCCATCTGGGTATTTAGTTTCATCAACGAACCAATCACCCAATGCCGCTTTGTCGTGATGACGACCACGGAACCAACCATCATCGAGGATATATCGCTCGACACCCACTTCGGCAGCCGCTTTCGCAAGCGCTTTCAGCTTGGCCATATCGTGGTCAAAATAAAACGCTTCCCACGTATTGAGGTGCACAGGACGAGGTTTGGTTAATTTCAGGCGATGGCGCGCTTCTTGATGGAATTGTTGACTCATGGTGTTCAAACCAGAAGTACTGTGTGCGGCTAAGAATTCTGGCGTCGAGATTGATTCATTGGCAGCCAGCACGATTTCACCAGGTAAATACAGGACTTCAGCTTGCAAGTAACGATGAGCTTCGGCGGTGTAATCGGCTTTTAATCTGTGATTACCGCTCCACGCCAAATGCGCGCCGACAAGCTCGCCTTGTTGTTCACCAAAGCCTTGTTCACCGACAATCACCGCAGGAAAGTTCGCCTGAGAATTACGGCCATTACGGTTTTCTTGCAACCAAGTGGCTTGCCAATCACAGCGCTCTTGTTGAAATTCCTGACACCATCGACCATAGAATCCCATTCGTTCGGTAAATTGACTGGCAACTGGTAAAGTACACGCCAAGCGTTGGACGGTGACATTCGCTTGACCTTGGTTGGTCAGCGTCAACTGTTGGCGTAATACACCAGAAGACAACAAGCCAATGTTCAACGCCACTGACAATTGCGCAACCTTGTCCTCCAAACGAATGACAAAGCCGCTTTGCTTTTCATCCACGGCAACCAAAGACCAACACGCAGCCCAGACTGGGCGATCTTCTGCAATGGCTTCAACCGCTGGCGTTTGCAACCAACCGCGACCGGCTTCAGGAATCAACGACATTGGCGTTGGTTTATCCATCATCGCTTGCGGTATGGCTGCCTGCTGTGACAAATAGACACTGGCTAAATCTGTCGTTTTGGGCAAAGCATCACCAAAATACAACAACTCAGGTGCGCCTTGCTTTGGGCAAGCAATCACCAAGGTTTTGCCTTGCTGCTCTTTTCCTAGCAAGTCCTTTGTTAGCAAGTCTTGTCGATAAAAAGACACATTCTTCACTTCAGACATGATCAATTATCCTTTTGTAGCGCCTAAGGTTAAGCCTGCAATAAAGTGACGTTGCATGGCAAAGAACAAAATAACTGGTGGCAGAGCCGCTACGATAGAGCCAGCTGCAATAAGCTGCCAAGATGCCATCCACTGACCTTTCAGTGCACTGATACCGGCGGTAATCGGACGTACTTCATCACTTTGTACCAATACCAAGGCCCAGAAGTAATCGTTCCAAATAAAGGTGAAAATCAATACAGATAAGGCTGCCAAAGCAGGACGAACCAATGGCAACACCACATGCCAAAAAATTTGCCATTCGCTCACGCCTTCCACACGCGCCGCTTCAATCAATTCATCAGGTAAACCAACAATGAAGTTACGCATAAACAAGGTACAAAAACCGGTTTGAAAAGCGATATGGAAAAGAATCAAACCAGACGCCGTGTCATACAGCCCCATACTGATAGTCAAATCACGCACTGGAATCATCAGGATTTGAAAGGGTACAAAATTGCCGGCAATGAAAGCGGCAAAAAGCGCCACATTACCGCGAAACTTATATTTAGCTAAGGCATAACCCGCCAGTGTCGACAAGGCAACGGCGCCAAACACAGCTGGTAAAGTGATAATTAGCGAGTTAAGCAAATAGCGCAGCATTGGCGTTTGTGTAAACACCATGGTGTAGTTTTCAAAGAACATCCACTCAGTCGGAATTCCCCAATAATTACCGCCATTAATATCTGCCATTGAACGAGCAGATGTCATCATGACGGCAATCAAAGGTAACAACCAAAGAAATAAAGCAATCCAAACCGCAACGCGGTAGCTCAAGTTAAAGGGTAATGATCTTTTTTCTATAGGAGTTGGAAACATTAGGCTTTCTCACTCTTCAGCATACGCCACAAAAAGTAGGCGATATAAATATCCATAATCAAGAACAACACAGTCGCAATCGCAGCACCGTATCCAGCACGATAGTTAAAGATTGATTGCTCATACATGAAGTAAGCAAGAACGCTGGATGAGCCAAATGGACCACCGCTGGTCATGGTTGCCACAAGGTCGAAGCTTCGTAGCGCACCAATCACAGTCACCACGACAGCAATAAAAGTGGCGGGACGTAGCTGAGGTAAAATCACATGACGCAACATTTTCCAGCCATGAGCGCCGTCTAAACGCGCTGCTTCGATTTGATCTGGGTTGAGATTATTTAAGCCTGTGAGATACAAGATCATGCAGTAAGCAATTTGTGGCCAAAGCCCCGCGACTATGATGCCGAACGTCACCCAATTTTCATCGGACAAGATCGCCACAGGTTCCATTCCAAATAAGCCAATAGCTTTATTAAAAAGTCCGAAAGAAGGGTCATAGAACCAAGAGAAAACCAAACCCACGACAACTTGAGAAATAACAAAAGGAAAGAAAAACATAGACTTAACTAAACGTATGCCCATGATTTTTTGATTAAGAAATAATGCAATACCCAACCCAATTGGCGGCGCTAACATGAAGAAGACCATCCAATACAGGTTATTTTTTAACGCCACCCAAAACTGATAGTCATCGAAAAGTTCAATGTAATTACTAAAGCCTACGAAGGTTTTTTCACCAATTCCATCCCATTCATAAAAGCTCAACCAGATGCTCTGGAGAATAGGAAAGATAACGTAGACCACAAACAAAATGACTGCTGGCGCTAAGAACAAAACCGGCATCCATTGCTGCTGCTTGCTATGCAACTTCTGCATGGTGCACATACCTCTTATTTTTATTAATTTATAAATTGCTCTACTTGTTATCTGAATTTACCTTCCGACAACTCGTCTAATAAAATAATGGAATAAAGTTCCATTTTTTGCAATACTCAATTTAGAACATTTTTTAAGGCTTTTTTTAGAGGCTAAATCGACCTTAGAAAATTATAAAAATAGAAATTAAGGAAACCTAACCATGACAGAGCAAGAAACTAAGAGCGGAGGCTCATCGTTAGACAAAGCACTTAGCCTATTGCAAGAAGTTTGCATGACGCCTGTGCCATTACGCTTTGCAGAATTAGTAGATAAAACGGACTTACCGAAAGCCACAGCACATCGCACCTTGATGTCATTAACTGAAAAGAGCTTGGTTCGCTTTGATGAAGTGACTCAGCTCTATCATCCTGGCTATGGATTACTAGAATTAGCACACCAAGCTTGGTCAAAAATTGATGTGCGCGATATAGCAGCTGATCAGATGAAACATTTGTGGGATGAAACCGGTGAAACCATTCACCTTGCTGTTCTTGATCGTGGCGACGTCATTTACATCGACAAATTAGAAAGCCAAAAAAGTTTGCGTTTATTTTCTGCAGTCGGCAAAAAAGGCCCTGCTTATTGTACTGGTGTCGGCAAAGCCATGATGGCGTTTCTCAATGAGGATCAATTAGCCCTAGCCATCAAAGAACAGCGCTTTATCAAGCACACAGACACCACGCTGATTAACGAAGAGATGCTAAGAGACGATCTTATCAAGATTCGTGAAAGCAAAATTTCCTTGGATTTAGAAGAACATGAAGAAGGTATTCAATGCGCTGCTTCGGTGATTTTAAACCATAGAAACGAACCTATTGCCGCGCTCAGTATTACTGCACCTAAATTTCGTGTAGACGAGGCGCGCTTCCAACACTTTCAAACATTGGTCAAAGACGCTTGTAAGAAAGTATCCACCCGAATGGGGGCTATGGCCTCTAACTAGCATAGGAAAGTCCATTATGGCGACGATAAAACTAACAAACGTCATCAAACGGTTTCATGACATTGAGACAATTCATGGTGTCAATTTAGATTTGCAAGACGGTGAATTTGTGGTCTTTGTGGGCCCGTCTGGTTGTGGTAAATCCACCCTACTGCGCCTAATCGCAGGCCTTGAAGACATTACAGATGGCAAGTTAGAGATCAATGGCACGAATATGAATAACGTGGCACCAGCTGACCGTGGTGTTGCTATGGTATTTCAATCCTATGCCTTGTACCCACACATGACAGTGGAAGAAAACATGAGTTTTGGTTTACGTATGAATGGCGTAGCGCCAGAGAAAATCAAAGCACAAGTCAGCAATGCTGCCAATATTTTACAACTTAATGAACTGCTGGATCGTAAACCCAAACAACTTTCTGGTGGCCAACGTCAGCGCGTTGCCATCGGTCGTGCGATTGTTCGCCAACCAGAAGTCTTCCTGTTTGATGAACCACTTTCTAACCTGGACGCCGAACTTCGTGTCGACATGCGCATTCAGATCGCGCAGCTGCACAACAAACTAAAAGCTACTATGGTCTACGTGACACATGATCAGGTCGAAGCCATGACATTGGCTGATAAAATTGTCGTACTACGTGCAGGTAATGTCGAACAAGTCGGCTCCCCGCTTGAGCTTTATCACAACCCTGCCAACGAATTTGTCGCGGGCTTTATTGGCTCACCAAGAATGAACTTCCTCGAAGGTAAAGTGGTCAGTATCGACAATAAAGACGTAGCTGTAATTGATATCGCAAATCAGCGTATCGAGATGGAAGTAGATGGAACCAAGATCTCTGTCAACGAAACCGTAAAACTCGGCATCCGTCCTGAACATATCAAAGAAAATATCCAAGACGCCGATCTGACTATTGACCTTGATATTGATGTGGCTGAGCACTTAGGTGGCCTTACCTATCTATACGGCCAATTTGAAGGCAGCAAACTTACCATTGAAGTCAGCGGCTCTAACCTAACTCGCAATGGTGAAAGTGTAAAAGTAGGCATCAAAAAAGCAGATTGCTACTTATTTAACCGTGATGGCGAAGCCTTAGTGGATCGACCAGTACCAGCGCGTTAAAACGAAAAAGCCTCGCCTAATTTTTTAAGCGAGGCTTTTTTATGTTGTCTTTTGACTTAAATAAATTCTTCTAAAAAGCTTTCTAAATAGCTATAGCCACGTTTTGCCACTAATGGATTGTATTGACTACCATGCTCTGGATTATTCGCACTCGGTAACATAAATGAGTGCATGGTATTACTGAAGTCAACAAACTGGAAATCCATCGCTAAACTTGTCCAATAACGTTTTGCTTCTTGAGCGTCGTCTTCTGTAACCAGCGGGTCTTGGTGACCATTTAAAACCAAAATTTTTGTTTTCGTATTAGCCTTTTCTTCCGACTGAGCACGGAAAAAACTCATCAAACCATGAAAACTCACTGCTCCAGCACTGTTTTCAAGATGCAGACCTGCTTCCAAAGCCAAGCGACCACCTAGACAAAAACCAATATGGACGATGGTTTTACCATGAATAGCATCACAAGCTGATTGTGTTAGCTCATTTTGTAACTCGTGTAGTGGGTCGGCTTCTGCAACCAAGGCCCCCATTTTGGCACGCTTCTGCTCCATCTCTACTGGATTCTGATCTATACCATACAAATCAAGCGCTGTTGCTGAAAACCCTAGTGACGCAATATGATCCGCAATACCTTTTTCAAAATCTGTCAATCCAGAAAACGTTGGCCAAATAACCACCTGAATATGGCTTTTATCTGAACTCAGTCCATCAACTTGATAATGCATGCGTTTAACATTGTCTTTAAATATCGCTTCAAATGTCTGGTTCACTGGCAACCCCTTAAAGAATTTATAAATAATGTTTATTCAGTGTAACCAGCAAAATAGAATGAAATCAATCTGCTTCCTCTTCAGTTCCTTGTTTAATCTCATTCTATCGTTGAAGAATCTCAGTCAAATTACACGCTTTCTAACGCTAACAAGTCACTTATGTTTTGTCTTTTTCTGATGAGGCGATGATGCCCTCCATCGATCAAAAACTCAGGCGCCAGCGGTCGACTGTTGTAATTTGAAGACATAGAAGCTCCATATGCACCGACATCATTAAACACCAGCAAATCGCCCACCCTAGGATTATTCAGTATTTGATGGCAAATCACGCCACTGGCATCTTGTGTAAACACATCACCGGACTCACACAAAGGTCCAGCCACCGCATACTCAAGCGGATCAAACAATGGGCTTGCTTGCCGCTGATTTGTTGCTTGATGAATCACTTCTATTTTGTGATAGCTGCCATACATACTCGGTCTTAACAGGTCATTAAAACCAGCATCGACTAGAATGAAATTGTGCTGCTGCGTTGATTTCAAACAATGGATTTCCGCCACCAAAACGCCCGCGTTTGCGACTAAAAATCGTCCCGGTTCTACTTCTAGTTTAATAACATGGCCTAAATGATTTTCTATCTCTTTACGCGCTTCATCCCACAATCGGAAAAAACTATTGGTATCTAATTCTACGTCATTTTCTGTATAAGGCGCAGGAAGCCCACCACCAGTAGAAATGGCTCGGATATCCACATTGGCTAACTTCACCACCTCGACCATGGCTTGGCAGGCTTGAGACAAATGTACAAAGTCTGAACCTGAACCAATGTGCATATGAATGCCAATTAAATCCAAACCATATTGTTGAATCAGAGCAACGGTCTGCGGCAAATCTTCTAGCGAAATACCATGTTTGCTATTTGGTCCACCAGTATTGGTTTTTTCACTATGGCCATGGCCAAACCCAGGATTCACACGTATCCAAACTGGATGATGAGGAGCGACTTCTGCAATTCGATGCAACATATCCATAGAGCCAATATTGACAGGAATATCGTGTTGAATAACCAATTCTATTGTTTCGCGATCTATCAGATCTGCGGTAAAAACAATGCTTTCAGGATTGTCGCTGTTGCTGTAGCCCGCCGCTAAACTTCTTTCAATTTCTCCAGCAGACACAGCATCAACCATTACACCTTCTTCTCGCATCAATCGTAAAATATGTGTATTTGAGCAGGCTTTTTGCGCGAAACGGATGACATCAAAATCCCTTAACTGTCTGATCTGATGACGAATGATTGCCGCATCGTACACCCATGCAGGTGTACCAAATTGCTGAGTTATTTCTACTAGTGTATTGGGATTAAAAATAGTCACTTAGCCTTGCTCCTATAGATCGCTCGAATCAATTTTTTAAGTTATTTAATAGAATCAATCATAGCGCCCGTCCAAAAATACAAATAATATCTATTTATTCAAATTCTATTCATTTCTGATATGACCTATGAAACTAACATTCCGACAAATTGAAATATTCAATGCTTTGATGACAGCAGAAAGCGTAACCAGCGCAGCCGATATGTTGCATACCTCACAACCGACCATTAGCCGAGAACTGGCAAGACTTGAACAGATATTAGGGTTCAGCCTATTTGAACGAGTGCGCGGCCGACTCAAACCCAGTAACGCCGCTTACACGCTTTTTGAAGAAGTAAAACGTTCGTATATTGGCTTAGAACGAATTTGGTCAACCGTTGAAGATTTGCGCACAGATCAGATAGGAAGGCTCTCAGTACTAACATTGCCAGCTTTTTCACAGTCTCTGTTACCTGGCGCATGTCTGAAGTTTTTAGATACAAACCAAAATGTCGGTATCTCCATCTCTGTGCAAGAGCCGCCATATTTAGAACAAAGCTTAACGTACCAACAATACGACCTGGGGTTGACTGAAAACAACTACTCACCGTCAGGCACCATACTTAAACCTTTGTTAAGTATCGATGAAGTCTGTATTTTGCCAAATGATCATCCATTATTAGCAAAAGACATCATTGATATCCGTGATTTCGAAGGCCAGCCTTTTATTAACTTATCGCCTAACGATCCATATCGAATAAAATTGGATGAAGATCTATATCGGCTTGGAATCAATCGTAAAACCGTGATAGAAACACCAACTGCCGCGTCTGTCTGTCAGTTGGTAAGTAAAGGCGCGGGAATTGCCATCATCAATCCACTAACAGCATTGGACTTTATTGATCATGGTCTGCAAATTCGTCCATTGAATGTGTCTTACCCATTTACCATCAATATACTTTTGCCCTTACACCGCCCCTTTAACCCGTTTTTAGATGACTTCATTGCAGCACTGGAAGATGAATCGAAAGAAATAAAAACTAAAATTAATCAGTACTCAGCTCATTCAATTTAGGCATGCTTATTTATGATCGCTGAACGTATTTTCTGATACACTTTTTTGCATAAGTAACTAATCAATAGCAAGCACATTTTGGCAGGCATTAAGGAAAACACGATGACGCAGTTGGCTTTAAGTGATCTCATTGGTAAACAAGTACTTGGCGTAGCCGGCACTTACGGCTCCCAAGATAACGAAATGGATGTTTATATCTGCGGTGTAAACATTCTGACAGACACGTCATTGGAGCTTTTCTTTCCCAATGGTCATCAACTCAAGTCCAATCAAAAAGTCACCATACATCTAGACAATCGTACCGGCGTATCGGAATACGACGCAGATTTAAAAGTATACCGTTCGTCGTTCAAAGGCATAGTTACATCAACAACGGGTAAAAAAGCACAAGTAAATGCCCTTGAGTACGAAGTTTACTATGGCGCTAGCATTGCTAAATCTTTCCAAGCGAATGACTATGAACACCCAAGCGATAGTCGCCCTGCTATCGATCTACCACACAGCCCGCTTACTGTCGCGCCCGAGATTGACGACAGTGAAAACGACAATAAAATTGGCGTTTTGATGACTTATGCCAAACAGCAACCACATTCCACTGTTATGGCGTTCTTATCCTCTGTTGACGATGATATTTTCTTTATTACCTTCCCGAGCACATTTAAGGCTAAGCTGTTAAGTCGCAACAATCAGTGTTACTTTGCTATCGATGGTCGTGCTACCTTTACTTTTGAAGAAGCTATCGAATGGAATTACAGCATCATCAAAAGTGATGTTTATGAAATCCCCAAAAGCAACCCAGTTTTCCAACAAATTCAAGAACTCTTTATCCAGAAAAATCCTTGGGAAATGGGTTTCTTTAGCCACCCAGAAGTAACTATGTATCACCTAAAAGCCACAAAAGTCGTCTGCCCAAAGCAAAGCGTTTAACTGAAAAACTGGTAAGGCCAACCTCAATTAAGGAGAAAAACATGTTATCGGGAAGCTGTTTATGTAATGGCGTGCAATACGAAATAAAAGGTGAATTGGGCGACATCATGCAGTGTCATTGTCAAAAATGTCGTAAAGCCAACGGCTCTGCTTTTGCTACCAATGCAGCTATTCCAACAACCGCCTTCGCCTTGTTAAAAGGCAAAGAACTACTGGCTGAATACGAATCTACACCTGGTGTTTTCCGTGTCTTTTGCAAACAATGCGCATCACCACTTTATAGCCGACGCCCACACATGCCAGAGCTACTTCGTCTTCGCATTGGCACACTCGACACAAAAATAGAAGGCAAACCGTCTTCACATATCTTTGTTGGTTCAAAAGCCGAATGGCATGAAATCTGCGATGATATCCCGCAATACGAAGAACGCCCTGTTGTGTAGCTTCTAGCAGAGAAAAATAAATAAAGATTAGGGGCAATATCCCCTAATCTTATTGCATATTAAATTGCTCAAGATTCTCTTGAGATAAACAATACTAACTAACAAACCAGTCGCTCTTGCAGTAACAGTAAAGACACGAGATCGAGAGTTAAAAACCATGATCTATTGTCAAAGCAGCAAATCGTTAATACCATAAGCTAATACATTGAGTTGACTGATAATTTTATATTATTTATTCATCACAACCATGAACTATGATTTCATCCATCTAATGAGTACTTATAGGTATGTCTAACGACCAGCACGAAGATACCCCCGCCCTTAATTTAGAATACTATGTTCCTGCCCTTGTTACTTTTTTGGCAAATAAACTATCAAGCGGTGCATCTTCTATTTATCGGGAATTTTTTGGTATAGGCATTGTAGAATGGAGATTACTTGCATTACTTGCTGTTGAGAATGGCATATCAGCTAATCGTATGTGCCAAGTTATTGGTTTAGACAAGTCTGGCGTGAGTCGATCTCTAAAACTTCTAGAACAAGAACAATACGTTTACTCTAGCCTTGACCCCGACGACGCTCGTCGACTTATCATCTGGATGACCAGCAAAGGAAGAGCTCTGCACGATAAAGTTTTCGAAGTTGCCATTGCTCGTGAAAAACTCTTACTACAAGGCTTTACAAAAAAAGAGATTGATACCTTAGTAAAGTTCCTAAACCGCTTAAATGATAGCGTTAATACAGTAAATAATTTCCGCCCTAACATCCCAAAATAATCGCCTCAATACTCCCCTCACTTCACCCAAACTCAACTTATTAAAGACGTTATAGATGAATGATTTAGATAACGTCTGCCGTCTAAAAAAAACAAATCTATAACAATCCACTCATTATTTCATGATAAAACCCGGCTAAAAAAGGTTGCTATAGCAACTTTATTTAGTTGACATCACAACTATATTGCCGTTATAAACATAGCAAGAGCCAACTAAAAATAACTAAGGCAGCTTGAAATGATTGACGTTCTTATTAAGAAAAAAAATATTGAGGCTAACGGTATCGTTAGTTTTGAACTTACGAATGTAGACGATAAAAAACTTCCTGAAGCCGCTCCTGGCGCTCATATAGACGTGCTAGTTAGTCGCGACATCACTCGACAATACTCCATCTACAATGACTCAAAAAAAACAAATAGCTATAAAATCGCGGTTTTAAAAGATCCAAACTCCCGTGGTGGCTCAAAAGCTTTACACGAAAACATAAAAGAAGGAGATGTGATTAGCATTTCGGAGCCTAGAAACCTTTTCGAGCTAAATTACGACGCTCCATCTTATATTTTAGTTGCAGGAGGAATTGGAATCACTCCAATTCTATCCATGGCGGAAGACTTACAGTTTAAAAATCGTTCTTTTTCTTTACATTATTTCACTCGCAGCGGCGATAGAACCGCTTTTTATCAACAAATAATTTCAGGCGACTTTGCAGATAAGAGCACGTTTTATTTCGATGGAGATGAAACGAAATCTTTTCGCCAAGCGCTACTCGATGCCAATAACCAAACTCACCTCTATGTATGTGGTCCAAATGGTTTTATGGATTTTGTTTTTTCTGCGGCTAAAGAAACGGGTTGGTTAGAAGCAAGATTACATAAAGAACATTTCACTGCGGTACCAACTGAAAACGCAGCAAATCAAGCGTTTGAAGTTGAGATTGCGAGTTCTGGCGCACGCTTTCACATTCCTGAGAATAACTCAGTTTTTGAAGTGTTAGACGACGCTGGTATCGAAATTAATGTGTCCTGCGAACAAGGCATATGTGGCTCCTGCCTAACAAGAGTCATATCAGGCACACCTGACCATAGGGATCAATTTTTATCCAGCGAAGAACACGCTAAGAACGATAAATTTACCCCTTGTTGTTCAAGGTCACTAACCAAAACTCTGGTGCTCGATCTTTAGTGCCACATCAAAGCAAGTCAAAACAAATATAAGAAGGAGAGTTTTATGAGTGTTCAACATATGAGCGCAGCTGAACTAATCAATACTGACGTCGAAACAAAGTCCTTATTTCCACTCAATATGTGGTACGTGGCTGCTTTGAGTTCTGAATTGAAAGATAAGCCCTTAGCACGCACAATCCTCAATCATCAAATTGTTTTTTTCCGTACTTCAGATGGAGAGGTCTCTGCGCTTGAGGATAGATGCTGTCACCGCGCTTTGCCTTTGTCACTTGGCACAATTGAAAATAACGGCATTCGTTGTGGCTATCACGGGTTGCTATTTAATGGCGACGGTAAGTGCATTGAGGTTCCGGGCCAAGACAAAGTTCCACGCAAAGCCTTAGTATCGACTTATTCGATTTGCGAACAAAACCATCTTATTTGGATCTGGTTTGGGGATGAAAATACGCAAGAACCAACCTGTACACCACCAGAATATCCAGTTCATAACAACCCAGAATATCTATTTGATGGCGATGTCTATCACTACGAAGCACCTTATCAGCTAATACACGACAACCTGTTAGATCTTAGCCATCTGGGATATGTTCACCTCTATACCATCGGCGGTAATGCAAAATTGCACATGACTGCAGAAACCAAGGTTGAAAGTGACGAAAAAATGGTTCGTGTTGTCCGTCATATGCCCGATTCAGTTCCACCTCCAACTTACACCGCAGCCTATCCGTTCAAAGGAAAAATCGATCGCTGGCAAGAAATTCTCTTCAAAATATCTCATTTAGAAATTTGGACGGGGGCAGTAGATGCGGGCTCGGACTCTCTAGATAACCCAAACCGCGATGGCTTCCACATGAAAGGTTTCCATGGGATCACGCCTGAAACAGAGACAACTTGTCACTATCTATGGACTATGTCGACCAACCCAAAACATGATCCAGAAGAGACTGCGAAAAAAGTCATTGAACAAACAAGACTGACTTTTGATGAAGACAAAGTGGTCATTGAAGCGCAATACAAAAATATGCAGAACTTTAAAAATAGGACGATGTTAGACATACATGTTGACGTTGCCCCGAATCGAGCTCGCCGTATTATCGAATCACAGCTGACTTAAACCATTTCGCTTTAAGCTAATTCATAGTGGCACTGCTATGAATGCCCAACACATTAAAAAAGACTAAGAGTGCTGCTTAGTCTTTGTAATTAGAAAAATGTAAGACCACTAAAACAATAATAAAGAGGTAATAAACATGAAAAACAAACTAATAATTTCGACTCTCTGCTTAAGCAGTCTGTGGACAACTTTAGCATTTTCACAAACCTACACATTACGTCTAGCTCACTTCTGGCCAGCTAACTCAAGTGTTGGCAATGTAATACAAGACTGGGCTGACTCAATCGAAAATGACTCAGATAAACAGTTAAAAATTGAAATATACCCAAGTCAAACTCTTGCTAAAGCAGCACAAAGCTATGCATCAACAGTAAATGGTATAGCAGATATCACAGTTACCGCTCAAGGCTACATGGCTGGAAGATTTCCACTTACACAAGTGGTCGAACTGCCAGGCTTGATTACCACTGCTGAAAACTCAAGCTGCGCTATTCAAAAGCTTTATGACAATAAACTTATTTCAAGTGAATACACGGATACCCATCCTTTATTCCTATTTGTTCATGGGCCTGGACATCTTCACACCAGTGAAAAGCAAATTCTCGAACCAAGTGACTTAGAAGGAATGCGCATACGCAGAGCAACAACTGTTGTAGCAGACTTACTCAGTTCAATGAACGCAAATCCAGTTGGTATGCCAGCCCCTGATACCTACCAGTCCGCACAACGGGGGGTTATCCAAGGCGTCGCCTTTCCATGGCAAGCAATGAAAGATTTCCGCCTAAATGAACTGTTAACACATCATACAGAAATAGGTCTTTACACTCTTTCATTTATAACCACAATGAATAAGCGTGCCTACAATAACCTGCCTGATAATCTTAAGAAAATTATGGATAAACATAGTGGCGAACATTGGTCACGAGTCATGGGGAAAGCACTAGACAATCTAGACGCTGCAGGCCGAAAAGAAGCTATTGAAGCTGGCCATACTATTGAAATAATTAGCAATGTTAATACCAATCCGGTATGGGGACCAATTACCAAAAAAGTCATTGCATCTTATATTAGTGATATGAAAAATCAGTCTAAAAAGGCAGAAAATATTTATCAAAAAGCCTTAGAATATTCAGCTGAGTGCTCTACTAACATAGAGTCATAAAGCACAGAGTATTAAAAAAGCGACACTAGAATTTGCTAACAAAAATAAAAGGGAAGTCGACGCAAGACTTCCCTTTTTGTAAGGCTGAAAATATAACCACCTGCTCTATTTATTAAAATTACAAATATGAAATATTCAACTTATGTGTTCCACCATCCAGTGGTACGCGCACAATGTTGTTGGTGATTTGAATATCCATGCCATCCACCACAGCTCGGATTCCACTTCGTACTAAAGAGTCTTCTATAGGGTCTTCAGTTTTTGAAAAATGAGCGCGATCAGCCGATTGCTCGACGGTTATAAAGTATTCCGTATCGTCGATTTTTACGGTGGCTTCAAATCCCGGCCAACCTAACGGAATACAAGGCTGAATCGTCAGTTCCTTGCCTTCTCGATGAATACCAAGTATGCCTTCCATTCCTGCACGATACATCCAACCTGCTGAGCCTGTGTACCAAGTCCAACCGCCTCGTCCTGTGTGAGGCGCAACCGAATATACATCCGCCGCGACCACATAAGGTTCGACTTTATAACGCTCTGTGTCTTCCGCATTCAGTGCGTGATTGATCGGGTTGAGCAAATTAAACAAGTCGTTGGCTTTGTTGCCATCCCCCAATTTAGCGTAGGCTAAAATCGCCCACATAGCGGCATGACTGTATTGACCGCCGTTTTCCCGTAAGCCCGGTGGATAGCCTTTGATATAACCCGGATCATGGCTGGTTTTATCAAATGGCGGCGTAAACAATAACGCCAGTTTTGACTCGGGTTGAATCAGATATTGCTCGACTGACTCCATGGCTTTCGCGGCGCGTTCTGGTTCGCCCGCTTCAGACAATATCGCCCAAGATTGCACAATAGAATCAATTTGGCATTCGTCGTTGTCTTTAGAACCTAACCAACTGCCGTCATCGAAGTTCGCCCGACGATACCAGTCACCGTCCCAAGCTTTTTCTTCAATGGCTTCTCTTACTTTACTGGCATGAGTTACCCAGTTTTGTACTCGTTCGTCTTCATCACGAATTTGCGCCATGGGCGAGAATAAATTGATGGTACGAATCAGCAACCAACCTAACCAAACACTTTCCCCTTGGCCGCCTTCCCCGACACGGTTCATACCATCGTTCCAATCGCCCGTGCCCATTAATGGCAGGCCATTTCCGCCCGTCAGTTCAAGACATTGATCCAAACCGCGAGCACAATGCTCAAACAAGGTTGCAGACTCATCCGATTCCGTAGGATAAAAATACGCATCATGCTGATCCGCAGGCAAAGGCGGCCCTTCGATAAAGGCGACTTTTTCTTCCAAAATAGACACATCACCCGAGGTTTCAATGTAGGTCGCCGTGGCATACGCCAGCCAGACTCTATCATCAGAAATATGCGTACGCACACCCTGCCCGGTATGAGGCAGCCACCAATGCTGTACATCGCCCTCGACAAACTGACGACTCGCCGCACGCAAAATATGCGCTCTGGTCATATCCGGTCGGCGGAATGTCATCGACATACCGTCCTGTAATTGATCTCGAAAACCATACGCGCCGCTGGCTTGATAATACGCTGAACGCGCCCACATTCGACACGCCACCGTCTGATAAAGCAGCCAACCATTGAGCATGATATCCATCGCTCGATCAGGCGTTTTCACCTGAACTGCGCCTAACAAGGTATCCCAATGCTGTGTCACGTCAGCCAGCACTTGATCCAAATCCGCATGGCGATATTTCTCGATCAAATCGCGGGCTTTGCCGACCGAAGCACATTGCCCCAGCAAGATCACCACTTCCACCGATTCATCCGGTTCAAGCTCAACGATAGATTGCTGTGCAGTACAAGGATCCTGTCCTGCGCCAATGCTGCCAGACAAAGACGAATCCCTAAGCAAAGCCGCTGGTGCATTCATGCGACCATTGCGTCCCAGAAACTCGGTGCGATCTGTCGTCCAGGTCGACTGCATCCCGCCCATATCGGCAAAAGCAACACGCCCCGGAAACGCCACATTCCAGCGATTACAAACGAATAAGGCGTTTGAACCAGCAGAATCCAAATCCGTGGTAATAAATGGCGCAGACGTTCCTCGAGCTGTGCCTAACACCCATTCGGCGTAAAACGTAACAGAGAATCGACGACGTCGCCCCGTTTGGTTATGCAGAGTTAAGCGTGAAATTTTAATCGGATCTGCCAAAGGTACGTATTGCAATAAGGTCAGCGCCAAACCATCCGCTTGATGTTCAAAACAGCTATAACCACGACCATGATGAGCAACAAATGCACTTTGATTGGCTTTGTTGTTCGCTTGATTAAAAGAACGAAGCGGCTGAGCCGTGGCGCCAAACAATTCCAAGCTGTCTTCATCGCGCACGTAAATCGCTTCACCAGACGGATTAGAAACGGGATCATTACACCAAGGCGTTAGCTGGTTCTCGCGGCTGTTTTCCGCCCACGTATAACCACTGCCTTCGACCGACACATGAAAGCCAAAACTCGCATTGGCAATGACATTGATCCAAGGCGCAGGCGTCGAGGCGCCGTTTTCAAGAATCACCGTATATTCCCGACCATCTAAACCAAAACCACCCAAGCCATTGAAGAACTCTAGTCCTTGTTTCAGGGCTGCTAACTTGTCCCTGGCTGTTGAATTCTTTGCCTTGAATGGAATGACATTACCACCAGTCGATTCATTCATCGAACGAATCTTCGGCGGCCAAGTCGACGCTGGCGGCAAGCGATGAATATGTTTACCAATAGATCCTCGACGAGCAATAAGCACCACCCGAGCAACCGATTTCAGCAAATCACGAACCTGCACATCCACCAAGTCTGCACGCAAAACATATACAGCGCCTTGCACATGATCACCGTTAGACTTATCGATTAGTCGAGGCCGTGATTGGCTACTTCGTACTGCGGTTTCAATGGCAATTTGCAAGTCTTGTAAATAAGAACACGCGTGCTCATTGATGATCACCAGATCCACTGCCAGACGCTTCATGCGCCAGTATTCATGGGCGCGCAATAATTGCTTCACTTGATCAATGTCTTCGACGTCATCAATGCGCAACAGCACAATGGGCAAATCACCACTAATCGAATGCGGCCAAAGCACAGACTGACCCGCCATGCCGCGATGAATGGAGTCGGCTGAAACACGAAAACGCGGATCGGCGTAAATAATCGGCGCAGCAAGTCGTTGGAAATCGCCTGCCTCGGTTGGGCTAATATCCAAATGACGCAATTGCACTTGCGCCTGCGTCCAAGCCAAGGTTTTCGCTCTGTCATAAGCACTGCGGTCATGATGTCGATCAATAAGATCCATTAATTCTTCACGAGAAGACGCCACAACTGTCCAAAACGCCACTTTCACCACACTGCCTGCTGGCACATGAACGGCATAGCGTAACGAGAAAATAGGATCTAGCACGGTCCCAATTGAATTGTTCAGATCGACACTTTCAACCGACGAATCGTCACAATCAAACGCCGCGGCGGTGGCAATGGAATTACCTCGTCCAATAAACAAGGCACGGTTGGTTTCATATTGAGGATCGGCCGTTACTTCCCCTTCTACAATGGCAAAATGCGCCGCCCAAACAGAAGGTTCCTGCGCAGCACGTTTACGGCGAGTCGCGATTAGCGCATTGTATTCAGGGACATATTCCGTTTGCACAAACATCTTGGCAAAGGCCGGATGAGCGTTGTCTGTTGCTGGCGTCGTTAGCACCAATTCAAGATAGGACGTCAGTTCAATGTCATAAGCCGCTCGACCATTGTTACTCAAGGAAATACGACGTACTTCGCCATCGTCTTCACCGGAAACCAACACATCCATTGTCGTGGTTAGCTCACCATCATGACGCACAAATTCCGCATGATCTTCTTCAAACACACCTGCCGGATAATGACCTTCGTCTTGCAAAGGCTGAGCAGAACTCGACCAAAGCTGACCTGTATTTTTATCACGTAAGAAAATGAAACTGCCGTAATGATCGCATGTGGTATCTTCCTGCCATCGGGTCACCGCAATGTCGCGCCAACGACTGTAGCCTGCGCCAGTGGCGGTCAACATCACCACATAGCGACCGTTCGATAACAAATGCGTAATGGGCGAGCCTGCAGCTGTTGGGCTTAGGCGTCGAACGATCGGCGCAATTACCGTTAAAGTGGACGCGAAGGTTTTCACTTCTTCTGCCCGTGGATGACTAATGCAAACATCCCTTGGCATGCGTTCTTGCAATAAGAGTTCGCACGCTTGAATCATCGGTTCTTGATGAAAACGTTGTCTAAATGCGCCTTCCAGCAAGGTATTGGCGATGGCCACAATGGTCATGCCCTGATGATGGGCCATAAAACTGCGTACAATGGCGACATGGCTTTCAACGGGTAAACGCGTCGGCGTAAAGTCCAGCGCCTCGTAAAAACCATAACGCCCACAAGCGCCCATGCTGTTTAAGCGCTCATAATTATCAACCGCCGCCTGAGGATCAATCATGGTTGCAAGCCCTGTAGCGTAAGGCGCGATGACTCTATTTTCCGCTAAGCCGCGTTTTAGACCAAGTCCCGGCACACCAAAGTTGGAATATTGATAAGTAAACTCGATATCACGGGCATTATAAGAAGATTCCGACACGCCCCAAGGAATGCCAAGCTGTTTGCCGTATTCCTGCTGACGCTCAACGATCAGCCGATTGGTCTGTTCAAGCAGACTGCCCGTTGGCGCTCGCATAATCAGCGACGGCATCAAATATTCGAACATGGAACCCGACCAAGAAATCAGCGCCGAGCCATTGCCCATGGGCGTTGCCGCTCGACCAAGACGGAACCAATGCTTGGTTGCCACATCGCCTTTGGCAATAGCAAACAAACTTGCCAATCGTGCTTCCGAAGCCAATAAATCGTAACAACTTGGATCGAGGCTGTTTTCGGCAAGAGAATAACCAATCGACAAAAGTTTGCGCTCAGGATCAATGAGAAATGCAAAGTCCATATCTAGTGCCATATTTCGTGCTGTGCTCGCCAGAGCATTTAATCTAGCCAGCAAAGAATCGGGAGAATTGCGCTGCTCAAGCGTATCGCGCTGCTGTTCAACCATCACTTTATTGGCGGCTTCAATCCAATAAATGAAATCAGCATGGCGCCCTTGTGCAATCTCTTCGCCCGAACCCAATGTTCGCTCACGAGCCAATTTCGCGGCTTTATCGGTCAATCGAATTAAAATCGGCGTTAACGCCTCAATAGTCTGTCGGCTGTTTAATCTACTCTCGATATTATCCAAGGTTGCCAACAATGGATGTTCGCTGTCCGTTGCAGTAACACTCAAATCTGGACTAACAGAATGGATTGCTTGTTTTGATTCAGCCACTAAGGATTGTCTAGCCAACGTAATGTTGTCCATAAAACCCGAGCGCACTGTGAAGTTTGGCTTAGCGATTAAAGTGTCTTGAGATTGTCCATTAGATTGCCCAACTACAGATTCCTCGCGCCATTGCTCACAACTGTTTGCCAGCGCAATCAAATGCCCAGCAAGATTGCCGCTGTCTACCGAAGAAATGTACTCAGGTAATAAAGTATGCAAAGTTTGCGTGCCATACCAATTAAACAAATGCCCTTTGTATTTAGGCAGCTTAAGCAAAGTGATAAAGGTGTTTTCAAGCCGTTCAATCGTTTCAATTAACCCAGTCCAACCAAAGTCCCGCGCTGCCACAGACGACAACAAATACAAACCAATATTGGTCGGCGAAGTTCGATGCGCCACCACAGGTTCTGGGTCTTCTTGGAAATTATCCGGAGGCAAAAAGTTATCTTCTTCTGTGACAAAGGTTTCAAAATAGCGCCACGTTTTGCGTGCAGTAAGGCGTAAAGTGACTGCACCGACATCAAGTTCATCAGGTCGCAAGACTTCCGGTGATCGACTAACAAACACGGCCACCAAAGGCGCAAGAGACCAAAGCAAAGCAAACGGCAACACCAGCAGCCACACTGCCGGATTCACCACGATGACAAACAAGCAAACCGCTAAGGCAAGCAAGGTGCCACAGGCCATGTTTTGATAAAAACCCACCACCTTGAGTCGTGGACTAGCGTTACTCTGCGCCGCGGTTGCCCATTCCAAACAACGCCGATGGGTCACACCCAAACGCAACAAGGTGCGTGTGATCGCATCCAATGAGCGCCAGCTTTGATCAGGCAGTAAGGCGATTGACAAAAAAGTTTGACTCAAAGCAAGACGTAAATCCCCTAACCAAAGTCTAAAATGGTTGCTGGTATCCACGCCAGAACGACGAGGAATCATTGAAAAAAGACACGGCAACAACGGCGGTATAGCCATGACAGCCAATAATACAGCGCTAAAAAATAACGCCGACGACGGAAACAACAACCAACTTAACGCCAAGGCTAACAAGGTTGTTGGTGCCACCAGCGAACGCCTTAAATTGTCGAGCAGCTTCCAACGCCCCAAACTGGAAACGCCCTGCTCTGTTGGTTTGCTCATAATCCACGGCAACAACTGCCAATCGCCTCGCATCCAACGATGCTGACGTTTCGCAGCGGCATCGTATCGTGCTGGAAACTCTTCCACTACTTCCACGTCCGACACCAAACCTGCGCGCGCAAAAATGCCTTCGAACAAATCGTGGCTCAGCATGGTGTCATTCGGCACACGATCCGCCAGCGCGGCTTCGAACATATCGACATCGTAAATGCCTTTGCCAGTGAAAGAACCTTCGCCGAAAAGATCTTGATAGACATCGGAAATCGCCGCAGCATAAGGGTCCATTCCGCCGGGGGCGGAAAATATACGCTGGAACAAAGAACCTTCCGTGCCCACCGACAAAGACGGTGTGACGCGAGGCTGAAGAATTCCGTAGCCTGCAACAACTCGCTGTTTGACTTTATCCAAACGTGGACGATTCAATGGATGCGCCATTTTACCGATTAATCGCAACGCCGCTTCTCGTGGTAAACGAGTGTCGGCGTCAAGAGTAATCACGTAGCGAACATCACTCGGCACACTGGGCGCTTTGCCCTGAATGGCCATAAACGTGGTGTCCGTCGCGCCGCGTAATAATCGGTTCAGCTCATGCAACTTGCCGCGTTTACGCTCCCAGCCCATCCACACATTTTCGCTTGGATTAAATAATCTACGGCGATGCAACAAGATAAAACGCGGGCCGGATGGACCTTCTTCGTAACGCTGGTTTAACCGATCAATTTCCAACGCCGCCCTTTCTAACAATAAGGCGTCGCTTTCTAATTCTTCTAGATCGGCATCTTTGCCGTCAGTTAACAAAGCAAAACTCACATCACCGTCGATACCGCTCAGATAATGCACTTCTAGACGTTCAATTTGTTCTAATAAATCCGCTTCTGAGGTGAGCAAAGTCGGCACGGCGATTAAGGTTCGTAACGAGGTCGGCACGCCCGCTTTTAGTTCAAGTCCCGGCAACATCACCGCACCAAAGCGCCAGGTCACTAAACGATTAACGATGGCAAACGCCACTTCTGTGGCGGGAATAAAGGCCACTACTGCCCATAGCAACCAAGATTGTGCAGGAAACGCCATGAATCCCGCGAAGAAAATACTCATGGTAAGAAAAGCCAAGGCGACAATGGCAATCGTGCCACTGTAACCCGCGACGCCTAGGCGCACATGAAAACGCCGGACTCTTAATCGCATGGTGGGTTTATAGGCGATGGATTTTTCGAAAGCTAAACGGCCCTGTTCAATCAAATAATAACCTGGGTCACCGAAGCGGTTTATCTCTACCTTAGCTTCTTCCATTAACGTTTCTGTCGCTTCTGCATGTGTTGATTCAACACTCTTCAACTCTAATAAAGCTAAGCTGTCTTTTGCCATTTCTACGGCGCGCTGGGCAATGTCTATTTCCGAATAATCACAACCTCGCGCCAGTTCTTCCACGGCGCTGCGATACAAGTTACGTGTTGGGAAATCCATTTGGGCAAACAAGTTGTATCGATAGAACTCTTGATCGACGAGACTGACTTTTTCAAACAATTCCGACCAATCAATGTCAGAAATCAACCGCATACTGGTGATTACATTTCGAATAGTGACGTTCGATGCGCCTTGGCGTTGCTGGGCATGTTGCACCACTTCTTCAACCGAAAGACCTTGCAGTTGTAGGCGCTGCTCTAGCCAATCTAATGCTGGTGTAGTTTTCGGATCTTGGTCACGTAATCGCTTCGCCAATTGCGCAGCAAACACTTCTGATAGCGGTTCCGGTGAGCGGGAGGCGATGTCTTCTTGTAACGCTGAATGAGCACAACCTGCCACCAAAAGCCGCTCGGTGAAATGATCGGCGTCGTGGCGAGCGTCGCGTCCGACGGCAATTTGATCAGCCAAACGTCGCAAGTTTTCAATTAATACAATGCGCAGCGTAATCGCCACCGCCCACAATTCGCCAATCGTGAGCGGTTGAACTTTTTGATAAGCATGAATAAATCGCATCAGAACATCAGGATCTATATGGCTATCGGTGTGCGCTACAAACGCCCAGGTTAAACCAAATACCCGCGGATAGCCTGCAAAAGGCCCATCGGCTAGCTTAGGTAATTGTCGATAATAACTGTCCGGCAAATCATCTCTGATCTCGCGAATTTGCTCTTCCACTAAATGATAGTTATCCAGCAGCCATTCCGCGGCGGGAACCACACTTCCACCTCGCTCCAACTCAACAGCACTTTCACGATAAGACGCTAATAAGGCCGTGGCGTTTTCATCAAGTCGCGTCTGCAAAGGCAATACAGAAGGTTCAGAACCAAATGCTTGTTGAGCCTTGGCCAAACTTTCTGCGTGTTCTTCAAGCCGTTCTAAACCAAACAACTCCTCTCGAACAGGAATCGTGCTGTCCCAAAGCGAGTGAGAAAATCGTCGTCCAAGTAGAGAAGAAAAAGTGTTTAACATAATCGCCTTAAAATCATCTGATGAATGGCGCAATCAAGCGTCTTTTCATCTTAATAAAACAAGCGATCTAGCGTCTGTACGCCAGCGAACTGACACCATAAGGCAGGAAGGTTAGTTTAATAGGAAGACAAATCCGTCAGACAAGACAAAAGGACAATCAATTATGTTACGCAGCATGCACGACTTAGAGAGATACACCATTGCCGCCACCGATGGCAATATAGGCGAAGTGACGGATTTCTTGTTTGATGACGAGGAATGGGTTGTACGTTATTTCGTCGTTGAAACCGGCAGCTGGCTATCAAGCCGTAAGGTCTTAATCTCCCCTATCGGAATAGAAAAAGCCAACTGGCGAGAAAAAGTCTTTCCCGTCGCCATCACCAAAGAACAAGTAAAAAACAGCCCTAAAATTGACACTAACCAACCAGTTTCCCGCCAACACGAGATAGATCATTTAGGCTACTACGGCTATCCGTATTATTGGGGCGGAACTGGATTCTGGGGTGGCGGCATGTATCCATATTCATTGTATCCATGCTTTGGCCATTACCCAGACTCTAAAGAAGAATCAGACAATGCAACGCTTGCTCATGAAAAAGCCAAACGCGAATTACATCAAAACGATGATCCAAACCTACGCAGTTGCAAAGCCATCATTGGTTACAAAATCCACGCTATCGACGGTGAAATGGGGCATGTTTCTGGGCTTCTAATTGAAGACAATACCATGGCGGTTCGCTACTTCATGGTCGATACCACTAATTGGTTTGGCGGTCACAAAGTGCTTATCTCGCCAGAGTGGATAGAAGACATGGATTGGACCGATAATTCAGTCACCATCAACTTAACTCGCCATCAAATAAAAGAAGCACCCGAGTACCACACCACCAAAAACCTAAACCGAGAACATGAGCTAGCGGTTTACGATCATTATGGTTTAACTGGCTACTGGGCGAGAGGCGAAAAAGCCAATCTAGTAAAGCAAGATTAACCCTTAAAAAAACCTATTATCTAAGCTCTAAAAAATGGACTGTACAATGCAGTCCATTTCATCATTTCAAGTAATACTAAAGCAATAACGCATCTATAAAATCTACGTTTTTATCTCGCTCAATCCTTTAACGAAAACACACAAAATTGTTACATTGAGTAGCCATTATTTGCTCGTAGACAGACTTTAACTATGGTTAATTAGTACGCGCAGAAAACACGCAAAAACGATAAAAAAGAGAGGTTTCAACGAAATGTCAATGGAATTACTAAGTGTCGTAATCTACGCTCTGCTCATATTTATAATGGTGCTTTTACAGTCAACTTATATGGCCAAAACAGCTGGTTTAGTGTTTAGCTTTGGCAACAGAGAAAAAGCGCAGCCCAGTAAAAAACCTTTGGGTAATCGTATCGATAGAACGCTAGAAAATTTAAAGGAAGGCGGCATCATGTATGTACCGCTGGCAGTTTTAGCTGTCAGTACCGATGTATCCAATCCTTGGACGTATTATGCAGCGCTGGCCACAATCATCTCACGAGTTCTGTATGTACCAGTCTATATTTTCGGTGTGCGGATTGTCCGTTCTCTCGTCTTTGCACCTAGTTTAATCGCTATTCCGGTTATGGCTTATGGTGTTATGTCAGGCCTTGCTGGTGGCATCTAACCGTCAAAATCATTAACAATATTGATAGTTTAAAAACAATTAAAAATGGACTGCACCTCGCAGTCCATTTTTTTATCGGCTATTTAATTTGTTAAACCGCAACGTCAAAAGCAATACCGACCAGTGCCGTCGTCGCCATAGCTAACGCGCCCCAAAAACCGACCCGTACTATACCAGTGAGCATTTTCGCACCACTCAAATAAGATGAAATCGCCCCTAAAATAGCGAGAAACACCAAAGACAACACAGCGGTAACAACGGACAAATTTGCTTCATCATGATAAAAATACGCCGTCATCAAGGGTAATGCCGCACCCAAAGTAAAACTCAACGCTGAAGAAAAAGCCGCCGTTATAGGTTGCGCTGCTGATAAGTCAGAAATCCCGATTTCATCTCGAGAATGCGCCGCCAGCGCATCGTGCGCCATCAGTTGCCGTGCCACAGTGACGGACAGTTCTGGCTCCACACCTCGCTTTTGATAGATATCAGCTAACTCTATCACCTCTTCCTCGTAATTCTGTTCAAGTGACTTTTTTTCATCCTGCAAATCAGACTTTTCCGTATCAGCCTGAGAGCTCACCGATACATATTCCCCCGCCGCCATAGAAATAGCACCAGCCACTAAACCTGCCGTGCCTGCAACCATGATCGCCGTGTGTCCAGAATTGGCCGACGCCACACCGATAATCAAACTTGCCGTGGAAACAATACCGTCATTCGCACCTAAAACAGCAGCTCTTAACCAACCCACTCGATGTTGGCGATGATGTTCCTGATGAGACCCTGTGGCTTGATTAGATCCAGTAACTTGATTAGACATAGAAACGTTATTCCTCTGACTATGTGTCTGCTATTTATCCCAATGGTAGGCTATTCGACTTAATAAGAAATTTAAGTGAAAACATCCACAACTCATCATAGATCGCGTGTTTTTCAATTCTGGCGCGCACTCAAAGTTCACCCTTTGAAGACTAGATAGACTGGAAATAATGATTAATAGAACAAACAGGCAGGATAAAACGAATGACAAAATGCATCGGTGCGCTGACGCACCCAGTGCTTACTTTTTATATTTAGTTTCGTCATCAGGCCTCAGTTGGCGACAAGCATGAATACCGATTCACAAAATCATTGAGCATCGTTTCTTTGCATCGCATTTGTTTCAAAATTTCAGGATCGAGTTCGGCCACAACGACACCGGGCTCACTTTCGTGGGCTTCTACAATCAGATTACCGTAAGGCCCCCAAATCGCACTAGCACCGCAAGCGGGCCATCCCCCCGTGGTACCGACATGATTCGACATCAGGACATACATCGTATTGTCGAGCGCCCGGGCCGGCATCCAGATCCGAGATTCATGATAACCGTTCCCCTGACTGAACAAGGCACTCACCAGATAAGCATGGCAGCCGTCGACCGCCGCGGATCGCGCATGTTCTGCAAATCCTGAGTCATAACAGATGGCAAGCCCCAGTTTCCACCCGTCAATATGCAGAACGCCAGCTTCACTGCCCGGAGTAAAGAAATCCGCTTCGCTACTGAAAAGCGCACGCTTATGGTAGTCCATGATGCGCTCCCCCTGTTCATTGAAACACACCGAACTAATGTAGAACCTATCCGCCTGCCATGTCGCCGCACCGACGATCGCCGTCACACCTGACTCGCGACAAGCAGCGGCGATGGGGTCAAGCCGTTCATCATGCGGGCTGATTGCATATGCTTCAGGATTTGATTTGATCAGATCCGGCTCGTAACCGCTGAGAAATTTTTCCGGCAGCAGGACGACTCTGGCCTCTTGTTCCGCAGCTTGCCGGATCAACGCGACGGACTGACGGACATTGGCACGAATATCCCCGGCGTATGGCTGCGCCTGTGCAACAGCCACACGCAATGTTTTGTCCGGATATGGTCTCAATTGACTTTCCATATTTGCATTCCTTTGAAAAGAGCTGACTCGCAACGTGTCCGCTGATCGTAAATCAAAATATCACGAACTAAAACATGCACTTGACTAAAACAATGTGTACTTGACTAATTCAGCGACCTTTTCAGGTTGTGTCCGCATAAAATAGTGCTCGCCTTCATTCAGTTCGATCAAATGAATGTCCGTTGTCACACGCGTCCAGTTCTTATACCGTTCGGTATAGCCTTCCGCCGCCGGATCATCCTTCGCAATCACCAAAGATGTCGGAACATTGATCAGTAGTTGCTCATGTTACAGCGGCTCCGAACCAATCCACTCGATGATGTTCCTGATTAGACTCTGTGCTTTGATTAGACCCAGTGCTTTGATTAGACCCAGTGACTTGATTAGACATAGAAACGTTATTCCTCTGTTAAGAGATTGAAGTAAAAAACGAAATGAAACGCTTAACTATTACTTCCCAACCATCCCTTACGCTTGAAGAAAAGTAGCATGCCAAGCGTCAACAAGATAAAAAACACCCACAGCGCCGGATACGCCCATTGTTTACCTAACTCTGGCATATACTCAAAGTTCATCCCGTAAATACTGGAAATAAAAGTCAATGGAATAAATACCGAAGACATAATGGTCAGCACCTTCATGATTTCGTTCATGCGATTGGACACCGCCGACATATAAAGATCTGTCAGACCACTAACCATCTCGCGATAAGATTCAATAATCTCAACAATCTGAATAGTGTGTTCGTACACATCTCGAAGATAAGGCTTAGTGGCCTCCCCCATACGTCCATCTTCTTCACGATAAAGATGATCAATCACCTCACGTATTGGCCAGACAATCCGCCGCAACAACGACAACTCACGTTTTACCGCATGAATACGATGTAATATCGCCGGAGTGGGCTTTTCTAACGTAGTTATTTCAAGTTCTTCGAGGATATCGCCATATTCTTCCAATACCGGAAAGCAATGATCGACCATGGCATCTAACAAAGCATAAAGCAGATAACCAGTGCCATTTTTGCGGATACGCGCATTTTCTTTAAGCAATCGCTCACGAATTGGCTGCCAGACATCGCCTGGCTTTTCTTGAAAAGTAATTAGCACCTTGTCATACAGAAACAAACTCACCTGTTCTGCGTCCAGTACACTGCCAGCGGAAGGATTGTCCGATTCTTGTTTATTAAGTTGCAACATTCGCAACACGACAAACAAATGGTCATCAAAAAATTCAACCCGAGGACGTTGCGGGATGTGCATCACATCTTCCGCCGTTAGGGTATGAAAACCAAAATGCTGACGAAATTGATTAATTACATAAGGATGCGGACGACTGACATTTAGCCAGCGAGTTGTCACCCAATCTGGTATTGGCTTAGCAAAATAGTCGGCAAGATCCGTCACATAACCGGTTTCATACTTAGTTCCCGAATAATCGATGTAACTGATGATAACCGTGCCAGCTTCCGGTGGATCAGACACATCCGCCAGATGCTCAATTCCGGGCATTTCACCGGGCGTTACTTGGCGATAAGGCATATTTTGCCAAGCACCAGAACCTAATAAAGACGCACTATCATTGGTTTCATTAATGGCTTGATCCACTGAGACATCGCTATCTTTCGTCATTCTTCACCCTTATCATTTTGACTTTTAATGGCTTACTTCGTAAGAGTTTCGAAGCCTGCAATAAAGAGATCAAAAGAATATACAGGCAGGATAGGACGAATGGCAAAACCTATCGGTGCGCTGACGAACAAACGTCCAAAAGAGAGATTTGCATTCTATCCGCTACACCCGTAGTGTGGTTATTAGAAACAAGCAGCGTGGTGATTAGAAACAAGCTAAACCTTTAATTTAACTAAAGAGGAAGCACGACAAATGGAAACTAACAATACTCACAAGCACAGCCAAAGTATCGCCAACTTTGCCGCAATCAAAACTGCCATCGCGAACAATGAACAAACACTACTCAAAGAATTAATCGCAGACCAAGCAATGCCAGAGCTCGAAAAAAGCTATCTCATCGATCTAGCTGGACTTGGCAACGACCCTGCGATCTTGAAAATAATCAAAGACATTCCAGTAGAAAAATAGGTCACAAAAAGTCGATTGAGCCTATTCTGTCATCAGTCGTGGCCCAGTGCCTTTTTCGCCCAGCTCATCGTATGGGTTGAGAAGCCGGCACCTTTCAAGAGACAGACAACCACAGCCAATACAATCGGCCATCATATTTTTCAGTTCCATTAATTGAGTAATCTTCCTATCAAGCTCGCTTTGCCATCGGGAACCCAACGCTTCCCAATCTTCTAGGGTGACGCGGGTTCGGTTTGGTAATCCTTCAAGTTCCAACAAAATGTCTTCCAAGGAAAATCCTGTCCGCTGAGCAACCTGAATCAGAGAAACTATCCGAATAACATGTTTTGGGTATTGCCTATGGTTGGATGTGTTTCTTTGACTCTTTATCAAACCTTTCCTTTCATAGAAATGCAAAGCCGACACCGATACGCCGGTCCTTTCGCTTAAAACACCCACAGATATCCACTCAGGAATAAGTTTTTTTTGCATTTGATGCTTGACCTCAACTTAAGTTCAGGTTGCAGAATAGCTGCAAATCCAAGATTGCTCAAGCTCAGTACTTAATAAAACAGCTAGAAAATACTTGAAAGAATACTATCTATATCTAAGAAGAAAGCCTTAATGAAAACCAATCTATTAGAACCCAGAGCACTTTGCCTGCTGTTAATTTCCACGTTAACGGTTATGTCTAATGTCACCATTGCCCCAGCGCTACCCGGTTTGGCTAACGAGTTTTCGGGAACTCCTTCAGCCGATTTCTTAGTAAAGATGCTGTTACCGATCCCAGCTTTATTTGTGGTGATTTTCGCGCCAATATTAGGCTGGACAGCCGATAAGTTCGGTCGCAGAAATCAAATCATCATTGCCACCATCGTCTTTTCCATAGCTGGTGCCGCTGGTGCACAGCTGCAAGATTTAGAAGGCATTATCATTAGTAGAGCGATCTTGGGTATTTGTGTCGCAGGACTGATGACCGCCGTAACGGCGCTAATAACCGATTATTATTCTGGACAGAAAAGAAGCCAATTCATGGGTTTGCAACAAGTTTTTTCTAGTATTGGCGGCATCCTATTCATTGTCACAGCTGGCTATTTAGCCAACACTAGCACACGGCTTCCCTTCTATATTTATGCTGTTGCCATTCTATTCGTACCGCTAATATTTCTGTCTATTTCTGAAACTAAGCAGGCAGTTCAGCCAAGCGATCACCAGCAAGACTATAAAAATACACGTTGGAAACAACCGCTCATTGGCTGCTCAATTCTTATTTTCTGCCACTTTATGGTCTTTTATATCCTTCCAACACAAGTACCGTTTTTTATGGTGGAGATTGGCATAACCGACCCTAGTAAATCAGGCTTAGCGATCGGAATGGGCACCTTAATGGCGGCGATATCGAGTATATTCTTTGGCAAACTGGTTGCCAAAATCCAAAGTTACGGCGTGGCTCTCATAAGCTTCATCGCCATGAGTCTTGGCATGTTCGTGCTATCACAAGCTACTTCGTTCAGCTCTGTTATTCTCGGTTGCGGCCTAATGGGAGTTTGTATGGGATTCGTGATGCCTAATTTCATGACAAAAGGCATGGAACTTGTGCCAAGCAACAAACGCGGACTCGCGTCTGGCGTGCTCACCAGCAGCATCTTCATCGGACAATTTGTTTCCCCGTTTTTTTCCTCAGCTCTTATCGCCAAGCTTGGATACAGTGATTTTTACTTATTAGCAGGGGCTTTCACTTTAGTCCTAGCCCTTGCAGGCACCACTACCCTAAAAAAGCAATCCGCTCTCATCACAAACTTGAAATAACATTAATCGTTGGATATTAAAATGAAAGTACTGACCTTCGGCACAAGCAACAGCAAAAACTCTATCAACAAGCAATTGGCTTTTTATGCCGCGCAGCAAATCAACAACGCAGACGTCTCGCTAATCGACATTAACGATTTTGAAATGCCGATCTACAGTGAAGACAGAGAAAAAGAATCGGGCATTCCACAACTAGCACAAGATTTTTATAACGCCATTGGCTCGGCCGATAGCATCGTTATGTCATTCGCTGAATACAACGGTTCTTATACTTCTGCCTATAAAAACCTATTCGATTGGACATCCCGAATAGACATGAAAGTCTTTCAGAATAAACCCGTTCTTATGCTATCCACCTCACCCGGCCCCAGTGGAGCACAAAGTGTTTTAGCCGCCGCACAAGCCTCAGCGCCCTACTTTGCCGCAAACGTCATCGGCGCCATATCGCTACCCAGCTTCTACGATAACTTTGATGCGGAGAAAAATGTCGTGACTGATGAGCCATTCAACCAGAGCCTGCTCGCTGCAATCCACAAGCTCTAACTTTGTCTAGTTTAAAAGGAATACATTTCTTTATTAGATAACTAATAGCTTTACGTATGTTCAGATAGTTCAGAACATACGTGACACTCGCTATTTTGGAGAAGTAAAAATGGGATTTAGGGACAGATAAAAAATAGTATCGCTTATTATCTGTCCCTAAATTTATAATTTATTTAGTTGTTGTTCAATAAATTGAGTAAAGGCTCTTACCCGCAAAGGGACAAACTGACGTTGTGGCATGACGGCATAAATGGATGTTTCCTTATAAAATTCTGGCAAGACATGACACAAGCGCCCTTGTTCAAGATCTTCTTTAATATGCCATTCAGAATGAAGTGAGATTCCAAGACCCGATAAAGCCGCTTGATACAAGGCATCTCCAAGGTTGCTTTCCAATGTACCTTGTACTTTTACTTTATGCTCTCGCCCTTTTTGATCCATTAGCTGTAGAAAATCTTCACGCCCCTGCCCTGAAGCTAAAATCAAACAATTATACTGAGCAAGCTCCTCTAATGTCTTGGGACTACCGTACTTTCCTAAATAGTCTGGTGACGCAGCTAAAATACGCTTGTTACTGATTATTTTTTTAGCAACCAATCCAGAACTTTCTAAAGAACTCGATATGCGAATGGCGAGGTCATATCCGGAATCAATTAGATTGGAGGTTTCATCACTAAGATTGAGCTGTATCTTTAACTTGGGATGCTGCTGCAGAAATTGAGGCAACAAAGGCGAAATAAACACTCTACCAAAAGACACGCCTGCCGTTATACGTAGTGTGCCCGAAACTTCTTTTGTTACTTGTTTAAGATCACTGGTTAAGGTTTCTAAATCCTCCACCAGATGTCGTCCTTTTAGAGCCAATTCCAACCCTTCAGGAGTGACACTTACCTTTCTCGTTGTTCGATGCAATAAACGAACACCGAGATTACTTTCCAAAACTTGTAACCTTTTACTCGCTAGTGCTGGCGATATGCCGACGCTACGAGCTGCTGCGCTGATAGATTTATGATCGACAACACGAAGAAAAAGAGAAATATCGGCTAAATTACTCATAACTATTAACAAAAATACGTTGAAAGTGTTTCTCTATTTTTGCTGTTTTTTACATAAAATCAAGAGAGTATTCTAGGTTTTATTCAATCATTATGAGGTTTATAAAAATGGAATACAGATTTCTAGGCAACTCTGGCTTTAAAGTTCCAGCGTTAGGCTTTGGTGCAGGTACATTTGGTGGCAAAGGGCCGCTGTTTAGTGCTTGGGGAAATACTCAAGCAAAAGAAGCAAAGCACATTGTGGATATTGCGCTAGAGCATGGAATAAACTTATTTGATACGGCCGATGTTTACTCCGATGGCGAGTCAGAACGTGTTCTAGGCACCACCATCAAAGGGCGCAGAGATAAAGTCATAATCTCTACCAAATCCACTCTAAGAATGGGAGACGGATCAAATGAAGTAGGTGCCTCTCGCCATCGTTTAATTGAATCCGTCGATAACGCTTTAAAACGGTTGGACACTGACTACATAGACATTTTTCAGCTACATCACTTTGATGCCATGACACCCGTAGAAAGCGTTATGTCGACACTGGATGACTTAGTGCGTGCCGGTAAAATCCGTTACATTGGCGTATCTAATTTTTCGGGCTGGCAAGTTATGAAGTCTCAAGCTGTGGCAGATCGTTATGGTTATAATCGTTTTGTTGCCAATCAAACCTATTACTCATTACTGGGGCGTGATTACGAATGGGAACTGATGCCTTTAGGGTTAGATCAAGGGCTAGGAGCAATCGTCTGGAGTCCTCTTGGATGGGGAAGATTGACTGGTAACATCAGTCGAAATAAACCGATTCCAGAAAAAAGTCGACTACACGAAACAGCCCAGTTCGCGCCACCAGTTATCGATGATCACTTATATAATGTGATTGATGTGATGGAAGAGATCGCAATGGAAACAGGCAAAACTATTCCTCAAATTGCTTTGAATTGGGTGTTATATCGCCCCAGTGTGTCGTCCGTACTAATAGGTGCTCGCAACGAATCTCAATTAAGGGACAACATTAAAGCACTAGGTTGGCGTCTAACCGAAGAGCAAGTAAAGCGACTCGATCAAGTTAGTCAAACCACAATTCCCTACCCATATTACCCTTATTGGAATGGGCAATTTAGCGAACGCAACCCTTCTGTTTGCTAATATGTTTATCTTTCTAATTATTTAAATACTACCGTTTTACATAATTCAATTTGGGGTCTGCTGAAAAACTACATTATTTTTCACCTTACCCCAAACTTATTAGCAGATGCTTCCAATTTAGTCCTAGCCCTTGCTAACACCTCTCCTCAAAAAGTAATCCTCTATCACCACGCATTTAAAATAATTTTGATTATAAGAAGTCAAAAATGGAAGTACTTACCTTTTTGTAGCTCAAAACGCTTATCAGCTTAGTTATGGCTTTCAAACAGTCACTCTTTCGTCGAGCGACTGCTCATGCGGATCACCTTACCCATGGTTAACCCTTGCACGACAATCGAAAATATGACGATGCAATAAGTCAGCGTTAGTATCAAACTGCGAGATTCACTGACTGGCAACGACAGGGCCATTGCCACCGAAATACCACCGCGTAAACCGCCCCACGTAAGAATAGTGATCGCCCCTTTTGACTGACTTGTCAGCTTACTAAGCGGGCCAATAATGCTTGCTACACAGAACCAACGAGCCGCCAATACAACCAATATCGACAAAGCACCCGCAAACAACCACTCACTTTCAATGGGTAAAACAAGCAGCTCCAAACCAATTAGGAAAAAAAGCACCACGTTCAGAATCTCATCGATCAGCTCCCAAAAGGTATCCACGTGTTCCCGTGTTTTGTCCTTCATAGCGAACAAACGACCATGATTACCAAGAAACAAACCAGCAACCACCACGGCAATAGGCGCAGACAAATGCAAACTATCCGCCAACGCATATAACCCCATTGCAAGAGCCAACGTCAACAGCACCTCCACTTGGTAGTTATCCACGCGTTTCAGCATGAGATACGTCGTATAACCTGTTATTGATGCCAGTAACAACGCGCCACCCACTTCTTTTAGCAACAAGATACCGATCGCTGCCATGTCGATGGAAGATGAAGTAACACTGCCATCAGCCGCTGGCGTATCCAAACCAGACAATTGCAACAATATTAGAAAAACCACCACTCCCAGTCCATCGTTGAAGAGCGATTCTCCCGCCATCTGACTTTCGAGCTGCTCAGAGGCGCCCGCCGATTTCATAATGGAAAGCACAGCAATAGGATCCGTCGGCGAAATCAAAGCACCGAATAAAAGTGCATGCAAAAATGGAATGGTTAAACCAAGCCAACCGAGAAGCAACCAAGTTACCCAGCCGACAATAAAGGTCGACATCAAGGTGCCAACCACAGCAAGCAAAGCAATGGATAACCATTCACGCCCTAAGCTATCCAGCTTGACATGAATGGCTGCCGCAAAGAGCAAAAAGGCCAACATACCGTGCAATACGACTTTATCGAAATCGATGCGCGACACCAATGACGCCGCCTGCTCACGAACTCCCGATGTGTAAGGACCAATAATAATTAGCGTAAGCGACGCTACCAACGCCACCAGCATGACACCGATGGTCGTCGGCAACTTGATATATCGATAATTGAAATAACTGGATACCGCAGCAAGCGTGATCAAAATACTGACCAAGGAAAAGAAACTCATTGGATCTCCTGATGTTTGTTATTGAGTTGAAAAAGTGTCATACCCTTTTCTGACTAAACACTCATAGAGACCTAGCATTATCGACATCTAGTAGGGCTGTTTATACAGCGTGTGAGGCATATTGATCAGCAATAAATGGTAATAAATTCTGGAGGTTTTATCTGTGCTCTATCGTACAGAGCATGGTATTAACACAAGAGATTGTCTTATCGTTCAGACTCATTTTCCTGTTCTAGATGTACTTATTACTCTCGACAACATTCCGGTCAAAAATAGATATGGCTTTCATCTAACCCTAAACTCCTCGACTTGGTTCATGGGCATCATAACGAGGTAAGTTTGCATCCAGATCATCCCAGTTAGCGCTTGATGACACAAAATTATGTGAGAGTGGTCTTTCTTCAATATCAGAATCTAGAATGCCAAGGCGCAATCTTAGACGATCTGGCGATTGTTCGTTGCTGCTAAAAATGGGTGACGCACACACCTTACAAAAATGACGTTTTTTCCCCGGTGAAGTCTCATAAAATGCCATCAGCTCCTTCCCGGTTTTTATCACTAACTCTTTTGTAGCGATAAACCCATTCGTGGCATAAGCAGTGCCACAGCTTTTTCTGCACTTAGAGCAGTGACAATGAATAATGGAATCTATACCACCATGAATTTCTAATGTCACCGACCCACATAAACAACTCCCCTGATACATAAAATTCCTTTTAATCAATTGGCGTAATTTTCAGCTTGCAGCCAAAAACGCCTAACAACTTAGTGATTGTTTCTAGCTTTGGATTTGCATTACTTGAAAGTGATTTATAAAGGCTCGCGCGAGTGACGCCCGCCTCATTAGCTACTTGCGTCATACCTCTTGCTCTTGCAGCAATACCCAGACAATAGATTAAATGCTCAGGGCTACCATCTTCCGCAGCTGTCGATAAAAACGCCCTAATATCTTCGTCCGTTTCGAGGTAGCTTGCCACGTCAAATGCTGTTGTGTTTGTCATGACCTCTCTCCTTTAAAGTAAATCATTAAGCAATATTTTTGCTTTTTTTATATCACGCTGTTGACTAGATTTATCACCACCAGCTAGAAGGATCACAATTTGACCGTCTTTTTCAGTGAAATAAACTCTGTAACCAGGACCAGCGAAAAAACGTAGTTCGCTAAGCTCTTCTGTTATCTCTTTATAATCACCAAAGTATCCTTCACTTTCTATTCGTGCGATTCGGTTCAATATTTGGATTTTTGCTTGAGTGTCTTTTAATTTCCGTAGCCACTTATCAAAAAAATCCGTTTTTTTGATGCTGTACTGCAAAGCATTTCTCCTCTGTTCCGTTTAATTGTATCCTAAAGGAAACATCTTGCAATATTCAATTGCATAAAAACTATTGGTGTCTAGTAAATTCAGGAAGGTCATTAGCAACTGACAGACCTCACCAAACCTTTGGCAATTCTTCCCAATTGGTCGTATAGGCTGGCGATAGGTGTTCTCGTTTCATGGCCCATTGAGGAGAAACACCTTGCGAGGCGAAGAAGACGTTGCCGAGGCCGCTGTGGTTGATTTGATCCACCACGTTCATTAGGGCTTTTGAGTTTATTTTCGTATTATCAGCTCGGAGTAAATCTTGTTGGAAGTTGCCGTGTTCATAAAAATCAGCCAGCATCACGCCAGCTTTCATATAACGAAAACCTTCACGCCAGAGTCGATTAAACAACACGTCGGCCACTTCTAATAAATCTCGCGTGTCGTCGGTTGGGTTGGGAAGCTCTGCAGACAGAGTTTTCGAATATTGCGGTTCATTTGGAATAAAGGGACTGGTACGAATAAACACGCTCACCACGCGGCAAAATCGTTTTTCCCCTCGTAGTTTCTCGGCCGCACGAGTTGTGTATTTGGCGATGGCTTCGCGTAGTTCACGCTTATCTGTGATTTTATGACCAAAGGACCGACTGCAAATGATTTGCTGCTTTGTTGGCCTTACCAATTCCAAATCCAAACACGACACACCATTCAACTCTCTAATCGTTCGCTCCAACACCACAGAAAACTCGCTTCGAATCGATTTAGGATCAGCATTCGCTAGATCCAACGCGGTATGAATTCCCCTCGCCTTTAGCTTCGCCGTTGTCCGACGGCCAACACCCCATACGTCACTCACATCCAACAAAGCCAGCAAGCGCTTTTGTCTGTCTGGGTCCATCAAATCCACCACCGAACCCGTAGCTGGATACTTCTTCGCCGCATGGTTTGCCAATTTCGCCAGCGTCTTGGTTGGCGCAATACCCACGCCTACCGTAATACCCGTCCATTTATCGACCTTGGCTTTTACTCGTTTGCCAAACGCCAGCAAATCCGTCACATGATCAACGCCAGTTAAATCCATAAACGCCTCATCGATGGAATACACTTCCAGCCGTGGCGCTTCCTCTTCCAAGATGGTCATCACCCGATTCGACAGATCCGCATACAGCGCATAGTTCGACGAAAAGCAAACAATGCCGTGCTTTCTTATCTCGTCCTGAACTTGAAACATCGGCACGCCCATCTTAATGCCCAGCGCCTTTACCTCTTTGGAACGCGCGACAATACAGCCATCGTTATTCGATAACACCACAATAGGCGTGTGTTTTAAATCTGGCCGGAACAACTTCTCGCAACTGGCGTAAAAGTTATTGCAATCGACTAAGGCAAAAATCGTCTTCATCAACCGCGCTCGTACTTGCGAACCACACCCGTTACCACACCGAAGATCTCCAGTTCGGACTCTTCGGTAATATGAATCGCTTTATAAGCTTTATTCTTCGGACGAAGCAACACATTGGGCTTCAGCTCCAACGTCTTCACCGTCATTTCCCCATGAATGCAGGCAATGACGATATCCCCATGACGTGCGGTTAACGAACGATCGACCACCAACACATCACCCGAATAAATGCCCACATCGATCATCGAATCTCCTTGCGCACGCACGCAAAACGTCGCGTTCGGATGAGCGACACAGAACTCATTTAAGTCCAAAGATTTTTCAACAAAATCCTGAGCGGGCGAAGGAAAACCCGCCGATACCGAATCCACATACAAAGGGATTCGCACACTATTGGCCGCGATAAACGCCGCCGACTCAGACACACCAAGATAAGTCACACGCATGATAAACACCAAAATACTGTATAGATACACAGTATAGTTTTAAGCAGCGCGAATGACCAAGTGAATTTTTGTAACGGGAAGAGTTTCTGATTTTGCCACCAGAAATGAGGCGCTTATTTAATGCCTGAGAAGTCCAGCCCCTCCCGCCTCAATATGGAATTTATAACCAGCCAAAGGTATATTATTTAGCACTACTATTGATAAATTGAGGCAAGGAATGCGGAGAAAGATTGACGAGGTAGATAAATGGAAGCCATTTACCGATTCAAGCGGACAAGAATACGATCTTAGTCACCTTGACGCCCATGAAGCGTCATATTCTGATATCAGAAACGGAAAAAAAGAGACCTACACATTTATGGTTTCCTATTCGTTCCACTGCTTTGCAAAAGACTATTCTCATCAAACAGAAGAGGAAAAAGCGAGCTTGATGTACCACGCTCGAAAAGAAAGCAGACCATTTTGTTTTGTAAGATACGAACTCTCAAAAAAGTACTTGAGGCGAATTGTTGATGCATTTGGAGATAAGAAAACCCGCATAGGGCACGCAGGTTACGGTAGCTATGCATCTGTCACAATCAACACGGAGGAAGAAGGGCAAGTAATCTATTTCGTGCCCTTTAAGATGTACCGAGAGAAAAAATTAATGAGGATACACATTACCAGTGCTTATCCTGAGAAGGTGATGCCCAAGCTAAATAAGGTAAACTTTTTCAACATTGCAAAGAATCTTAGGTTCGGACAGCCACCTCCCAAACCCCAGAAATAACAAAACCCGCTTAAAAGCGGGTTCCGTCGAGCATTGATTCAAATTTTGAGCCTATGCCCGATATTCAGAAAGCCTTTACCGGGTTGCCCTCGACCTTTTACGGTAGCCGGATGTGTGATGTTACTCACTCTGCTGCACCCATACATGACATCTCTGTCAATATTTGTAGTTTATACACGTAAACTTTATTTATCAACTACCTTCCCCAAAGTGGCGGCCTAAGGATTTGGCGAAGTCATTGATGAGTTTAAGCTCGGTCAAAGGCTCGGGCCACTTGCAAGTTGAACTTGGGACAGATCCACATGGCATAAGCGTAAACCAGTTCCTTGCAAACATAGGTTCTTCTATTTGCTCCACCACGTACTGACTTTATTAGCTAGACTCAAAACAAATGCATACTGCAATATGTATTGACGCATATGTAAACTAAGCCTATCATCATTTATACGTTATTTCGTATAAAACAAGATACTCAACTTGCTTCGAATGAACTTACAGTGAGCACTGCCATGGAAAAATTACAATATACAAACATTTTTGATGCAATTGCAGATGATCCAGCGGAAGCTGCTGACCTCGAGTTCCGTGCAGATATGATGCTTGTGCTTAGAAACTACTTCCAATCAAAAGGCTGGAAACAAGCGGATATAATGGCTAACTTGGGCATCACTCAACCTAGAGTAAGTGAGCTAACAAGAGGCAAAGTAGACAAATTCTCTTCTGATAAACTCATTGGTTTTCTTGCGAAAGTTGGTTATACGATTAAACCAACGCTGAAACTGCAGGATAATCAGGCTCCCATTTTCGAATGCACTACACGGTCATTAAACGAAGCATGATTTCATGACAAAAGAGAGCGTTATAAACTCTCTTTTTTAACAATATCCATCATATCTTTGTAACGTTTCTTAACGGTATTCATAGCCTTTTTATCAACGCCGTTTGTCGTTTTCACAAAAGAATGAAGCAAAAAAATAGTGTCTCCAAATTTTGCACAATAAACAGCCCGATAAGCTGGACTACCATTCTCTATAAGCTCTATCGCGCCCTTTCCAACGCTATCAGCAATATGTTTGAAATTAACTAACGGATCTTGATCCTGAGCGACAGCATTTAAACTCGTAGCAAAGAGTAACTGTATATCTTTTGGTAACTTACCAAATTCACGTTTCGCTGCGGCATTAACAAATCTAAAAACCTTCATTATTGTCCCTAGAAAAGCCGCCGCACGAACGGCGGCTTTTAACACCTAAACAGAAACCACCTAACCCAGCGAATAGATCAAGATGGTTACGCTATCCACTAGCTCATTGAGAAGCAAAAGCACCTCAACTGCCTTTTCAAGGATGTACTGTAACCTCATCATAGATATTACCTCTATAACGTACAGATTAATGAAAAGGCTTCGATGGCATTAACAGGTTCTTGAGATCCCAGCCTAAGTACGCTACGATCTAATTTCTATAGGTTGAGCCTGTCTCAGCAAGTGCTGATTGCTTTGTCGAGCAAGGTTGCACATCGAAGCCGCTTGTTTAGTTGCGCTAAATAAGCGGCTTTTTTATGTCTTTTTCATATTAACCTCTCTATAAAAATCCAATTTAGAACACCCAAATAAGCCCATCGGCTAAATGAATATAGAAATATAATAACCAATAAAAGTTTGACTTACTCGTCAACTTGGAACTTAAACCACAATTTCGTATGTATTTGATTAATCTTAGCTGCCTAGATACAAGGAAGAAAGGCAAAAAACCCGTAAGTAATTGATAAGTATATTAATGTTCCCGTAAATAAAGACACCAGCATAAAGGTTCCCAAACTTATCAAGCACTTATAAGTGCCTCAAAAACATTAATATAAGGGATTATTTTTTTATCCCTCCAACGCTTTGCGCATCTGTTCTCTCGAATGGGTGTGCATGTAGCGCTTGTACAGTCCGCCCCGTTCGTGGTTGAGTGCCTTCCCCTCTTTTCATTACAAGAAAGCACAGTCGATCTATCCCTTTTGCCTTACCGGCTGTCGCGGGCGAGTTTGCGTATGTCGTGGCTGGTGAATTTAATGTACAAACGATTTCCTCAACTCTCGCTATCCTGTAAGTTAGAAAAGGAATTCTGTTTTATTTGCTTTATTTGTTTTAAGTAAGAGGATCTATGAGCCACGATCACAGTCACCATGTTAGTAATTACAATCGTGCGTTTGCCATCGGCATTGTTCTCAATGTCTTTTTTACAACGGTCGAGTTTATTTATGGTTTTGCGGCTGATTCACTCGCGCTGATTGCCGATGCCGGACACAACTTAAGCGATGTGCTGAGTTTATTGCTCGCTTGGGGCGCAAGTGTATTAGCCAAAAAAGCCGCGACCGAAAAACGTACTTATGGTCTTCGTAAAGTGACTGTGGTGGCTTCTCTGATCAGTGCTGCCATGCTATTGGCGGCATTGGGGATTATTGCTTGGGAAGCGATAGCGCGATTCTCAGAACCCGCGCCTGTTGCAAGTATTACCATGATGGTAGTGGCTGCGATTGGTGTGGTGATAAATACGGCCACCGCACTCTTGTTTATGGGAGGTCATCAGCACGACTTAAACATCAAAGGCGCATTCTTGCACATGGCGGCCGATGCGGCGGTGTCTTTAGGTGTGGTGATTGCTGGTGCACTCATTTGGTGGAAAGGCTGGTTGTGGGTCGATCCTGTTATCAGTCTATTGATTGTCGCGGTGATTTTCATAGGCACATGGAATCTACTAAAAGATTCCATGAACTACACATTAGATGCTGTGCCAGACAAAATTGACATGCTGGCACTGAAAAAGTACCTAGAAAACTTGCCAGACGTCGCCCGTATTCACGATCTACACGTTTGGCCGTTAAGCACCACAGAAGTGGCCTTAACCGTGCACTTGGTGATGAAAGGCAGCACACAGGAAGGTTTCCTGCATCAAATCCAACATCATCTACACGATGAGTTCTCGATAGAACATGCTACGATCCAAATAGAAAGCGAAGCAGACGAAGCACATTGCTCGTTAGAGCGTCCGCACTGAAGTATGATTTAGCATTTCTATATCGAGCCCAGTGCCAAAGGGTGTGTTTACTTTTACTCTTTGGCTTCGCTCGTAACCATGGCAGTCATGCCATCCCTGCATACCATTTTCGTCAGGAAAAAATAATGAAAGATTTATTGCTCATAAATAATAGATTTGCTGCTTCTGCGGTACTTGTTATCGGAGCATTGTCGATTAATGGCTGCGCTGAAAAATCCCCCCATCCAGAAAATTTTGGCGTAGGTGCAAACCCAACGTTACCTGAACCAGAGCACGACTTGATACCGACGTTAAAAATTGCGCCGGCGATAGGATGGCCTGCTGATAAAACGCCAGTAACTGTTAAAGGCACACAGGTAAACCTGTTTGCCAAAGGATTAGACCACCCTCGTTGGTTGTATGTTTTGCCCAATGGCGATGTGCTTGTTGCCGAAACTAACGCTCCGGCCAAACCAGATGGCAACAAAGGATTGAAAGGTTGGGTGATGGGATTGGTCATGAAGCGCGTTGGAGCAGCTGTACCAAGCGCTAATCGCATCACTCTACTACGCGATAGCACTGGCGATGGCGTTGCTGATATTCAAACTGTATTTTTAAAACCTTAACTCCCCTTTTGGCATCGCCTTAGTGGGTAATACTTTGTATGTCGCTGATTCAGATGCAATTTTAGGTTTTCCATATCACACGGGTGACAAGCAAATTACAACACCTGGAAACAAGCTAATAGACTTGCCTGCAGGCCCTATCAATCATCATTGGACGAAAAACATTCTCGCCAGTGCCGATGGTACTAAGCTTTATGTCAGCGTTGGTTCTAACAGTAATGTCGGCGAAAACGGCATGGAAGCGGAAGCAAAGCGCGCGGCGATTTGGCAAGTGGATATTAACTCTGGCGCCTCTCGGGTCTTTGCCAGCGGTTTGCGCAACCCAAATGGTATGGCGTGGGAGCCTACTACAGGGAAATTGTGGACGGTAGTTAACGAGCGCGACGAACTGGGTAATGACCTAGTGCCAGATTATTTAACCTCGGTAATCGATGGCGGATTTTATGGCTGGCCGTACAGTTATTACGGGCAACATATTGATACCCGAATTCAACCGCAACGTCCTGATCTTGTCGCGACAGCCATTGCGCCAGATTACGCGCTAGGCTCACACGTGGCGCCTCTCGGTTTAACTTCATCTACCGGAACTAGCCTACCCTCAACGTTCAGCAATGGTATGTTTATCGGCGAACATGGTTCATGGAATCGTCGCCCACCGAGCGGCTATAAGGTTGTTTTCGTTCCCTTTGTTAATGGACAACCTTCCGCTGATCCAATCGATGTCGTAACTGGCTTTCTTAGTGAAGATGGCGATGCCTATGGTAGACCGGTTGGCGTAACCATTGATAAAACTGGCGCATTATTAGTAGCGGATGATGTGGGTAATACAATTTGGCGAGTGAGCAAAAACTAAGACTCAACATTTATTTATCAACACTCGAATGTCAGACAAACTTTGCTCTGACATTCGACCACAAAACAAACATCGATATTCCTCTTGCCGCTCTATTTATTTAAATTTAGAGCTAGCCGATTTCACCGCTTTGCTGAGCGAGTTCCACGCACTGTCCATACCTGCTTTTAGATCCTCCCATGCATCGTCGTTGGCTTCTTTCAGTTCGGTAATTTTTCGCTTGGCCGATTCTCGCATCGCATGCAGCTCCTCGATTTGTTTCGAGTACTCAATTTGCGCGTCAGCTTCTGAACTGCGGGCTTTTGCTTTGAGCAAATCAATTTCTGCGCTCCACTCGTCTAATTGTGCTTGGAGTTTTTTTTGGTAAGCTTCTTTCATGTTCATTGTCTGATCCTTTTTTTAAAAACATTTAATTACTGTTTTTACAATAGTTGCTAATACCTTTCCATTGGTCCAACCAGCTTGCTCACTCGTGTACCTGCGGTGCCTTTAACGATTGATTCAAGCTCTTCTAATGATCCAATGGCGGCGACTTTGCCGGTCTTCTCGGCAAACTGTCGAGCAGCGTTAACTTTCGGTCCCATGGAACCAGTAGCGAAGTCGTAGTTGGCGAGATCGATAGGATTTATGCTTTTAATGCCACGCTGTTGTGGCGTCGCCCAGTCCAGGTACACCGCCTGAACATCAGTCGCCATGATGTATAAATCGGCCCCCAGTTCCCGCGCGAGTAGTTCGCTGGATAAGTCTTTATCTATCACGGCTTCGACGCCTTTTAGAGAATGATCCGCGTCATACATAGTAGGAATGCCTCCGCCGCCACTGGCAATAACGATGGTGTTTTTTTCTAATAACCAACGAATCGGACGAATTTCAAAAATGCGCTTTGGCAAGGGCGAAGCCACGACTCGACGCCATTTTTTTCCGTCTGGTTTTATCGTCCAGTTGTTGTCTTTGGCGAGTTTATTGGCTTCCGCTTCTTCGTAAACGGGGCCAATAAACTTGGCGGGATTCTTAAACGCGGGGTCTTTCGGATCGACTTCTATCATGGTTAATAGTGTTGCCAATGGCCGTTCAGCGGGAACAAGGTTGCCCATTTCTTGTTCTATCATGTAACCAATCATGCCCTCGGTTTCGGCACCGAGAACATCCAGAGGATAAAGCTCATCCGGCTTATAGGCGTTGCCTTGCAGTGCCAATAAACCGACTTGAGGGCCATTACCATGAGTGATAATTAGCTCATTATTGATGGCTATTTTTGCTAAGGCTTGCGCTGCGATTTTAATATTCTCGCGCTGGGCTTGTGCCGTTAATGGCTCGCCACGTTTTAACAAGGCGTTACCACCCAAAGCCACTACAATTCTCATATTCCAGTCCTTTTAATTAGACGTCATTTCCTGTCAAGTCGTTACGAGTGCAGTAGTCTTGAATGTTAATGACCCAAAGTGGCGACCAACATGGCTTTAATCGTATGTAAGCGATTCTCCGCTTGCTCGAACTGAATACCTGCTTCCGATTCAAACACTTCGTCGGATACTTCCATTTCTTCAATGCCGAATTTTTGGAAGATCTCTTCGCCCACGTCGGTGTCCCGATTATGAAAAGCGGGTAAGCAATGCATAAACTTGGTGTTGCTGTTGCCAGTCGCCTTCATCAAATCGCTATTTACACGGTAAGGCGTGAGTAATTTGATGCGCTCTTCCCAAACAGAGTCAGGCTCGCCCATAGAAACCCACACATCCGTATGAATAAAATCACAGTCTTTCACTGCGGCGTTTACATCTTCGGTAATAGTAAGTGTCGCGCCATAGCGTTTTTCTAATTCTCGTGCAGGTTTTAAGAACTCGTCGCTCGGCCATAAGGATTTAGGCGCAGCAATACGCACATCCATACCCATTAAGCAGCCCGCAATCATCAATGAATGCCCCATATTGGAATGAGCATCGCCAACAAAGGCATAGCTGATTTTATTCAACGGTTTGCCGCTGTGCTCGCGCATAGTGAGCAAATCCGCCAACATTTGTGTTGGATGAAATTCGTCGGTTAAACCGTTATAGACTGGCACACCAGCGTATTTCGCTAGCTCTTCTACAACATCCTGACCAAAGCCACGATATTCAATCGCATCAAACATACGACCCAACACGCGAGCTGTATCTTTCATGGATTCTTTCTTACCGATTTGCGAACCAGAAGGGCCTAAATAGGTGATCTGTGCGCCTTGATCAAACGACGCCACTTCAAATGCACACAAGGTACGAGTCGAGGACTTCTCAAAAATCAGACAGATGTTTTTACCCTTCAAGCCCTGCTGTTCCATGCCTGAGTACTTCGCACGCTTTAAATCGCGAGACAAATCCAACAAAAAACTCACATCTCGCTGGCTAAAATCCAACAATTTTAAAAAATTCTTATTTCGTAAATTAAACAAAATATTTACACCTTATATCTTATTGATTAAAAAATACCCACAACTACTGATGACGAAAAAAACTGCAGCATCATGACGTAGCGAGCACTAATACCTACTTAGAAAGAGACAAGGCAAAAGTAGACGAATCTACTTTTAACCATGTATTAACGAGCGTAGCGTTCATGAATTAAGAAGCATCATTAATAAGAGACAGGATCACGCCACACCGGACACGTCATACAATGACCGCCGCCTCGGCCTCGGCCTAGCTCTGCCCCGCTCACGGTAATCACTTCCACGCCCGCTTTGCGAAGCAAGGTATTGGTGTAGGTATTTCTGTCATAAGCGACGACAACACCAGGCTCCAGCGCGATAACGTTGTTGCCATCGTCCCATTGCTCGCGTTCTTTCTGATAATGGTCGCCACCAGTTTGCACGACGTTGAGTTTTTTGATGCCTAAGCAGTCCGCTGCGAGTTCAAATAGGTGTTTCTTTTCTTTACGGAAATCAATTTGTCCAGCGTGATCACCTGGCCGCAGGCTGTAGCATTGGATCTCATCACAAACATCGGTAAAGGCGGTTACAACGTCGCGATCACAATGACTGAATACAGTATCAAGGTGCATAGCAGATCGAGAACGTGGCATTTGGCAAGCTATCACACGGGTAGCTGCACCTTGCTCGAACAATCGTTTGGCAATTTGTCCAACGGCTTGAGGTGAAGTACGTTCACCCATACCGATTAACACGCTGCCATTGCCCCACGCCATGACATCGCCGCCTTCTGCGGTGGCTGGACCATGATCCTGATCTGGATCGCCCCACCAGATTTTGAAATCGCCATTGTTAAAGGCTGGCGCAAATTCGGGATGGAAACGATACACCGCGGTGACCAACAAGGTTTCTGGTCGACGTGCTGGCCAAAACATTGGATTGACTGTGACGCCGTTATAGATCCAACTGCTGTTATCACGTGGAAACTGAGTATTAGGAAGTGGAGGAATAACAAAACCATCACCACCGAGATAATTACCAAACATGCCATGAGGCTTAAAAGGCAATTCGTGAACGGAAATCCCGCCAATCAAGTAAATGGCTAATTGCTCGGCAGACATATCATCAAGCCAGCTGCGCAACTCATTTAACATGCCAACGCCCACTTGATTTTCGCTAATGCGGCGGTCAAGAATCCAATTTCGAGCGCCTTTATCGCGCACGGTTTCTTCTAATAATTGACCAAATTCCAGCACTTTTACGCCACGACTTTCCATTTTCATGCAAAAGTCCATGTGGTCGGTACGTGCCTGCTGAACCCATAACACATCGTCGTACAACAATTCCGCGGCATTGCCGGGAGTAAGACGAGAATGAGCAAGACCCGGACGGCAAACGATAACTTTACGCAGTTTGCCAACTTCGGAGTGAACGCCAAATTCGATCATAGTTTTTTCCTTTTAGTGAGAACGCACTAATGAGAACGTCTCACGACTATTGATAGGTGAAAATGTGCTTTATTTAGTTTTATGTATTGATTCACATAGCCGAATAGGTAACGGCTTATTCAATTAATGCGATAACACTGAGAGAGCCCATAATGATGAGACAAAGGATTAACAGCAGCGGCCAAATGAAGCGCAGCCATCTTTCATAAGGGACTTTCGCAATAGCAAGCCCACCCATCACCACAGCAAAAGTAGGATTAAATAAATTCACTAAACCATTGGCAGACTGGTACGCCGTCACCACCAATTCTCGGCCCACGCCAGAGAAATCAGCCAGCGGCGCCATGATCGGCATAGTTAACACCGCCAAACCAGACGAAGAAGGAACAAAGAATGACATCAACACTTCAATACCAAACATCACGTTGATAAACATCACATTCGACAAACCGCTTAGGCTTTGTTCGCCCAAATGCAAAATGGTATCTGTCATGTGACCTGCGTCCATGATGACGACTATGCCACGAGCAATACCAATGATGATGGCGACACCTAATAGATCTCGTGCGCCATTAATAAAGACTTCCGTGAAGGTTTTTTCACCCATCCAAGTAACAAAACCGATCAGCACAGACGAAGCAATAAAGAGCGCGCCCATTTTTGCCATCCACCAGCCTTGGCTCGACACCCCCCAAATCATCACCGCAAAGGTTAAAGCAAAAACCACCAAGACAAACTTCTGATTCAGCGTCAGCATAGCCTCGCCATCGGTATGAACTTTTTTACAAAATTGCGCTTCGATGTCCGCTTTATGATCCGCCACAATAGACAATTCTGGGTTTTGTTTAATTTTTGCCGCATAGCGCATCACATACACGACACATGCTAACCATCCCGTTAGTAAAATAAAGAAGCGTAAAACCATGCCTTGCGTGAAGGGAATATCGGCAGCATTAGCGGCGATAACGGTCGCAAACGGATTAATGGTGGAACCAAGCGTTCCTATGCCAGCACCCAACAAAATAATGCCCACCACCACTACAGAGTCGTAACCTGCGGCGATCATCACTGGAATCAACAAGGCATAAAATGCCAGCGATTCTTCCGCCATTCCATAGGTGCTGCCGCCGATAGCAAACAGCGCCATCAGAATCGGAATCATCCATTTTTCATGGCCTTTCAGCTTCACCATTGCGCGTGAAATCCCCGTATCAATCGCGCCTGTTTTGGTGACGACACCTAGAAATCCACCAATAATTAACACGAACAAAGCCACATCAATGGCGGCAGCTTCGTAACTGTCTGGATTATAAAAACCCGCAATAGGCGCAAGGAAAACATCCACCACACCTTGTGGGTCAGAGTCCACTTGCTGATACGTACCCGGTACAGGCACTTCCTTACCTAGCGTTACATTTTCAACACGTTCGTATTGGCCTGCGGGCACAACCCAAGTACCTGCTGCCACCAAGGCAATCAGCAAAAACAAAATGGTATAAGCTGTTGGAAATTTAAATGTCATCATTAACATCCTGTGAAAATACGGGTACTTTTTTAAAAAATAAAAACCACAAATTGAACATTCAAAAACACGATACAAACCATGCTTTTATTAAATTAAAAAGGCAATTAAAACATTCTGAAAAACTGATGGTGGTCACATTTTTATTAGATAACAAAAAAGCACCTTGACAATAATCTCCATTATCAAGATGCTTACCTTTGAAATTACTATTCTTTATTTTCTTTTAATATATCCGCTGGAAATTCCACTGAATTAATAGTTAAACCATTTAGAATAGCAGCAGGTCTAGACATTTCGGTATTCGAAATGACAATATCTACTCGACGATTATGCTGACGCCCAATTTTAGAATCATTGGTATCTAATGGATTACCCTCACCATTCGCTACCACAGTTAAACGACCAGAATTAATGCCTTTGCCAACTAAATAATCTCTGACTGCTGAAGCTCTATGTTGGGACAATTTAAGATTAAGCGCCTCGCTGCCAACGCTGTCGGTGTTACCCTCTATCACAATGCTGCGATCTTCATACTTATTGAGGAATACAACTAACTTATCGAGATCAACCAGCACACTCGGTTGCAACTGAGCTTTGCCCGTAGCGAAAGACAAATCCCCTAACGTCATGATCATGCCGCGATTGGTCGCTTTTGCATTTAGCATTCCAAGTTGTCGCTGAAATTCTTGACTACGATTGTGCTCTGCATTGGCTTCCATACGCAGCTTTTCCGCATCGGCTTTAGACTGCATTGCATCATTACGCGCCATATTCACTTCGCGATCTCTTGCCGCTAATTTGGCCTCGTTACGCTGCTGACTAAGCTGCTTGCGTTCTAAAACCAACAGGCGACTTTTTGCCCGTGCTTCAGCAATATCGACCTTACGATCTGCAACCATTACAAGATGACGACCTAGTACTTCATCCTTTCTTGGCTGTTCTGCAGACAGCAATGCTTGTTCAGCGTCGTTAAATTCTAACGGCGCAGATTGAGTCAGCTGAGAATCTATTTGCAAATGAATTAACTTGGCACGTACGTTATCCGCGCCCTCTGGCTTAGATGCTGGCGCAGAACAACCAGACAGTACAAGCAAGGATGCCATACCAGCCACTTGATAAAATCGAATATTTAATGCACTCATGAGCCCGCTCCCATATTGCGATCCATTTCTTGTTTCAAGACCTCAATGCCCTCTTTTATTTCATCATTCACCTGCTGCTCTTTAATCAAGGTCGCTTTGGCGGATGCTAACTCGGCATTTACTTGAGACTCTTGCGCTAAGTAAACGGCTAAAGGCATTTGCTCCATTTCTATTGCTGCCCGTGCTTGCTGTAGCTTATTTCGTGCTTCAACTAGTTCAGGTGATGGATAACCGTTAACGCCATTCCTATCTGCATCGGCAATGGCCGTTTCTGCGGCTTGTAAAGCGCCGTACATCTTGGGCTGTGGATTATTCGAACAGGCTGTCGTAAGACAACTACCGCCACCACAGATGAGCTTTTAAGCGCATGACGACACGATGAAAAAAACAATCCTTTCATAATTTGACTCATAAATTATGTCCTCTTAAATCCCTTAAGCATGCTCTGATGAGCTATGAGGGTGTTGAAATAAAAACAATTAAAAACTGTCGAACTTCGAACTAGAACTCAGGCACATACTTTAATTATTAAAAATCTCTTTTTAAAAAATTAAATACAACTCAATCAATTTACATCAATTTTTTGCCCCCTGTATGTACGCCAACACACAAAGAAAAAATCATCCGATAGAAAATACCTCATAAAAATTAAATTAATAAAAAATATTAATAACTAATAGAGCATCAAAATATTCCCACTAAAATATTTACACAATAACCCACTCTATAAAAAACAAAGTGCATATAAATGCACTGTGTACGCAAACGCACTGACGAAATAAATTAAGAAGAATAGGCTCTAGCAACAAATCATTTGACCACCAGCATCAGCTGACTAAATCAAACATAAGGAATGCTTCACCATGAATTACCAAAGTGTTAACCCTTACGATGGCAAGATTCAAAAATCCTTTGAGAATATCAGCGATAAAGAACTTGAAGATAAAATGGCAACCGCCGCTGAGTGTTATCAAATCTGGCGTAATAAAAGCTACGACGAGCGTGCCGTTATCATCGCCAAAGCGGGAGAGATACTGCATGCCCGTGCGGATGAATTCGCCAAAAAAGCAACACTTGAGATGGGTAAACGAATCGACGAAGCCCGTGGCGAGGTCGAATTCAGCGCCCGAATCATGGCGTATTACGCAGAAAACGCAGAACGCTTTCTTGCCCCAGTCAAACTCGACCCAACTCGCGGCGAAGCGTACATGGAAAGCAGCCCGATTGGCTTGATCCTTTGTGTTGAACCTTGGAACTTTCCTTACTATCAATTAGCGCGAGTCGCTGGCCCGCATCTCATGGCTGGCAACGTCATCTTGATCAAACATGCGGCCTGCGTACCGCAATGCGCCGTTGCCTTTGATGAATTATTGACAGAAGCTGGCGCTCCTGCAGGCTTGTATACCAATTTATTTATCTCTCACGAACAAGCCAACAATCTAATTGGTGATCCTCGTATAAAAGGCGTCGCGCTAACCGGTAGCGTCCCAGCTGGCAGCGCGGTTGCATCTAGTGCAGGTCATCACCTTAAAGTATCGTCCATGGAATTAGGTGGCAGTGATGCGTTTATCGTCCTTGAAGATGCCGATCTAGAAAAAGCCGTCAAATGGGCAGTATGGGGGCGCATGTACAACGCAGGCCAAACCTGTTGCGCAGCAAAACGCTTTATCGTTATCGAAGAATTAGCCGACAAATTTCTGGATAAATTTCAGGCTGCACTTAGCGCACTCAAACCTGGCGACCCAATGGACCCCAAAACCACCCTTGGCCCTTTGTCTACTGAATCCGCGTTAATCGGTTTGCTCAAGCAAGTGGATGCCGCAGTCGAGCATGGTGCAAAAGTACTGATCGGTGGCCAACGCTTCGATCAAAAAGGCGCTTTCATGCAGCCCACTATTCTCACCGATATCACACCAGACAACCCAGCATACCGTGATGAATTCTTTGGCCCAGTTGCGATGTTTTTCCGCGTGAAAAACGAAAACGAAGCGATTGCGCTGGCAAACGACTCTGACTTCGGTCTTGGCGGTTCGGTTTACACCAAAGACATCGAACGTGGCAAACGTGTCGCCAGCCAAGTTGAAACCGGCATGATGTTCATCAACAACATCGACTGGACGGATGCAGAATTACCTTTCGGTGGTATTAAGAATTCGGGTTACGGACGTGAACTCGGCAACATGGGAATTCAGGAATTTGTTAACAAAAAATTAGTGCGACTAGCCACTCTCGATGCTCCAGAATAAGGATCTCGTCATGTATGTGAACCTTGCTATTTTAAAAGAAACGCATCCCCATGAAAGACGCGTTTCCTTAGTACCATCACTCACCGCTAAATTAATCAAACTTGGCGCTCGGTTGCATATGCAATCGGGCGCTGGTGATGCGGCTAAACTGTCAGATTCCGCCTATCAAGACGTCATTTTCATGGATGACCGCCATGCCTTGGTCGAAGACGCAGATGTGGTGTTAGCTGTTCAGCCGCCGGCTATGTCGGTCATTAATGCTATGAAACCGGGCGCGATATTGATTTGTTTCGTTTATGCGGCGAATGAGCCGGAGTTTGTTCAATGCTTGCTCACCAAAAAAATCACCTGTTTTGCCATGGAACGCATTCCACGTATCTCTCGTGCTCAGTCAATGGACGCATTATCCAGTCAATCGGCTTTAGCGGGGTATTATGCAGTCGCCCTTGGTATGAGCAATATGACTAAGGTGCTACCTAAAATCACCTCGGCGGCAGGTGTCATTGGCCCAGCCAAAGTCTTAGTGATGGGCCTTGGTGTCGCAGGACTCGAAGCCATCGCTACAGCGCAACGACTTGGTGCGGTTGTTGAAGGCTACGATGTTCGCCCAGAAACCAAAGAACAAGCATTGTCTCTAGCAGCAACCTTTGTCGACACAGGCGTTGATGCCACTGGCAAAGGCGGTTATGCCCGCGAACTCACGCCCGAAGAAAAAATCACCGTCAATAAAGCCCTAACAAAACACATTCAAGCAGCCGATTTGATCATCACCACAGCCGCTATTCCTGGCAAAGCGTCTCCTAAACTAATTAGCAAAGCACAAGTCTCTGGCATGAAACGCGGCTCAGTGATTGTCGATTTGTCTGCTGATGGCGGCGGTAATTGTGAAGCATCAACACCCGGCGAAACGACTCATATTGATGGCGTCACGATAATCGCTCCATTAAACGTGCCATCCATGCTCGCAGCGGATGCCAGCGAGCTTTACGCCAAGAACCTGTTCAACCTGCTCGCCCTAATGATGAAGAACAACATAGTCGCCATCGACTGGGAAGACGAAGTGCTTGCCGATACTGCTCTCACCCACGATGGCAAGCTTTGCGACGCAACTAAAACAGATAAAACAGATAAAACAGATAAAAAAGCCAAAGCAAAATCTCAATCTAAATAACCTAAAAAAACCGATAACCAAATTAGACAACCAAACCGCAAAAACGGTTTGAATAGCATAGGAAGTGAGTGATGAGTTTTGATTTCACGATTACGGGCTTTGTCGCCCTGTACATATTCATGCTGGCAGGATTCGCAGGCTGGGTCATCATCGGCAATGTGCCAGCTATTTTGCATACACCGCTGATGTCCGGTTCCAATTTCATACATGGCATTGTGGTCGTTGGTGGGCTTTACACACTCATTAACGCCAGCACGACGCAGGAACAAGTTATTGGCTTTTTTGCTGTTCTGCTAGGCGCCGGCAATGCTGCAGGAGGCTACGCGGTGACAGATCGGATGCTGGCGATGTTTAAGAGCAGTGAACCAGCCAGCAAACCACATCGCAGCCACGCTTCGAAAAAGAAACACTAAGGACACAATCATGCTCACTCTTTTAGCGCAACTGACTATCGGCGCTGCCAACCTTGTGGCCGCTTTTCTTTTTCTCTTTGGTCTCAAACGCATGTCCTCACCAGCCACCGCCGCGTCTGGCATTCGTTTGGCTGGCATCGGCATGGTCGCCGCTGTGTTGGCAAGCTTTCTCTACGTTTTGAACATTGATGACAGCGTAAAGCCTTATCTACTAATGAATATCACCCTCGCCTTGCTGGCCCTTGCAATTGGCGGTGTCGGCGCATGGCTTGCCGGACGTAAGGTCGCCATGACGGCTATGCCGCAAATGGTCGCCATTTATAACGGTATGGGCGGTGGTGCAGCAGGTGCCATCGCCGCAGTGGAGTTATTTGGCAATAACGCCCATGACGCTAGTCAATTGATTGTTACCTTACTTGGTGCATTAATCGGTGCCATTTCTATGTCCGGCTCTGTGATTGCCTGGGCAAAACTGCAAGGCGTAATCAATAAGCCATTAAGAATAAAGAGCCAACAAATCATCAATGGAGTGGTCTTTCTTGCTGCCATCGCTGTGGCAGGCTGGATCGTCTTTGTCACACTGAGTGGCGTTAATCCGCTTCTATCCATTTCAAGCTGGACTTACATCTTCTTCGCCATTGCTCTGATATTCGGCATATTAATGACCCTACCAATTGGCGGTGCAGACATGCCCGTGGTGATCTCTATCTACAACGCCTTCACTGGTCTGGCAGTGGGTCTTGAAGGCTTCGTTTTAGGCAATCCGGCTTTGATGATTGCCGGCATGGTGGTTGGTGCCGCTGGCCTATTACTAACCTTGCTAATGGCAAAAGCCATGAACCGATCCGTCGCTAATGTGTTGTTTACCAATTTCGGTGACATTGTTAAGGCCAAACATGGCGCGATAAAAGGAACCGAGCGAGAAACCGCAGCGTCAGATGCTGGTATTGAAATGCGCTATGCATCAAGCGTTATCATAGTGCCGGGCTACGGTCTTGCTGCTGCTCAAGCACAACAAAAGCTCTACGAATTTGTCAAATTACTCCAAGCCGCAAAGGTTTCCGTCAAGTTTGCTATTCACCCTGTTGCTGGCCGTATGCCGGGGCAAATGGACGTGTTATTGGCCGAAGCTGGTGTTCCTTACGATATTATTTTCCAACTTGATGACATCAATGAAGAATTCGCCACAACGGATGTGGTGCTAGTAATTGGCGCCAATGATGTAGTCAACCCTGCAGCAAGAACAGATAAGTCCTCACCCATTTTCGGTATGCCGATCTTGAACGCTGACAAAGCCAAACAGGTTTATGTCATCAAGCGAGGCCAAGGCAAAGGTTATTCGGGCATCGTCAATGCCCTGTTCTACTCACCCAATTGCAACATGGTATTTGGTGATGCTCAGGCCGTACTGATCAAAATGATCGAATCCGTGCGTAGTTTGGGTAAGGCGTCATCCTAAAAGAATCTTCGCTAAAGAGAGCCTATTCACACTCTCTTTATTTAGCACATTAACTCAATAGGAACCTGTTATGACTAAAAAAATGCAAGCGGCTGTCGTCGAACAATTCGGCGAAGGCCTCCTTCTTAAAGAAATGGACATTCCGACTCCAGGTCCGGGACAGATTCTGGTTAAAACCGAAGCCTGTGGTGTTTGTCACACCGATTTGCATGCTGAAGCTGGCGACTGGCCGGTGAAACCCTCTCTTCCGTTCATTCCCGGTCATGAAGGCATCGGTATTGTGGTGGCACTAGGTGAAGGAGTTACAGCGGTAAAAGAAGGCGATCGTGTCGGTGTGCCTTGGCTCTATTCTGCCTGTGGTCATTGTGAACATTGTCTTGCTGCTTGGGAAACCGTGTGTGGCGAAGCCGAGTTCGGCGGCTACACCAAAAATGGTGGTTTTGCTGAATACATACTCGCCAACCCAAATTACGTGGCTCACATTCCTGCTGGCTTATCTGCCACAGAAGCTGCGCCGCTGATCTGCGCGGGCATTACCACCTACAAAGGTCTTAAAGAAACCAAAGCAAAACCAGGTGACTGGGTGGTTATTTCTGGTATCGGTGGCCTTGGTCATTTGGCTGTTCAATACGCTAAAGCCATGGGCTTGCACGTTTGTGCGGTTGATATCGATGATAAAAAGCTCGAACACGCCACCCAACTTGGCGCGGATGCAGTGGTCAATGCCAAACACGAAGGCGCGATTGAAGTCGTAATCAAGGCAACAAACGGCGGTGGTCATGGCGTATTAATCACCGCACCTTCACTGATTGCTTTTAATCAAGGGGTTGCCATGACACGTAAACGTGGCATTTGTGTATTGGTTGGTTTGCCACCGGGTGAATTCCCAGTGCCGTTATTCGATGTGGTTGCTAACTGCGTCACCATTCGCGGCTCGTTCGTGGGCACACGCCAAGATATGGCCGAAGCATTAGCCTTTGCTGCCGAAGGCAAAGTAAAAGCTGACATTGAGCTACAGCCATTGTCTGCCATTAACGATGTCTTTAAACGTCTGGAAAATGGTGATGTTCCGTCACGAGTGGTCATTAATTTCGCATCGAGCTGAGCTAGTCCATTAACAGCTAAGTACTAACACCCTTCCCTCGGTTAACGCCGAGGGATTCTTTATTACAAGCGACCTAATTTAAAGGGATAACTTCTTATGCTACGCAGCATGAACGATTTAGAAAAATACACCATTGCTGCCAGCGACGGCCATGTGGGTATGGTAAAGGACATTTTGTTTGATGACTTAACGTGGGTGGTACGCTATTTCGTCGTGGAAACAGGGCTTTGGCTGATGCATCGCAAGGTTCTTATCTCTCCGATTTCCATTCAAAAACCCAACCGCTGGGAACATATCCTTCCGGTGTTAATTACCACAGACCAAGTAAAAAACAGCCCAAAAATCGACACAGACCAACCCGTCTCACGCCAGCATGAAATGGATTATCTGGGGTTTTATGGCTACCCAAATTATTGGGGCGGCACGGGGCTATGGGCTGGTGGTATGTACCCTTATTTGATGTATCCGGGCTATATCGATTCGCTCAATGGAGACGAAGAAATCCACAAGGCAGAAGTGGCTCATCAAGCCGTTTATGACGCAGAAAACCAAGAAAACCAAGAAAACCATCAAAACAAAGACCCTAATTTGCGTAGTTGCCAAGCCATCATCGATTATCACGTACACGCAAAAGATGGCGACATTGGCCATATTGCAGAAATCTTAGTAGAAGAAAACACTTGGGCGGTGCGCTATTTGGTGATCAATACCAGCAATTGGTGGGGAGGACATCAGGTACTGATTTCGCCAGAATGGATCAAAGACATTGATTGGCTGGACGAATCTCTCACTATTGATCTGACTCGTCAATTGGTCAAAGACTCACCAGAATACAACTCAACTGAACAGATTAATCGACACCAAGAAGCGGAAATGTACGAGCATTATGGGCTAACTGGTTATTGGGCTCGTGCGCCAAAAGCCAATCTAGTGGCACCACAATGAAACCATTAACGATTCCTCAACCAAGCCATTGGGAATCAGGCTTTGACTCACAACGTGGACAGTCTGATCGGCTGCCACATGTCCTTCTCAGTACAGTTCAAATGACCGAAGCTGACCGATTAACCATTGCCTATGGCATCAATGCAATCACTCTAATGGAAAACGCTGGCCGTCCTGTGGCAGACGCTATTATGAATCGCTGGAGCTTGCGGCCAGTATTAGTACTTTGCGGCCCCGGCAACAATGGCGGTGATGGTTTTGTCGCTGCTCGGCATTTGGCTGAAGCAAACTGGCCAGTGCGCGTCGCGTTACTCGGCACTCGTGATCAGCTTCGTGGCTCTGCGGCACATCATGCTTCTCTCTGGAATGGACCCGTTGAAACGCTCACGCCCGATGCTCTAAACGGCGCGGAGCTGATTGTCGATGCGATATTTGGCGCGGGTCTAACTCGTCCCCTAGAAGGCGCGGCAGTGGAGACTCTTGCGGCAGCGGCGGCTAAAAAATTGACCATCATCGCGGTTGATGTGCCAAGCGGATTAATGGGCGACACTGGCGAAAATATGGGCGCGGTATCTTGCGCCCTTACACTAACCTGCTTTCGTAAAAAGCCCGGCCATCTGTTGCAACCAGGGAAAAGCTTGTGCGGTGAACTGGTCGTCGCCAATATAGGAACACCTGCTTCCGTGTTTGTCAGCATTCCACCTGATACTTTTGAGAATCACCCCGCGTTATGGGCTGACAATCTGCCATTATTAAATCAACACAGCAACAAATACAGTCGAGGGCATGCGCTGGTTTGGGGCGGCTGGCCAACCACTGGCGCGGCTCGCATGGCGGCGTTGTCAGCGGCTCGTGTCGGCGCTGGACTGACAACTATCGCGGTGGACATGAGCCAGAGTTACCTTGCTCTTTCTGTGTATGCTGCAACACTGACCTGCATTATGGTCAAGCCAATTCATCGACATCAAGACTTGGCTATACTGCTTGGTGATAAACGCATTACAGGTTTACTGATTGGTCCCGGCGCAGGTGTTGGTCCCGACACCCAAGCACGAGTTTTGACCATGTTAAAGTCTGGACAGGCAACCGTTCTCGATGCCGATGCGCTTACTTCATTCCAACATACGCCAACCGATCTTTTTGATGCGATCACCGGCCCATGCGTGCTGACACCACATGAAGGCGAATTCAGTCGTTTATTCAAAGGCGTGGTCGACTCTTCGTATAACGACAAGCTATCTCGCGCTCGTGCTGCAGCTAAAGCAAGTGGTGCCATCGTCATACTTAAAGGCAACGATACCGTCATCGCCGCCCCAGATGGACGTGCCATCATCAATGCTAATGCGCCATCAACTTTGGCAACCGCAGGATCTGGCGATGTGTTGGCAGGCATAGCGCTCGGTCTACTTACACAAGGCATGGAACCTTTTCTTGCCGCTGCGGCGGCCGTTTGGTTGCAAGGTGCAGCAGCAAACAACTTTGGACCAGGATTAATCGCGGAAGATTTACCCTATCGCTTGCCTGCCGTCTTTAAACAACTGGCCCTGCTGATGAAACAAACAGACCGCCATTTTTCAGAAACGGAAGCGACAATCGAGTTTTCTGCATCTCATTAAGGAAAATGGATAGATTCGCACAGCTCAGAATGAACGACTCTGTACTTTTTATTCATCTATTTTGATCGGAGACTGACCATGCAATTCAATGATTATTACAAAACGCTAGAAGTAGAACTCACCGCATCGACAAGAGAAATCAGAGAGTCTTATCGCAAACTTGCCCATAAATATCATCCAGATATTTCTGAGCAATCAAATTGCGAGCCAATATTCAAAAAAATTACTGAAGCCTATGCGGCGCTCAAACCAGCAAACAAACAATCAGCTCACAGAAGCTCGTCAATGAATGATGTCATCACACTAAAACATCATTTCAGATGAGTGAATCAGGCTGACTTTTTCGGCAACACATAGGGCAATAAACGATCAGTCTCTGTCTTCACGACGGCGTAACATTCGCAGCTCAATTCTTCGAGTTTTGATCTGTCTAACACGGTGATATGACCTCGGTGATAATCGATCACGCCGAGCTTTTGTAATTTGCCAGCGGCTTCGGTGACGCCTTCACGGCGTACGCCTAACATGTTGGCAATCAATTCTTGGGTCATGGTGAGATGGTTATCGGGCAAACGATCTAAAGACAATAACAACAAGCGGCATAATTGTTGGTCGATAGAATGGTGCCGATTGCATACAGCGGTTTGCGCCATTTGCGTGATCAAGGATTGCGTATAACGCAGCATCAACTCCAGTAGCTTACCGTGTCGATTAAACTCTTCCGTTAACATGCTGCCTTTTAGGCGATACGCATGTCCCGCACTTTGCACCACCGCTCGGCTAGAAGTACTTTCGCCGCCCATAAACAAGGCAACGCCAATTAAACCTTCATTGCCAACTACGGAAATTTCGGCAGACGCGCCACTTTCCATCACGTAAAGCAAAGACACAATGGCATCAACAGGAAAGTGTACGTAAGCCAATTTGTCGCCCGCTTCGTACATCACCTGCCCTAATTCCAGTTTTTCCAATTCAAGAAAAGGAAAGATACGAGTTTGAACTTCCTCAGGTAAGGCTGCTAAGAGATGGTTTTGTAACGGCGAAAAGGTCGTATCGATTGCATCATGCATAGGAAAAGTCTTAAATTTTTTTAAAGTGAGAAAACCAAATCGCAACAAAGCGATAGAATGAGATCGTTTCACGAAGTCACGAGCGAAGCCAAGACGAGGCAAAAATAGACGAAAAAGCAGAGTTTATGGGTTATAAATGAGCATTTTGAGTCTATTTTTAACAAAGTATTGGCAAGCACAGTAATCGTGCAATGATCTCAAGACATTTCTATCGTTTTGCTACTCAAAGTTCTGTGCGCTAGCGAACACACTACTCTCTATTAAAGTGCAACCTACGATTTATTCACTGAAATCATGATCTAGATTCTAATTTAACGCATTAAATCCAGAGAGGACATCGGATAACTCTTCATCGATGTCACTCTGACGCAGACGGTGAAAGGTTTTATTGAGGTTTTCTTGTATCTCATCAATGTTCTTTTCGGCGCGCTGCATGGCAGCAAGTCGACTGGCGTTCTCACTGGCAAGCGATTCCGCACAGGCTCGAAAAAGACTGACAAACAGATATTCACGTACAAAAGCGCGACGAGTTTGATCTTGATCTGGCATCACTTCAACAAGGTTATTACTTGGCCAATTAATAGCAACAAGCTCTTGTCGCCAAGCTTCATCCAAAGGCAAAAGCTGCTGACTCACGGGTCGAGAAATCGAATTAGCTTCTAGTTTATGGTGAAACAAAAACACTTGATCAATCAGACCCTGATCACGTTTTGCCTCCAGTTCGATTAAAATTTCCCCTACTAATGCCGTAATGGTGTTGATCGAATGGGGTAATTCAAAGCTTTCTTCGGTCTTTAAATCCGTATCTAACAAGCGAGACTCAACTCTCTCCCCAACTGCCCAGACCATTTTATTGCCCGATAATTTTGCCAAGGAGTCGACCACAAACTCGACCATCACTTCATTAAACTGTCCGACTAGACCTTGATCCGAACCAAACACAATCACGCCGATGGCGGGTGCATATTTCTGAGATCGATTAACTATCACCGCAGGCTGTTCTAATTGTGCAGTTTGCGACAAACACGCCGACAACCCCAATTGTACGTTTCGATAATAATCATCCAGCGAATGTACAGCTTTTTCATATTGACCAATGCTCGAAGACGCGATGGTTTTCATACTGCGCACTACAGATTCTAAGTCTTGGGCGCTGGTAATTTTGTGACGCAAACTGGCGATACTGTCTGTCATGCTGGCGCACCTGAATCTGTGTCGGTGCTGAAGGCTTCAAGCGCTTCGCGCGCTAGCTCCAGAATCACCGCTTTATCTTCTTTACTTAATTTATTAGTACTTTCTAAACGCTCTGCAATATCATCGGTGATATTCGCAGCAGCATCCCGAACGGCTTGCTCCGCGGCTGGCATATTGTCTAAGTCAATGTCATCAAACAAATCTGCGGTCAAAGCAACTAAAACGGCGATTTGTTCCGCCATGGACACCGGCGAGAATTCTGGCTGCTTCAAGCAAGCTCGGATGCGTCGACCATGTTCAATAATTTTCAGCGTATCATCGTCTAATCGAGCGCCAAAACGCGCGAAGGTTTCCAATTCTTCAAATTGCGCATAAGCCAATTTAAGATCCACAGTGACACCACGATACGCTGCTCTTTGTGCTTTACCACCCACACGAGACACAGATTTTCCCACATCAACCGCAGGCAAAATACCCAGTTCAAATAAGGCCGGCGAAAGGTAAATTTGCCCATCGGTAATGGAGATAAGATTGGTCGGAATGTACGCCGAAATATCCTGCGCTTCGGTTTCAATAATTGGCAACGCCGTCAATGAACCGCCGCCGAGTTCCTTGCTCAGATGCGTCGCTCTTTCTAACAAACGCGAATGAATATAAAAAATGTCGCCGGGGAAGGCTTCTCGTCCTGGTGGACGACGCAACAACAAAGACAATTCACGATAAGCTCGAGCATGGTGCGTCAAATCATCGTAGACAATCAGCACATCACGACCTTGCTCCATAAAATATTCCGCAATGCTAGTCGCGGCGTACGGTGCAACATAGGCCAAGCCCGGTGGCTCGTTGCCTTCTGTCACTACCACGACTGTGTATTCCATCGCGCCTTGTTCCCGCAACGTGGCAATAACTTTGGCGACACCTGACGCGCGTTGACCAATAGCACAATAGACACACAAGACGTTTTTGCCACGCTGATTGAGAATCGTGTCCATGGCTATCGCCGTCTTGCCGGTTTGTCGGTCACCAAGAATCAATTCTCGCTGCCCACGACCTACCGGTATCAAGGCATCAATCACCTTAATACCCGTTTGTAAAGGCACACTCACGCCTGCTCGATCCATAATGGCTGGCGAAGGTCGTTCGATGGGTAAACGCTCGGTAGTGCCCAGATTGCCCTTGCCATCCAAAGGTTTACCGATTGGATTAATAATGCGACCAATCAAGCCATCGCCAACCGGCACATCAACCACATGACCAAGCCGTTCGACTTCATCACCGGCTTGCAAATGCCAGTATTCGCCAAGCAACACCACGCCAATTTCGTCTTCATCGACATTGAACGCGATGCCATAAATATCACCGGGAAAAAGCAATAACTCGTCGTAGCCAACATTGGGCAAGCCAGACACCTTAGCAATACCCGTGGCGACACTGATAATCTTGCCAATTTCTCGTGGTGACAAAGCGGGTTCGAACGATTCCCGAGCCTGTTTTAAATCAGAAAATAACGCGTCAAACATCGACATCATGAAGCCTGCTCTTGGCTTTTATCTTCAACTGCATTATGAGAAAGCATCACTTCATTGACTCGCTTGGTCAGAGTGGCAAGGTAATCAGCAATACTCCAACCGATCTTCTGACCGTGGGACTTTATCTCAATCCCGCTGATCACATCTGGCTCGGTGATAAATTGAATTTCGATCGAATCCGTTAACAACTTATTGAGGGCTGTTTTAATAAGCACATTTTCTTCTTCGGCAAGATCAAACGCAGTATGGACGACTAAAGCCTGATCTGAATCTTTAAAAGCTGACTGCAGGCTGTTTTTTTCATCGTCACTTAGCGTATCCAAGCGTTGCACAAAAATAGCAGCCATGCGCGCTTCTAAGCTGGTTCCTGCAAGATCACTGAGTGCTTTGCGGACAATAGCGAATACTTCTTCTCGTGCGCGCTGGCTCAAGGTATCTTGCAAACTTAGCTGTTCATTTTTAAGCGCCAATTCCAATTTACTGCGCAGCGCGTCAGACTCTTGTCGAACCGATTCCAACAAACGTGCTCGCTCGGTTTTCGCTTCTTCGCCTACTGTGTTCATCTTCGCCGTGCGTTGTTGGTCGAATTCCGTGTTCTTTTGTTGGAATTCCTCGCGTTGCTGCTCAGCCTCGGCTCTTTTGCTATCGGCGTCGGCCAGCTCATCAGCAATGCGTTTTTCACGCGCGTCAATCGTGTTCAAAATAGGACGATACAAGAAGTGTTTCAGCAACCAAACTAGGACCAGAAAATTAATCAGTTGCGCAATGATGGTGAACCAATCGATTAGCATGATTTATTGGCCTGCAGCTTGGGCTATGACATGATTCCAAAAAGGATTAGCAAACAACAAAATCATCGAGACCACAAAACAATAAATCGCGGTGGATTCGATCATCGCCAAACCAACAAATAAGGTTCGCGTAATCGTCGCAGAGGCATCAGGTTGCTGAGCCAATGACGTTAACGCCGTCGCCACCGCTTTACCTTCTCCCAATGATGGCCCGATCACGCCGATGGCAATCGTTAATCCTGCCGTAATAATCGAAACCATTGCAATCATTGTCATGCTGTCCATAGTTACTCCGTAAATGTTCATAAGGTTTAATCAAATAAAGGGTTAAAATTAAAGCTCAAAGCTAACTCGTCTCTGTTGCCTCAGTGCTTTGGACTTCTGTTTTTGAGGAGCGTGTAGCCGCTGCGATGTAGACAGTGGCTAGAATGAAAAAGATATAAGCCTGAACAATGCCAGTAAGCAAACCAAGCACAGTCATCACAATCGGAAATAAGAACGGGGTAATGGTGAGCAGTATCGCGATGATCATCGCGCCACTCATCATGTTGCCGAATAGTCTCACCGCCAGCGCCAAGGTCCGCGACACCTCACTGATAATATTGAACGGCAGCATAATAATGGTCGGCTGAGTATAGGAAGACAGATATCCGCCTAAGCCCGTTTCCTGAATACCAAACAGCTGCACAGCAACTAACACACACAGAGCTAACGCCGCCGTAGTGGAAAGCGAACCTGTCGGTGGTTCAAAACCCGGAATAATGGTGCCAAGAGCAGACACGGCGATAAACAAAAATAAGGTTCCCAGAAAACCGATGTATTTTTGTGGTTGACTTAAACCTACTTCTTCGATTTGTTTATTAATGGTGATCACCACCACTTCTAGCGCATTTTGCCAGCGCGAGCGTTGCAAATTGTTGGACAGATTTCGAGTAATTAGAATCGACCCAACCACCAGCACCAACATCACCAACCAAGTGAAGACTATGGTGGCATTAAGCTTTAGAAAGCCCATTTGCCAATAAATAATTAGATCTGGAGTCAGGTTCATTAGCGCTCTTCTGTGTGAGAATGTTTTTCTTTAAGGGTATGAATCGGCTTGATAATGACTGGGTTGTCTTTCAAACGAATCAGCCGCGTCGCGAACAAACGCAAGATTATGAAGCCAAGCAAACCTAACAATAATTTTTGCCAGTCATTGCCCAGGAACACATAAAAACTCACCATCACGACGCTGATGCGAAACAGCATACTGAACAAGAATAAAGGTGCGACCACGCGACTAGAACCCAGTCGGCGTACTGTCCACCACAACCCAGCAAAATAAAAAATCCCTAATAGCATGCCAACAAACACGGCATAGGCAACGCCACCCCAAAAGTTGTCACCAAAATCAATTAACATCATCGTTGTCCTCAGGTTGGTGAATGTCTTTGTCTTCTTTTTGCACCCAATGCCAAGCATTGAAGCAGCCCAAACACAGGCCAACGACCAGCAAGGCCAGTGTCCATGAACGATCACTTGGGTAAGCACCATCCAACCAAATACCCAGCGCCGCACCAAGCACAGTAGGAATAGCAATCGACCAGCCAACCAATCCCATCATCCCTAAGCCAGACCAGACAGTTCTAGTTACGTGTCGCTGAGCTTTTAGCTTACGAGCGGCGACTGAGCCAACTTGCTTGCTGTAGTTGTTTTTCGGTTTGTGATCTAAAGAGCGATCTAGTTTGCGGTCTACTTTTCGATCTAGATAACGGTCCGCTTTGGGCGTGCTTTTGTCTTCATCATCGTCTTTCATGACAAACTCGCATCCTGCTTAAACGCGACCAAACGCTGAACAAAACCGCTTTCCATCTTAGTCAATGCCGAACGTAGTTTCTGCTGCTGTTCGTCAAGCTGCAGAAACTCTTCTTCTACTGCAATACGCAATTCATTTAAGCCCATACCACTCATGGCGTTGCGCACGGAAATACGTACTTCCGCTCCGGTTTTCACCAATACGCCTTCATCAACAGCGATGTAAGCTTCTTCCTCGCCTTCGACTTCCACTACTAAAATGCCCGCTGACAAGGACGCCACACAATCCAATCGATTCGGTAAAATGCCAAACGCCCCTTGTGGTGTAGTCGCCACGATTCGCAGCACTTTTTGTTCTTCGCTAAATACTTTATGAGGCAGTAAAACCTTAAGCGTCATGTAGGCTTGTGGCATCTTCGTCCTCCTCGGCTTTTGGTTTCGTTTTATCTTCTATTTTTGGTTTATCTTCTACAGGGGCTTGCTTGCTTTTTTTATGGGCTTCGTCAATCGCACCAATCATGTAAAGCGCGCTTTCGGGATAGTCTTGAAATTCATCCTGTAAGATTCGCTCGCAGCCATCTAAGGCATCATCAAGACTGACCAATTTGCCAGACATACCAGTAAACTGCTCAGTGGTAAAAAAGGGCTGAGTAAGAAACCTCTCTAAGCGGCGAGCACGTCCGACGACTTTGCGGTCTTCGGGCGATAGCTGCTCCATGCCGAGCATGGCAATGATGTCTTTCAATTCGCCGTATTGCGCTAAGGTGCGACGAATCTCTTGTGCCAGATCGTAATGACGTCGACCAATAACGCTTGGCGTCGCCATTTTAGAACTGGACTGCAAGGGATCAATGGCAGGATAAAGCCCTTCGCTGGCGCGCTTACGCGATAAAACGATAGAAGCAGAAAGGTGAGAAAAGGTATGTACAGCGGCAGGATCGGTAAAATCATCGGCAGGCACATACACAGCTTGGATCGAGGTAATCGCGCCACTGCCTGTATTGGCAATGCGCTCTTCGAGTTGTGACAACTCCGTACCCATAGTTGGCTGATAACCCAAACGTGCGGGCATTTGCCCCATCAAACCAGACACTTCCATGCCCGCCTGAATAAAGCGAAAAATATTATCCACCAGCAACAAAACATCACGATGTTCGTCATCACGGAAATATTCCGCCATGGTCAATGCGGCATGACCCACGCGAAAACGTGCGCCCGGCGGTTCGTTCATTTGACCAAACATCATCACCATGTTGTCCAGCACACCCGCTTCTTTCATCTCGCGATAAAGCTCTTCGCCTTCTCGGCAGCGTTCTCCGATACCGCAAAAGATACTAACGCCCGCGTGTTGGCCGACCATGTTATGAATCATCTCGGTCAACAAGACCGTTTTGCCCACGCCAGCACCGCCGAACAAGCCGGCTTTACCACCGCGCTCTAACGGCATTAAGACATCAATCACCTTGATGCCGGTTTCGAATACTTCGGTTTTGGTGGAACGTCTTGCTAACGGTGGTGGTTCATTATGAACCGAGCGCCATTCGACGTCGGTCGGCGCGTCTTTTTTGTCAATGGCGTTGCCGAACACATCAAACATGCGCGACAAAATCCCCTTGCCTACTGGTGTCTGCAACGGCTTGCCTGTGTCTTCCACTTTCATACCACGAGCAAGACCTTGGGTTGGCGTTAAGGCAATACCGCGCACCCGCTGATCATCCAATTGGGAAAACACTTCAATGGCAATGCTATTGTCTTTACCAGTACGTAATAAAGAGCGAATCGGTGGTAACTGATTGTCTGACGATATACTGTCAAAGTGGATATCCACGACACTGCCCCGAATCGAAATCACGGTGCCTGTGTTTTGAAATGTTCTTCCTGATTCCATAGCCTTCGATTACTCCCAGTAATGACTTTAATAAGCGCACGACACCTCAGCACTACTAAAGGATGAGCCGACACAGTGCTATTAACAATGATCTATGACAGCCTTTTCCACTTTCACTTTACTTTACTTTCTCTTAATCGGTCATAGAGGATTGCGGTTGTCAGCGTAATAAAAACAAGAGATAAACTCTGTGCACTAGCGAACATATGCGCCGTTTAACTCGCCATATTTAGCTAACAACTTTGTCATCAACCTCCTTGTCATCTACTACTTTGCCATCCACTACCTTAATGGTTTTATCACAGCGCGCGGCTAAGCTTGGATCATGTGTCACAAATAGCACCGTCATACCTTGTTCTCGGCTGACTTTACGCAGTAGTTCAAATACTGCATCGGCGCTTTTGGTGTCGAGGTTGCCTGTGGGTTCATCGGCGAGTAATAAGGCGGGATTCATGGCAAGTGCTCGCGCTAAGGCAACGCGCTGTTGTTGTCCACCGGATAATTGATAAGCGGGCTGATCGCGCCAAGGCGTTAAGCCAACACTATCGAGCAACATAGCAGCACGCTCGGTCATTTTTTTATTGGGAAATTCTGCTTCACCCAACAACGGCATCATGACATTTTCAAGCGCACTAAACGCACTCAATAAATTATGAAATTGAAACACAAACCCTATGTTATGACCGCGCACGCGAGTCAATGCATGATCATCCATGCGCGTGGTTTCTTCACCACAAATTGACAAGCTTCCTTCGGTTGGGCGATCCAATAATCCAACAATATTGAGCAAGGTACTTTTGCCCGAGCCAGACGGTCCAACCACGGCACAAAATTCTCCACGTTTGAGGATTAAATCAATGCCATGAAGTATTTCCACTTCATTCGGTAGACCTGTGTTAAACGACTTACGAACATTCTGCATTTTCAGCACGACGTCATTTGTATTGTGTTTAGCTTCTAATTTATCCACGAATTGCCACCACCGGATCAAGTCGTGCCGCGCTTAAAGCAGGAACGAAAGCAGAAATTAAGCCAGTTAAGGTTGCCAACAACAAAGCACCAATAAATAAGCTAGGCTCTAAACTCAAGGAAAATAGCGGCGAACCATCTTCACCTGTTAGCATTTGCATCCAGATCAATAATCCACCCCCTCCCATCGCAGAACCAATAATAGAACCGCACAAACCCAACAGCCCACCTTGCAGTAAAAAGATACGCAGGATTTGTCCTCGAGTGATTCCCATGGCACGCAAAATGCCAATCTCTCGGGATTTTTGCACTACCGACACAACCAAAACGCTAGCAATGCCTAAGGCAACCGACAGCGCGACAAACAAGCGAATAACAGTGTTTGAGCTTTGTTGTGCGCCCAACGAAGTAAATAACTGGGCATTGTTTTTTATCCAGCTGTCGGCTTGCACACCAGTTGAAGCTTCGATGCGCTGAGCAATCGTTTCTGCGGCATAAATGTCTTTGACATTGACATCCAACACAGAAACACTGCCAACCATGCCTAATAAACTTTGTGCTGTGCGCAAAGCAACATAGGTGGTTTGTGAGTTGGCCGTTTTATTACCGAAATCAAAAATACCCGTTATGGTAAGTGTGTTGTCAGCACCAGTTGCCATGGTAACGAGGATTTTGTCGCCTAAACTGACGCCCAAATCACTTGCTAGTTCGATGCCGATTAAAATATCTGATCCGGTTAAGTCCATCGTGCCACTGACCATTTTGTCGGTCATATCAATAATCTGGAAATAGAGATCTGGCTTCACCCCATTAATAGAAATGGCTTGACTGGTATTGCCTCGCACCACTAAAGCAGAACCCTTGGCGGCGGGAGACACCACCAATACATCAGGTATCTCCGAGATTTGCACCATGATACTTTGCCATTGATCAATACTGTCAATGCGTTGCAAAGGCGTCTGAATAATCGCACCTTCCACAACCGCACCTACCGCTAAAGTGCTGTTACTGCTGCGAAGCGGTCGCACCGTTTCTTTAGCAGGCTGTAATTGAATATGCGCTTGGCCACTCAGAACACTTTTGGTGATATTAGATTGCAAGCCAGCCATCAATGCAGACATAAAGACAATCACCGCCACACCTAAGGCAACGCCACTGATAATAAAAGCTGTTTGAGTACGCCCTTCACCCAAAAAACGCAAGGCGACAATCCATTCAAACGGCTGCCAACTGGGTAAGGTTTTTAACTCGCTCGCTTCTAACGCTTTCTCGCTCATAGCGAATCAGCTTGCAGCAATGGACGAATGCGATCGCCATCGGTAACGGTGACCGAACTCACTGGAACAACTTGATCACCAGCGCTTAATCCTGTTAACACTTCACTCATGCCATCACTGCGCAAACCAAGAGTGACGACTTGTCGATGGACTTGTTTACCATCCAGTTTTAACACCCAAGGCGCGACCGAATTGACATCATGAACCGCAGCACTGGAAACAAGCACGGCATCGCTGCGACTCGCCACTTTTATGTCCACAGAGACCGTCATGTCTTGGCGCAAATAGTCTGGTGGTTCAGGGACTTGCAGCTTCACTTCCACGGAACCTCGATCAGAGTCTATTCCCGGGTTGATATACACCAGTTGGGCACTAAAAAGCTGATCTGGATAAGCATCAGCAGAAGCTAATGCTGATTGATTTAATGCAAGTAGATGAAGATTTTTTTCTTCGATTTGCACGACCATTTGTGTTTCGCCAGATGGAGAAAGCTGCATTAGCGTTTCGCCAGGTTGAACTACATCACCTGGCTCCACATTGCGTGCAATCAACACACCGTCCACAGGCGCTTTTAATGTGGTGTAAGCCAATTTAGCTTGAGCTAATTCAAGGCCGGCCTGAGCTTGCTCAAGGCTCGCTTCATCTAGTGCTACTTGGCTGCCATTAGTTTGTAAACTAATCATTTTTGATTGCAAACTACTGACCTTACTACGAGTAACTTTTTCGGCACGCACTGCTTCATCCAGACTGGATTGGCTAATCAAATGTTTTTTCAATAAGCTTTGACTGCGTTCCAGATCTTGCAAGGCTGCCATTTGATTGGCTTTGGCTTCTTCTACTTCTTGCTCTGCCATGGGAGCTTCTACTTCGTGTAATTGACGAAGTTCTGCTTTTGCTAACAGCACAGCAGCCTTGGCTTGGCTTACCGCCGCATGCAACTCACTAGATTCCAATTCAACAAGTGGCATATTCACTTCAACCCTTTGCCCCTCATTAACAGGAACCGCTCTCACTGTACCGGTAATTTGTACGCCAATATCAACGCGATGTGGCGCTTCTACACGACCACTGGCCACAACGGTTTGTACAAAATCACGCTGAACAACGATTTCAAGCAGGACTCTTGGCCCCAACATAAATCGTACTCCTGCCGTTATCGCCAAGACTAAAATAGCGATAACCAGCAAAACAATGCCGATATGTTTATGAGTTAAACCAAAGATCTTTGAGGTGACAGTTGACCCATCTGCTTCCGGCTCGCTGGTATTTTTAGAATCGCTTGTACTGGTCATGTTCTATTCCAAGTTTTTTAAAGAAGTTAACGTGCTTTTATGATGACTCGATGAACCAGCATGACGGGCAATTTGTGCCTTTGCGGACTTAATAATATGAGCAGGATCAAAACCAAAGTGCTGTTCAACCACTTTACGCGGTGCAGACAAGCCAAAGGTTTGCATGCCTATAATTGCCCCTGCACAACCTGTGTAACGTTCCCAGCCAAAAGTGGACGCCTCTTCCACCGCGACACGGGCGAGAATCGTTGGTGGCAACACTTGATCCCGATAATCCTGTAGCTGGCTTTCGAATAATTCCCACGATGGCATGCTGACCACACGCGCTTTAATGCCTTCGATTTTTAGTTGTTCGTACGCAGCCACACAGAGCGACACTTCACTGCCGGTTGCCAATAACAAGACGTCTGGTTTGCCATCTTTCGCATCGGCAACAATATAAGCGCCAAAAGCCAAACCACTGGCGCTACCATATTTAGCTCGATCCAGCGTCGGCAACGCTTGGCGAGTTAACACCAGACACGCTGGCATATGATTATTGGCCATAATAACGCGCCATGCTTCGACAACTTCATTCGCATCTGCTGGCCGCAATACCAAGATTCCCGGCATAGCTCGCATGGCAGCAAGGTGTTCAACGGGCTGATGTGTTGGGCCGTCTTCGCCCATGCTGATTGAATCATGAGTCCAGATCGAAATTAGCGGCAGCTCCATCATTGCGCTGAGCCGAAGCGCTGCACGACAATAATCGGTAAAGACAAAAAAGCTCGCCACATAAGGTCGTAGTTTTGACAAAGCAAGACCATTGCCGATAGCGCACATGGCATGTTCACGCACACCAAAATGGAAGTTTCGTCCAGCGTAATTGTCCGCTTGAAAATAGTCAGAACTGGTTGGTTTTCCGGCCTTCAATTCTCCAATTTGTCTCATGCTACCATTGGATTCAAAAGACAATTCCGTCTTGGTAGAAGGCGACAAATCTGCCGAGCCACCCAGCAACCAAGGCACTCGTTGAGCAATGGTATTAAGAACCAGCCCTGAGGATTGTCGTGTCGAGATGTCTTTACCGTCCGCCGTGAAGGTAGGCAAGCCAAAATCCCAAGCTTGAGGAAGATGCGCTTGCTGCATCTGAGTAATTTGCCCTGCCAATTCGGGGTATTGATAATGATAAGCCGCAAAGGTTTTTTGCCATTCAGCATGAGTTTTCACACCACGTTGACCGAAATTCGCTGCAAAATGATCGACAACTCCGGCAGCTACATCGAATTGGGATTCTGGATCAGCACCATAAAATTCTTTGGTAAGATGTACTTCTTCTACCCCAAGTGGTTCACCATGGGCCTTCGCCGTATCTTGTTTATGGGGCGCACCATAACCAATATGACTCTGCACAATGATCAGAGTCGGACGATCTTCTGTATCAATAAACGCCTGATACGCCGCGCTTAGTTGTGTTAAATCATTGGCGTCGCTCACCCGCACCACATTCCAACCGTAAGCCTTGAAACGTGCCGCTACATCTTCACTAAAAGTGATCTCAATTGAACCTTCGATGCTGATGTGATTAGCGTCATAGATCCAACACAAATTCGATAACTTCAAATGCCCTGCCAAGGAAGCGGCTTCACTGCTGATGCCTTCCATCATGTCGCCATCGCCACACAAGGCATAAACATTATGGTCGAACAAGGTGTAATCGGGACGATTGTAAGTCGCCGCCTGCCAGCGTTCAGCAATTGACATACCAACACTTGTCGCCAGGCCTTGCCCAAGCGGCCCTGTGGTGGTTTCCACGCCGCTGGTCCAGCCGTGTTCAGGATGACCAGTACAACGACTGCCAAGTTGGCGGAACTGTTTGAGATCTTCCATGGTGACCGCTAAGCGCTCGCCAGCGGGATAACTCGCCCCCTTTGCTTTCACTCTGGTCAGATGCAATAAGCTATACAACAAGGCGCAGGCGTGACCGGATGACAGCACAAAGCGATCTCGATTCAGCCACTCAGGATCTTTTGGATCAAAACGTAGAAAACGCTGCCACAAGCAATACGCCGTTGGCGCGGCGTCCATTGGCGTACCGGGATGCCCCGATTTGGCTTTTTGCACAGCATCGATAGACAGAGTACGCAGCGTATTAATAGCAAGCTGGTCGAGCATTAACTGTTTCACTTTGGCTGACTCCTAAAAAATCGTTAAAAAGGCGCTTCGTCGTTTTCTGATTTACTATTTTTTGACGTACTGGTTTTTACTTGCTGACTTTTTTGCTCTATGACTGTCAATAAATCGTTCCAAGACTGAGTAAAAGCGTCTGCGCCCTCTTGTTGGAGCTGATCAGCCAATGCGCCAACATCGATGCCTTCTACGGCGAATTCCAACAGCTTGCTTTCAGCATCAACACCATCAATCGACATCACGCTAGACAAGGCGCCGTCTTTCGAGAAGCTTAGTAATGTCTTTTCTGGAATCGTATTAATGGTGTGTGGCGCAGCGAGTGCTGAGACGTAATAAGAGTCAGAAATCGTTGGATCTTTGCTGCCTGTGCTGGCCCAAAGTAAGCGTTGTGATTGAGCACCAGCCGCCTTTAGCGATTGCCAGTGTGGCGCTGCTAGCAGTTCACAATAGGTCTTGTAAGCCTGTTGGGCGATTGCGATACCAAGACGATTACGCAGATTAGATGAAACCTTGTCATTAACGGCAACATCCCAACGACTGATAAACAACGAAGCAACCGAGCCAACTTTTGGATCAAGTCCTTTTGCAATTCGGCGCTCGATGCCGCGCATATAAGCCTCGGCCGCGGCGAGATATTGCTCGCTGGAAAACAGCAAGGTCACGTTAACGGGAACACCCGCAAAAATCGTTTCTTCAATGGCCGCTAAGCCTGCTGGAGTACCGGGAATTTTGATAAACAAATTGGAGCGTTTAGCGCGTTTATGCAAATCCACCGCCGCCGCAACTGTACCAGCAGTATTGTTCACCAAAAGTGGTGAGACTTCTAACGAGACCCAACCGTCCATTCCATCGGTGTTATCAAAGATGGGGCGTAATAAATCCGCCGCACGAGTTAAATCTTCCAGCGCTAATTCGAAAAACAGCGCTTCACCCGATAGACCATTGGCAGCTTTTTCTGCGATAGCTTGGTTATAGTTATCACCGTCTTTTATTGCTTTGTCGAAAATGGTCGGATTCGATGTTAGTCCTGTCACACTCAGATGATCAATATAGTGCTGCAAAGTGCCGCTGTTTAGCAGCTCGCGAGTAATGTTATCAAGCCAGATACTTTGACCTAGCATGTGCAATTGCTTGGTCGCACTTATGCTTTCAGATAAAAAGTCATCTTCAAAAGGATTGCTGTCTTTTATAGGTTTCATAATTCCTCCAATGACGCAGAACGAATGTCTGCTGCGCCAAGACCAATACAAAAATCGTGATGAATCAGCTCGCCGATGTGTTCAATAGTGACATCGGCAGCTGGATAAGGATGTGCCTTTTCTGGATCGTGAGCGTAATGACCTTGCCTTGGAAAAACCGTAGTAAGCCGGCTTCCCCAAACGCGTTTCATGGCGGTCAAAATACGCAATTTATCGTCTACCATGACATAACGCTGGGCTGGATAATGTTGCTCGACCGCATCGAGCATGGTTTCTTTGTGGATATAAATTAACACCTGACCATCCACTGCTTCCCATAACCCTGAACGCTTGATTTTGCGCGGCTGCAGGACGGCTTCTCCATCGGTCAAAATGACGGTTTTGCCTAGGGTTTGCAGATGTTTAATGAGTGCCAATGCATCGGCATAAAGCCGATCCACAAACGGATAATCAAGAAAGAACTCAGCGATTAAGAGCCCTCGAGCATCATCAAGATGTTCAAGTCGATACTGTTGCAGCGCGCCTAGATAATCCGCATAACCGCGTTCTGTGCGTAACGTTTCGAATATCACCCAATAACGAGCGCTGTTTTCCTCACCGATTTCACGAATTAAAAACGCTTTTAATTCCACCAAAATATGGTCGTTGTCGAGCAAGGTGTTATCAACATCCAGCAGAAAAACAATCTCGTCTGTTGCGCTACTATCCACCATTAGTTAGCAGCAGCGGAATATTCGCCGCGGCGCGCTGCTTTATCGTTGGCCGCTCCTTGCTGCAAGACTTTTTGTGCTGCCTCAACATTGTCATCTTGTCCGAGCCAAACTTCTAACGCGGGCAGTTCAATCGCGCGAGAAAATGAAAACGTCAGTGCCCATGGCAAACGGGATTTGTATCGGCTATTCATGGCATTTAAACGTGCCGAGGCCATTTCGGGCGTTTGTCCACCGGATAAAAAAGCAATGCCCGGCACCGCCGCAGGAACAGTACGCAACAAACAACTCACCGTCATATCGGCAACTGTCTCGACACTTTCCTGTACAGGACATAGCAATCCGGGCAACACCATGCTGGGTTTTAACAGCAAACCTTCCAGCAAAACACCTTGCTCATTCAAGTGTTGGAAAACCGCCTGTAAGACAGATTCCGTCACTTGCGCACATTGTTGTAAGGTGTGACTGCCATTAATCATCACTTCAGGCTCGACAATCGGCACCAGCCCCGCTTCTTGGCATAAGGCCGCATAACGCGCGAGAGCATGAGCATTGGCTTCAATACAGGCTATAGATGGCGTGACTCTATTGATAACCCTTGTTTGAATAGCGTCGACATCAATGCTGAATACCGCCCGCCATTTTGCGAAGCGCGCGCCCATCAGGGCATAAGCTTCCAACCGTTCACGTAAACCGTCCAAGCCTTCGGTGACTTTTTCGCCCGGATACCCAGCCATATCTACTGCCCCAGCATCTACTTTGATACCGGGAATAATGCCCGCGTCAATCAGTACATTTATGAAGGGCGTGCCATCTTGAGTATGTTGATGAATGGTTTCATCGAACAAAATCGCACCGCTGATGCTATCGCTTAATCTTGGTGTGGTGACAATCAATTCTCGGTAAGCACGTCGCATCTCTAAGCTTTGCGCTATACCCAATTTGGCAAAGCGGCGATTGCACGTCGCCACACTTTCGTCCATCGCGAGCAAGCCTTTATCATCAGCCATCAAGCGCTTTGCGGTTTCTAGTAAGTGACTTGTAGAACCGATTGCTTGGCTAGATGAGCCCGAATCATTCATCCTTATCGCTCCATTTCCAATCACGAATTTCCGGCATATCGACACCGTATTGGTTGATGTACTGACGGTGCTCAATCAGTTTTTCACTCAACATGCGTTTCAGTTCGACGCCTTTCACGCCGGTTTGCGGTAGTCGGTCAATCACATCAATCACGAGATGAAAACGATCCATGTCATTAAGCACTGTCATATCAAACGCTGTAGTGATCGTGCCTTCTTCTTTGTAACCACGAACATGGATATTGCGATGATTGGTACGGCGATAAGTTAATTTATGAATGAGCGATGGATAAGCATGAAAGGCAAAAATCACCGGTTTATTTTCGGTAAACAAAAGATCAAACTCGGCATCATTCAAACCATGTGGATGCTCGGTTTGAGGCTGCAGCTTCATTAAATCCACTACGTTCACCACACGAATATTCAACGTGGGTAAATGCTTTCGCAAAATAGATACAGCCGCTAAGGTTTCTAGCGTTGGTACATCGCCACAACAAGCCATCACGATATCTGTTTCGGCATGATTACTTAACTCGGTATCGTTACTTGCCCAATCCCAAATGCCAATGCCTGCCGCACAATGTTTCGCTGCGGCGTCCATGTCCAACCATTGCGGCGCTGGATGCTTTCCGGCAACAACCACATTGACGTAATGCTTGCTGCGCAAACAATGATCCATCACCGAAAGCAAACAGTTGGCATCTGGTGGCAAATAGACTCGGACTATGTCGGCTTTTTTATTCACCACATGATCGATAAAACCCGGATCTTGGTGAGTAAAGCCATTGTGATCCTGACGCCAAACATGAGACGCCAATAGATAATTCAACGAGGCGATCTTAGGTCGCCAAGACAAACCAGCGGTGACTTTTAGCCATTTCGCGTGCTGGTTAAACATGGAATCAACGATATGAATAAAAGCTTCGTAGCAATTAAATAAGCCGTGTCGGCCAGTCAGTAAATAGCCTTCTAGCCAGCCCTGACACTGGTGTTCGCTAAGCATTTCCATCACGCGACCATTGGGAGCTAGGTATTCGTCATTAATTTTTGTGGTCGCTTCCCATTGTCGATTAGTGGTTTCGAACACCGCCTCAAGCCCATTAGAAATTGTTTCATCTGGGCCAAATACTCGAAAGTTCTCTTGGTTAAGCTTAATCACATCTCGCACAAATGGCCCGAGCACATGAGTATCACCAACACCGCGCACGCCGTGTTTCGGCACCGCACAAGCGTAATCACGAAAATCTGGCATTTGTAAGGGTTTCAGTAGCAAACCACCGTTGGCATGAGGGTTCGCTCCCATGCGGCGTTCACCTTTCGGCGCAAGCTCGGCTAACTCTGGTAACAAACGGCCAAGACTATCGAATAATTCTTGAGGGCGATAACTGCGCAACCATTCTTCGATTAATGGCAGGTGTTCTGGTTTCGATTCTGGATTAGATATTGGCACTTGATGAGCATGAAAAGTGCCTTCGATCTGCACGCCATCGACTATCTTAGGGCCCGTCCAGCCTTTTGGAGATTTTAGAATAATCATCGGCCAACAGGGACGTTCAAATACTCTATTTTCTTGGGCGTTCAATTTGATCGCCTTGATTTCCCGTACCGCAAAGTCGAGCGCTGTCGACATGGCTTTATGCATATAGTCAGGATCACTGCCTTCGACAAAAATTGGATGCCAACCATAACCACGAAATAGCTGCTCTAGCTCTTGGTGACTGATTCGAGCCAGAACAGTTGGATTCGCGATCTTGTAGCCATTCAAATGCAAAATGGGCAAAACCACGCCATCGGTAATTGGATTTAGAAACTTATTAGAATGCCAAGCGGTCGCCAAAGGCCCTGTTTCAGCTTCGCCATCACCCACCACACAGGCAGCGATTAATTCTGGATTATCAAATACCGCACCAAAGGCGTGACTTAATGAATAACCCAATTCTCCACCTTCATGGATGGAACCGGGACATTCGGGTGACGCATGGCTGGGAATGCCACCGGGAAAAGAAAACTGTTTGAACAGCTTTTGTAGGCCGACTGTGTCTTGACTTATATCAGGATAAATCTCGCTGTAACTGCCTTCCAAATACGTATTTGACACCACGGCAGGACCACCATGACCGGGGCCAGAGATATAAATCATGCTTAAATCGTATTGTTTAATAATGCGATTCAAATGTACGTAGATAAAATTCTGTCCGGGGGTCGTGCCCCAGTGACCAAGCAAGATACGTTTTATATCAGCCAAGACCAAAGGCCGCGACAATAGCGGGTTATCGTGAAGGTAAATTTGCCCAACCGACAAGTAATTACTGGCTCGCCAGTATCTGTCTATTAGGCTCAGTTGATCCGGCGCTAGTGCTGCGGTTTGCATCGTAGTTTTTGGCACAGTGAGATGCTCCCTATTATTTGCTGGCGATTTCTTTCTTGATGCGAGAAAACTCTGCTTGTTCGATATCACCGCGAGCATAACGCTCGTTCAATATATCCAGCGCCGTTTTATTGGCTTGCGCAAAGTAACGTCGATTAGATCGATAGCTGTAACCCCAATGGCCAAAACTAGAAATCAGCAAAAACCAAAAACCAATCCACAGCACCCAGCCCCAACCGTTCCAATATTCGTTATACATATCAATCTCCATGTCAAAACGTCGAAAATCAGGTGACTTTCAAACAAACTCGATAGTTCACTCTATAACGATAGAAAGACGAGATTCTGTGCGGTAACGAACGTTTAAAAATTCATCATCAAAGATAGAAGAAAAAGCCCATTTAATATGATCAAGATCAAGTCTTTACGTAGAACACACATTTGCTAACAAATCCTTTCAAATCCCCAGAATCTAAACACCCTGCACTTCCCTACAATTCTCGCATTATCCAAATGAGGTCTTGTTATGTGGCGCAAAGCGTTTGTTTTTCTTATGTTTTTTTCGGCATATGCGTCGGCGGGTTATTACGATGGTACAGAAGAGTTAACAGGCGATGCGCTCAAAGCAAAACTGCACAGCATCATTGATGGTCAAAAACCTCTGAAGTACACACAAAGTGGAAATACCGATTGGTACGACGGTAAGAATATCGACGTGTGGGAAGCACTGGTTTACACCGATTCCGCCTGCCCAGATGACAAACCAAAATGCGGCCTAGTGCAAATGCTTTACCTAGATGACGTGAGAAACATCAACCAAGCAAACCGAGGCAAAAGCAAAGACGATGCGTGGGACAGAGAACACGTTTGGCCAAAATCCCGCGGCTTTGCTAAACAAAGCCAAGACGGCTACACAGACCTTCATCACCTGCGCCCTGCTGACCGCAACCTAAACGGCGCGCACAGCAACTATGGCTATGGCATGGGCGGCGAAGCGATTTACGATGAGCTAGCTAACGGCAGCAAAGTATTGTCTGGCGCCTACCTAGATAAAAACAAAGAATCCTTCGAACCAACCGACCACGCCAAGGGCCAAATCGCCCGTATGGTCTTTTACATGGCTGCTCGATACGAAGCTGGCGACGACGCATCACCAGAAAACATGCCCGACTTAATCATAACCAAAGGCAATGACAAACAAAGCGGCCAACCCAGCATCGGCGACCTTTGTACACTCGTAGCGTGGAACGACAAATTCCCCGTCACCGCCTTTGAAAAACGCCGTAACGACCGAGTACAACAACTACAAGGAAATCGAAATCCGTTTATCGATCATCCAGAGTTTGTGGATGGAATATGGGGGAAAGAGTGCTCAACGAAATAGCTTTGTACAAATAAAACGAAGGGCTAAATCAGAGTTTCACCGGCGCTCATAGAAAAAGCCCAACCGACGTTCTAGACAAAGATCAGGTAAAACAGACGAAATTTGTTTACATTCGTGGCGATTCGTCAAATATTAGACTCAGCCCCTTTTCGTAATGCTTCGATATGTCGCTTTGGCGATTGCCCAAAGAGGCGAGCATATTCGCGGCTGAAATGAGAAGGACTTTCGTAACCTACTTTGAATGCTGCACTTGAAGCATCAAGACTGTCATTTAGCATCAAGCGCTTCGCTTCGTTCAGGCGTAACCATTTCTGATACTGCAAAGGACTCATCGCTGTGTGTTCACGAAAATGATGGTACAAAGTGGTGCTACTCATTTGAACATAAGCAGCCAACTCTTCAATCTGAAAGGATTTTGCATAATGTGTTCTAAGCCAAGTGACGGCTCGTGAAATTCTGTGGGCCTGACTACCTGTCGAGGCAATCTGCCAAAGCCGACCCGCTAGATCACTATTCAACAGTCGATAATGAATCTCTCTCACAATGAGAGGAGATAACGTGGCTATGGCATCAGGCTCATCAAGTAAAGCCAATAAACGAGTAAAAGGCTCCAATAACGATGAAGTAACCGTTCCTATTGCCGAGCTTCCACTAATAGAACTTTCATAAGGAGGAGGCATGCCATTTTGCGCAATAATATCTGCCATAAGTAGCATATCTAGCTTGAGCATTAGCCCTAAGCAAGGAAGATCTGAACTGGCATCGAGCACTTGTGAACTTGCAGGCAAATCGAGTGAGTTCAATAAAAAATGCTGAGTGTCATAAATGAAGTTTTGCTCCCCGACCAACAACTGCTTAGTGCCTTGAACGACAAAAAGAACACTTGCTTCAATCGTGCAAGGACAAGGTTCCGTTATTACTTCTCGGCGAAAAAAAGATAGATTTTCGATTAACGTAGCGCAATCTTCCTGCCCTATTGTTTTTTCTTCGATAGCCTTAGCCAAGTCTTTTTGTATGCTGCTGATATCTCTATTCATGTATTTACTTCTAGTCTTTTGAGTGCGTTGAGTCGCATTGAATATCATCAAAATATGATCTTTCCATAATAATTAGTGCACTACCCTAGGTCACGTGAAATTCTGCCATTCAGGAGTATCAGGCAAGAATCAGGCAGGATCCTGCTAACCCCCAAATACCCAGAGCTGTAAAACTAGATGCTAATGAATGCTTTCAGAAAAACGATGTTCAATGCCTCTTTGTGATCGACAACCGTTTTGCCTAACTTACTTATCTGGAGAATGACCATGGATAAACATACTGAAATTACAAATGTTTTAACTGAAAAGGATGTTCCTGATGAGGGACGTCGCAATATGATGAAACTAACTGGCGCAGGTATGGTTGCACTAGGCGTTGCTTCTCTAACTACTGGCAAAACCTTTGCTCAGTCATCAATAAAACTAAGCGATGAATGGGATAAAAAATTCGCCAAAAGTGACAAGGTTAATCATAAAAAAATAACGTTCAAGAACCGCTATGGTATTACCCTTGCCGCTGATCTTTACCAACCAAAAAATGCGTCTGGCAAATTACCAGCCATTGTCGTTGGTGGCCCTTTCGGTGCGGTGAAAGAACAATCTTCTGGTCTTTATGCTCAAATAATGGCAGAGCGTGGCTTCGTCACTCTTGCTTTTGATCCATCTTATACAGGTGAAAGTGGTGGTGAGCCTCGTAACATTGCTTCGCCAGACATCAATACAGAAGACTTTAGCGCGGCAGTTGATTGTATTGGGATGCAAGCCAATGTGGATCGTGAACGTATCGGAATAATCGGCATCTGTGGTTGGGGTGGTATGGCATTGAATGCGGTTGCTGTCGATAAACGTGTCAAAGCAGTAGTCGCCAGCACTATGTATGACATGACTCGTGTTATGTCAAAAGGCTATAACGACAGTGTTACCGTAGAACAGCGTACCCAAGGACTGAAACAATTAAGCCAACAACGTTGGGAAGATGCAGGTAAAGCAGCTCCAGCTTACCAAGCACCCTACAACGTATTAAAAGGTGGCGAGCCGCAATTCATGGTCGACTATCATGATTACTACATGACACCTCGTGGCTATCACCCACGTGCGGTGAATTCTGGTAACGCTTGGTCACAGACGACGCCATTATCCTTTATGAATATGCCGTTACTAACCTATATATCTGAGATTTCTCCTCGCCCGGTTTTGTTCATCCATGGCGAAAAGGCGCACTCGCTTTATATGGGCAAAACAGCCTATGAAAATGCGGCGGAACCAAAAGAGATGATGATCATTCCTGAGGCAAGCCATGTTGATTTATATGATCAAGTAGATGTCATCCCATTCGACAAGCTAACAAGCTTCTTTAAGCAACACCTAGCCTAATCGGCATCAAAATAGTTGAAGTAACTTCTGCACCATGCGGCTCTTTGAGCTCGCGTGGTGCTTTTTTTCTAGAAAACAAGGCGTAACACAAAACTATGGCACTCACCACATCTGATATTCATGATGGAACATCAACAGACAAGACTGATAACACGGCTCATTGGAGTGGCGTTTTTGCCATGTCGCTATGCGTATTCACGCTGATAGCGTCCGAATTTATGCCTGTTAGTCTGCTAACACCCATTGCCAGCGACTTACAAATTACGGAAGGAATGGCTGGCCAAGGTATTGCGATTTCTGGCGCCTTTGCCGTACTAACCAGCCTTTTACTGCCTATGCTAATTGGCACTATGGACCGCAAAAAGTTAATGCTGATGCTAACAGTCTTGATGGGGATCTCTGGAAGCATTGTCGCGCTAGCGCCAAATTATCCGACCTATATGCTTGGTCGTGCGCTCATCGGCGTAGTCATCGGTGGATTTTGGTCGATGTCCGCCGCCATGGCGATTCGATTAGTTCCATCTAATAAAGTACCTAAAGCTCTGGCCATTTTTAATGGTGGCAATGCACTGGCAACAGTAATTGCCGCACCATTGGGGAGTTATTTGGGCTCTATCGTAGGATGGCGAGGCGCATTTTTAGCTATCATTCCCATCGCACTAATCACTTTAATTTGGCAGTGGATCGCATTACCCTCTATGAAGGGAAAGGCACGCGAACCAGGTTCCGGCAATATTCTCAAGGCACTAAAAAGCCGCGCGGTTGCCTATGGTATGGCTGGATGTGGCGCCTTCTTTATGGGTCAGTTTGCCCTCTTCACTTATCTACGCCCTTTCCTTGAAACCGTCACACAAACCAGCGTATCAACACTATCGCTTCTATTACTTACTATTGGATTTTCAGGGTTTATCGGTACGTTAATCATCAGCTCAATACTAAAACGTACTTTATATGGTCTGCTTATTGGCATTCCCGTTTTTATGGCAGCAATTGCTGTAATGCTGATTCCGGCTGGAAGCGATGTTGCACCTGTCGCTTTATTACTGGCAATGTGGGGGCTATTCGCAACTGCTGCACCTGTCGCTTGGTGGACTTGGCTGGCGAAAGCAATGCCACATAACGCAGAAGCTGGCGGCGGTCTGATGGTTGCAGTGGTTCAATTATCCATTGCATTGGGTTCGACAATAGGCGGCATCCTCTTCGACGCAGACGGCTACCAAAGCACCTTTATTGCAAGTGCTGCTGTCTTACTCATTAGCGCCTTTCTGACGTTTCAAGCGTCTCGCATGCCAATACAGTAACGTACCTATCTATATACAAAATAAAATAACGAGGGCCCTATTATGAATAAATCATTTCAAACCTATTCGGATAAAGCAAACATTTCAATCTTAATTACGGGCCGTCAGCATGTAAGAATTCTGAAGCGAGTTGGCCTTTCATTGCTGCTTTTACTGACGATCGGTAAAGGCTATACAGCGCAGTCAACAACAAAACCTGTCGCTGCTCAACCAGCATCCATAAACTCGGAGGAATCACGCATATGGATAACCATTGGAGAACATCGTTTCGCAGCGACCTTAGCCGACACTGATGCGGCACGTGAATTTGCGGCTATGTTACCGCTAACCCTAGACATGGATGATCTGAACAGTAACGAGAAGGAAGCCGATTTACCAAAAGCACTGTCAACTGATACCTATCGACCTGGCACAATTAATAACGGGGATCTAATGTTATGGGGATCGCGCACTATGGTTGTCTTCTATAAAACGTTTAATACTTCATACTCATACACACGTATTGGGCATATAGAAGACGCTGCCGATCTAACACAAGAATTGGGGCGGAGAGATGTACAGATAACATTTTCCAAAGAGTAACGTCTAACGATTATTAGATGTTACTCCAATAAATCTACGCTTATCGATCAACGAAAAAACGGCTAAAAAGGTAAAAAAAGAGCCTCATCAGAGGCTCTTAGTATAATAAGTTGCGCAACAACAATACCCTGTAAGAACTAAAAATGCTTATCGACAGTTCTCTAATAGTCAATCGTCGTTTGAGTCATCCCAGAAGTCATCATCGCTATCACTTGGATCACCATAATATGGTTCATCATCCCCTTCGTCGTCATATTCATCATATTCGCTGTATTCATCACTAAGAGAATAATGGCTAGCCATGGCTGACTCCGAGATAAAAATAGTACTTGGTAGTGTTATGATTTGTGTAGTTTGTAGATACATCAGACAGCCCTCCATTCTCAGGCTAATCAAGCAGGAATACTAAGCTTAGCAGGGAATATCTGATTTGGTAAAAGCAAATAATCTGAATTAATATTTCTATAATCTATAGTGATTATTTTAAAATTGATGCCCTCTCAAAGGTCTTAAGAAGGCTTGGGGGAAGGCTTGTTATGGGAGTCTACGGTGTGAAAGACAAGGCATTTTTTGTCTACAATTACTTAATGCCGTCTTTGCCATATTAAAAACGAAATACCCAGGCTCTTCTTCTAAAGAGGCTAGACGTTCGCCGAATGGAGAGTACAGAACACTGTGACCATAGGTTTGTCTAGTTTCATTATGCCAACCACATTGACCAACGCCAAGAACGTAACACTGATTCTCGATCGCTCGTGCGGCCAAAAGAATATCCCAGTGTGCTTTTCCAGTTACATAAGTAAATGCTGCTGGTACTAACAATACTTCAGCGCCTAACTTAGTCAATTCTCGGTAGAGCTCCGGAAAGCGCAGGTCGTAACAAATGCTCAGACCTACTTTAAAACCATCTACGTCAATTACTTTTAAAGCCAACTCTCCCGGTTCAATAACTCCGGACTCTTTGTAAGACGTAGCTTTATCATCAACGGTTACATCAAACAAATGAATTTTATCATAGCGCTCATGTAAGAGACCGTCAGGCCCAATAACCCAACATGTTTGTCTTACTCGTTCATCTGCAACCAGATCGCCGCTGGGTCTTAATAGCGAAGGATGCGATCCAACCACAAGATAGATTGAGTGTTCTTGAGCAAGTGCTGATATTTCTTTGAATATGACGCTCTGATCATCAGATTCAGCTAGGCTTCGCATTCCTTTACCATGAAACAAAAATACGTTTTCTGGTAATACAACCAATCGAGCACCGTCTCTTGCTGCAGAAGCAACAATATGCTTCACTTCATGTAAGTTGTCTTGCCAACTTATCGTGCTAGTTAATTGAATAGCAGCAACACATAAAGTACTCATTATTTCGTTTTCTCTAATGGTTGATAGCGGATCGGCGTCATAACAGGGTCATTAAATGAGCCTTCTACTTTGTATTGCACACTGGTTACTTTTGACAACTGATCACCGATTAATTTGTCAGTAATAAATAGTAATCCAGCTAATTGTGGTGTGCCCCATAACAATCCAGCCAATGGAAGAGTTCCTGTTAAAGGAAAAGTTGCGGTCAGCTTTTCATTTAATGTTTCAGTCACAATATTAGCTTCCCCAGTAACAACCAACTCAGCTGAAGGAGCAATAATTGAAATAGGTGATGTGGTTTTTAAAATTCCCTTATCAAGAGAAAGTGCGCCACTAAATTTGTCATAAGTTAAACCTGGTTCGTACACATCAGAGAAGTCTAATAATAAACGTCGACTAAGCGCGCCAATATTAAAGATACCTAATGCTTTTAAGAATGCCGGTAACTCATCTACTTTACTAAAATTACCATCTTCAGCCGAGAAGCTAATACGGCCCGAAACAGACTCACGATCAAAGTAGAACGGATGCCCTTTCCAGCTCAAACCGACATCAAATTTGTATTTTTTAGAGGATACAAATGCATCATTCGAAAACTTTTTCGTCAATTCTGCTAGATCAGCACCACTTGCCGCCATTGCTAGCTCGACACTGGAATTGTCTCCTTTGTCTTGCCAAAATAAACTACCTTTAAGACTACCTGTTTGTAATTTAGACGAAATAGGATCTATGCGAACAACATCGCCCTCTCTGAAAATAGCTAATTGCCAATCACCATAAGGATTTTCATTAAAATATAGCTGATCAACTGACAAGGTCATATTAGGTATTTGTTTTGCTGAAATCGGCGATGACTTAGATTCAGGCTCAGAAGGGTCAGCTGGTGAAGTGTTCCAACTTAAAAATCCAAAATGCAGATCTGGAGTTCCATCTTTATTAAGTAAAGAAAAGTTCATTTCATCAGAACTAACAAATAACGACTTATTTGTCGCCGAGTTATAAGCTACTTTAAAGTTGTGCCAAGTGTTACTAGGATTAACGATTACTTCATCAACAATTAGGTCTACTTTACTTAGCCATTCAGGGACATCTGGAACCTCAGCGCCCTCCGAAGACGTTGATACATCACTGGATAAATCAGTAAAAGCGGATTGCCAATCTTGAACATAGAATCGATCAAAGTCACCGATTAGAACCAATCCTTTCGGAATTTTGGCATTTAAAGTTTGGTCTTTTCCGCCATTTAAAATCACCTCTCCACCCGCAAATTTACTATCTTGCAGCAAAATTCTTGCCTTGGATAAGGTCGCATAATCCGCATCAATAACAATATCTTTTTCGTGCTGCATCACTTTTATATGCAATGCTTTGGCTTCTACTGCATTTTTACCAACAGGCTCAGGCAAGTTAATGTTTGCACCAAGCAAATCACTATCAATCACTAAATCAACTTGACCATCTTGCGACTGATTAACCGATAAGCGCCCAGTATAAGCTGCCTTACCAGATACTTTTTTGAGTGCTGCTTCTGGTAATTTCTGCCAAGCTGCTACCTGCTTTACATCAACGTCACCTGAAAAATCGCCGAAGACAGCAAGCCCACCGTTAGATGCTACAGCCGACGATAGTATAAGATGTGATGAGCCGCCCAAGACCTGAGAATCAAATTCTGAATTGGTTATACCTTGCTCTGAACTATAGCTTAAGTGCCCATTTGTAACGTGGGTAGAAAGGTCAATATCATTGATCGCTAAAAGGTTGTCTTTGAAATCAAGATCCAATTGCACTTTTGGTTCAGCGCCTTCTTTAAAGGGAACGGCAACATCAAAACTACCTTTGACTTTACCGTCCAATTGCCAATTGGCAAATGGCTGTAAAACTGAGTCTGCCAGTGGAGTTGCCCTCAAGGTTGCTAATATAAGCGGCGCGTTATTACTAACCTTCCCTTTAAGGTTTAACCAATCAGCAGAGCCATTCGAAATAGGAACCGTTAATAATAAATTGTTGACAGGTAAATCAAGTAAATTACCTGATTTGACCTGAACCGAAACACCAACTTCATCAAATTCAAAAAAGCCATTTACGTTAGTTGCTGTAGGCCAATTTTCATCAAACGTCACATCTGCATTACTTACATCTAACTGTACACGAACATGTGGTTCAGCATCATCAGATAATTCGCTTTGAACTAAGACATCAACATTGTCTACTTTACCTGTATCTGCAAATGCCCCTTTTATCCATGACATGACATCATCACTAAGAGCTTTTGGAGGAAGATACGTTAAACGATCCGTAACCGAGAGATTACTGCCATGTAAATCCAATGCAATCCAATCAGGTTCAGTGTCACGCACTTCTAATCGAAAACCACCACTTACATTCGCGCCATTACGTTGGACGACTAAATCACGACCTTCGACCAAGAAAACATCTTGCTGTTGCTGCCAGCTAACATAACCTGACAAAAAGCTGGTACGCCAAGACTCGTCATATATAGTGTCGAAAGCTATTTCACTGTCTCTGCCGCGAAAATCGACATAGCCGCTTTCATCAGAAAGGCTAAGCACAGCATTAATATTACTTGCCTTGGGAATACCGTTATAACCTTTGATAGAAGCGGACTGTAGATTACTTAAAAATTGAAAAGACAATTCATCATTTTCACGCCATAAGCTAACAGAACCATTTTTGGCCATTCCACTTGGTTCAAGTCCGTTCAAAATTTTTGATGCATTTGTATCTTCAGGCAAAAAATGAGCCGCGATTTTATATGCTAAACCTAAATCCGCTCGCGCAAAGCTGATATTCGAGCGATTAGTCACCGACGACCAGTCAAATAATAGATCCGTTGTCGGATAATTTAAGCCATCTTTATCTTTGACGAGCATGTCGTGAACATCCATCCGTACACTCGGATGCTTTTGAGAATATCGAAGCTTAATAGAGGATGTCACCTCATATTTCTGGCCATCATCAAACGCCACATTTAACTGCGTTGCCTCAGTTCTTACTTCTAGTTCCTTGCCAACTAACGCATCCAACCAAATATCACCACCAAACTCTATAGAAGATAGCGAATAAGGATTATCTGGTAACATATCATTTAAAGGAATGGAAAATAATGGTGCTTTAATCGATGCTTTAACTCGATAATTACCCAGTAAACTACGAGTCTGATCAATGCGAGCGTCTAAATGAAAAGGGGATTGATAGTCGTCTAAATAGAGCTCTGACGTTAATAACGATTCAAACGACTTTTGAAATATATATACATGCGGAATGCGTACTGAATGCTGACCAAATTGATCACTGTCAATTTCCAATTCAGCGTCATAAATAGAAAAATTTCTTTGTGCGGATAAATAATCTAAAACACGTTCAACACCCACTTCATTGCCGACATTACGCGAAGGTGTCGCGCCATTTAGTCGCCACTGACCATCGCTTTCCTGCAAACCAACTTTAGGCCGTACAAATCGAATGTAGGTGAACTGAGGGCTCAAAGTAAGAAGTGACTTAACCGTATCTAATCGCACTCGCATTTCATTAACAGTGATCGCAGATTGGCCATTTGCTTGCAAATGAAATCCACTAATAGATACTGTTGGATCAACACCTTCAAGGCGACCACCAATTTCTTCTAGCGTAACGGGATAGCCCATAATTTGTTGAAGATTATGCTCTATTTGAGGACGATAATGGTCTAGATAAGGCAGCAACTGCCCAACACTTACAGCAAAAATAGCAAGCAATGCCGAGAAAGCAATTGCTCCCCAAAAAATAAAAAGGATCAGTTTACGCAACAACCAACGCATCTTAAGGCCTTTTTTTGCTAGCGCAAAACAACATCATATTGATCTTGCGTGTAGACAGAGTCCACTTGAAAACGAATCGTCTTACCAATAAAAGCTTCCAATTCAGCAACGGCAGCACTTTCCTCATCAAGGAAACGTTCTACTACTGTGCTTGCCGCCAAAACGGTATAGGTTTGCGAATTATAAGCACGATCTGCTCTTAAAATTTCACGAAATACTTCATAACAAACGGTTTCAGGCGTTTTTACCAAACCACTGCCACGACAAGACCGACAAGGCTCACACAAAGTCTGACCAAGACTCTCGCGAGTTCTTTTCCTTGTCATTTCTACTAAACCAAGTTCCGAGACACCAGTGATTTTGGTTTTGGCATGATCCGCGTCTAATATTTTTTCGAGCATCCGCAACACTTGACGTTTATGTTCTTCATCTTCCATATCAATAAAGTCGATGATGATAATGCCACCAAGGTTTCTTAATCTGAGCTGTCGCCCTATTGCTGTCGCAGCTTCAAGATTGGTTTTGTAGATAGTCTCTTCAAGATTACGACTACCCACAAAAGCACCGGTATTCACATCTATAGTGGTCATTGATTCGGTTTGCTCAACCAACAAATAACCACCAGATTTCAACTGCACTTTACGGTCTAATGCTTTGTGAATCTCATCTTCAACACTGTATAGGTCAAAAATTGGACGCTCACCCGGGTAGTATTCAATACGATCTCTCAACTCAGGTATAAAGTCTTCGGCAAATGCCCGAAGCTTGGCGTAGTTTTCTTTAGAATCTATGCGGATTTTTTCCGTTGTTAATCCCACCAAATCTCGCATAGTACGCAAATGCAGAGGTAGATCTTCATAAATAATAGAAGGTGCTTTGGCATTTTGCATACGGCGCTTAACAGACTGCCATAATCGTGTTAGAAATTTGATATCAGCAAGAATCTCTTCTTCGCCGGCTCGTTCGGCAGCGGTTCGTAATATATAGCCACTGTTTTCATCAGCATCCGTTAGAGCTTCTGATACTAATGACTTAAGACGTTCGCGCTCAACTTCGTCTTCTATTCTTTGGCTTACACCGACATGCGCTTGATCTGGCATATAAACTAGGTAACGAGAAGGGATAGACAGATGAGTGGTTAAACGCGCCCCCTTAGAACTAATAGGGTCTTTCGTCACTTGAACCACAAGCGATTGCCCTTCACGCAAATAATCACCTATCTGATCACTTGGGTTAACAGCATCACGATTTACGACTTCTGATACATGTATAAACGCCGCTCTTTCAAGACCAATGTCTACAAAAGCTGCCTGCATACCAGGCAAGACACGAACCACCTTACCTTGATAAATATTACCAACAATTCCTTTACGACTTGAGCGCTCAATGTAAACTTCTTGCAATACACCGTTTTCAACTAGAGCAACCCGAATCTCCATAGGAGTAACATTAATGAGTACATCTTCACTCATGAGACATTTCCTCTAGTGAATGAATTCCAAATTGGGTTAATAATTGCGCCGTTTCATAAAGTGGTAGCCCAACGACTGCCGAGTAAGATCCTGAAATAGAGCGAACAAACACTGACCCTAGCCCTTGGATGCCATAAGAGCCAGCTTTATCTTTAGGTTCGTTAGTTTTCCAATATTGATCTATTTCAACATCTGAGATTTCACGAAAAAGCACGTCGCTGGTAACACATTTTGTTGCGACATGCTCATGTTCTAAATTACAAAGACAAAGAGAGGTAATAACTTGGTGAGAGCGGCCGGAAAGCAGCCTTAACATCGATCTGGAGTCTTCAAGAGACGCGGGTTTACCTAAGATACAACCATCAACCACAACACTTGTGTCTGAGGCTATAAAAATAGCTGACGTGTTAACGTCTGCTTGCTGCTGATATTTCAATGATGCCGCTTTCGCTTTTTCAATCGCCATACGCACAACATATTCTTCAGCCTTTTCTTGATGATTTGGAGTTTCATCTATATCGGCAGGCAAAACCTCAAACTCTTTCACCAAGAGGCTAAGTAGCTCTTTTCTTCTTGGCGAAGCTGAAGCCAAAACAAGCATAAACTTTCCCTAAAAACGGCCTAACGGATAGCATAAATGCGCCGTACGCTACGCAAAATAATAAATGACCAAGGCCACAATAGCCCAGTAATAACCGCAGGCATAAAGATCATTAAGGTCGGCTCAGCATGACCAAGATAGTGATCGATCCAGAAATCAACAAGCTGATTAATACTGACTAGCAAGCAGATAAAAAAGCCCTGTTGCCAACGATGATACATTCGCAATCGCTTGTAAAACACAGCGCATGTATAGGCAATAATGACATACGTCAACGAGTGTTGACCTATTATGCCGCCCTGCAATAAATCGACCATTAAACCCAGAAACCAAGCCAAGCCAACACCTACGCGGAATGGCAAAGCAATAACCCAATAAAGAATAACCAGCAATGCCCATTCAGGGCGGAACCAAACAAGCTCTTCAGGAAAAGGCATAGCTTCAAGCATTAAAGCCGTCAACAGAGTAATACAAAAAACAAAAATCGGTTTCATTATCGCCCTGCCTTCGGCTTTTCAATGAGCATGACATGACGGCTACGTCCCAACTGAGCTAAAGGAACGACGTCAACATCTGCATAAGCCTTACCTTGCGTGTACTTAACACTTCTAACCACACCTACAGGGTAGCCACTCGGAAAACGTTTATCTAACCCTGAAGTGGTTAAAATATCGCCCTTCTTTATATCAACAGATCGAGGAACACTCATTAGCTCTAAACGTTTCAAGCTTCCTGTGCCTCTCAAAATGCCTCTAAACCCTGTTCTAGTAAGCTGTACAGGAACAAAATGGCTCGCATCGGCAATCAATAATACTCGACTACTGTATGCCGCTGTTTCTACAACCTGTCCCAATACACCAGTTGCGTCTAAAACAGGCTGACCAACGTAGGCACCAGAGGAAAAGCCTTTATCTATCATTAATTTATGGCTGTACGCATTCTGATCAAAACCAATAACTTCCGCCATAACAATCTTTTCATCTACACGTTGAGAAGCATCTAGCAACTCGCGCAAACGAACGTTTTCTGCTTGGAGGGAATCGAGACGCTGCTGGCGACTGCGCAGTAACAAAATTTCTGATTGCAGGGATTGATTCTCTTTTACCAATCCTTCTCTACTTGCAAGATGCTCACCAGCCCAATTAAGCATTTTCTGAGGCGTATTCACCACAACCTGGATAGGAGTCACAAGCAAGGTCAAATAAGGCCTTGCTTGTGAGAAAACAGAGTAACGAACATCTGCAATGATCATCGCCATAGACAAAATAACCAGCACAACAAAACGAGTGCTAGACACCTTGCCACTATACTGAAGCGAATTTTTAATGGTGCGCTCCTAACTTTTACTCATTGTCTGCAGTAAAAAGCTCAGATGCGTGCTTATCCATTAACTCTAGGGCCATACCGCCACCACGAGCAACACAAGTTAGTGGATCATCAGCAATAATAACTGGCAAGCCAGTTTCTTCGCTGATTAAACGGTCGATTTCACGTAACAACGCACCACCGCCAGTTAACACCAAACCAGTTTCACCGATATCTGCAGCCAATTCTGGTGGAGACTGCTCAAGAACACCTTTAATAGCCTGAACAATTTGCGCCAAAGGTTCTTGTAGTGCTTCTAGAATTTCAGTACTGCTCAAAACAAAAGAGCGTGGAATCCCTTCGGCCAAGTTACGACCACGAACATCGATCTGTAACTCTTCACCAGTGTGGTAAGCCATACCGATTTCAGTCTTGATTCGTTCTGCAGTTGCATCACCAATCAAACTGCCATATTGACGACGAACATAAGTTGTAATTGCTTCATCAAAGCGATCACCACCAACACGAATGGATTCAGATGTCACGATGCCATTCAAGGAAATAATAGCGATTTCAGTAGTACCACCACCGATATCAATCACCATAGAACCTGATGCTTCCGCAACAGGAAGGCCAGCACCAATCGCCGCAGCCATTGGTTCTTCAATAATATAAACTTCACGAGCGCCTGCGCCCAACGCAGATTCTTTGATGGCTCGACGCTCAACCTGTGTAGATTTGCAAGGTACACAAACCAAAACACGCGGGCTTGGTTTCAAAAAACTATTTTCGTGAACTTTGGAAATAAAATACTGCAACATTTTTTCTGTGACATGAAAATCAGCGATAACGCCATCTTTCATCGGGCGAATAGCCGTAATGTTACCTGGAGTACGGCCTAGCATACGCTTCGCATCGGTACCAACTGATGCTACTGTTTTCTGATTTCCATTATGACGAATGGCAACTACTGATGGCTCATCAAGCACAATCCCACGGCCACGAACGTAAATAAGGGTATTTGCCGTTCCTAAGTCAATGGACAAATCGCTTGAAAACATTCCCCTGATTTTCTTAAACATGAATTCTTACACCCTGATAATACGATACGAACAGCGTCAAAATGTAACAACCACGGGGCCAATGGGCAAGTTGATTCAGTGTAAAACTTAAAAAAGTTCCTATGTATTTCATTGTTTACTAAAAAAAATTTAATAAATAAAAAATAAGCCCTGTTTTTCCCCCTCTTCGCTTTATAGCAATACAACTAAGAGATACAATGGCGGCCATTTACGATAATCAAAATATCAGGTGGAACATGTCCATAGACAAACAAGACGTGCAAAAAATTGCACACTTGGCACGCCTCGCTCTTACTGAGGCTGATGCCGATCAATACCAGCAATCGCTTTCTAGCGTTTTATCACTTGTTGAACAAATGCAATCTGTTAATACCGATGGCGTTGAACCACTTTCCAATCCGCTTGAAATGACCCAAAGATTGAGAGAGGACATAGTCACCGAAGAAAACCGCCGTGACGCATTCCTAGCGAACGCACCGCAGACTGAAGCCGGCCTTTTCCTTGTACCAAAAGTGATCGATTAAGAGAGACAAGCATGTTCGAACAAAGCATCTCGACATTAGCACAAAAATTACGCAACAAAGATATTTCCAGTGTTGAGCTAACCCGCCTTTTCTTAGCGCGTATAGCCAAACTTGACCCACAACTAAATAGTTTCATCACCGTCAGCGAACAACGCGCCTTAGAACAAGCAGCAGCGGCCGACATACTTCTTCAAAGCGGAAAAGGCACCAGTTTGACAGGCATCCCTGTTGCCCATAAAGATCTATTCTGTACGGAAGGCACGTTAACAACTTGCGGCTCCAAGATGCTGCATAACTTCATTCCACCTTATGAATCCACTGTCACCAGCCGCATTCAACAAGCTGGCGCCGTCATGTTGGGTAAAACCAACATGGATGAGTTCGCTATGGGCTCTTCTAACGAAAACAGCTTTTACGGTGCGGTGAAAAACCCTTGGAACTTAGACATGGTTCCTGGTGGGTCATCTGGCGGCTCAGCTGCAGCTATTGCCGCGGGATTGGCTGTTGCCGCAACAGGTACCGACACTGGCGGATCAATTCGCCAACCAGCTTCTTTCTGTGGTATCACAGGCCTTAAACCGACTTACGGTCGTGTTTCTCGTTTTGGTATGATTGCGTACGCATCAAGCCTCGACCAAGGCGGCCCAATGGCGAAAAGCGCAGAAGATTGCGCACATTTGATGCAAGCCATGGCAGGATTTGACGAAAAAGACTCCACTTCTGCAGACAAACCAGCAGACGACTATTTAGCAAATCTAAATGCACCACTAAGTGGCTTAAAAATTGGCTTACCAAAAGAATACTTTGGTGAAGGCCTAGATTCACAAGTCGCTGACGTTATTATGGCCGCTGTGAAAGAGTTTGAAAAACAAGGGGCAACAGTAAAAGAGATTTCACTACCTAACTTGCAACTTAGCATTCCATCTTACTATGTCATTGCGCCTTCTGAAGCCTCTTCAAACTTATCCCGCTTTGACGGCGTTCGATTTGGCCACCGTTGTGACGACCCAAAAGATTTACTCGATATGTACACGCGTTCTCGCGCTGAGGGCTTCGGTACAGAAGTACAAAAACGCATCATGGTTGGTACTTACGCATTATCAGAAGGCTACTACGATGCCTACTATTTGAAAGCACAAAAGATTCGCCGACTCATAAAAGAAGACTTTGTTAAAGCCCTTGAAGAAGTTGACGTCATCATGGGTCCTGTTGCACCAACCACCGCATTTGGTCTTGGTAGCAAAACCAGCGATCCTGTTGCTATGTACCTAGAAGACATCTATACGCTATCCGTTAACCTTGCAGGCATTCCAGCGATGTCTGTTCCAGCAGGCTTTGCTAATGGCATGCCAGTTGGACTTCAAGTAATGGGTAACTACTTTGCCGAAGCCAAGCTATTAAACGTAGCGCATCAGTATCAGCAACACACTGATTGGCATCTACAAACACCAACTATGGCAAAAGGAGCATAAGCATGAACTGGGAAGTTGTTATTGGCCTTGAGATTCATACTCAGCTCTCTACAAAATCAAAACTATTTTCTGGCGCAGCCGTTGGTTTTGGCGCAGAACCAAATACACAAACAACACTTGTCGATTTAGGCATGCCTGGCGCACTACCCGTTTTTAACAAAGAGGCTTTGCGCATGGCGGTTATGTTCGGCCATGCCATCAACGCTGAAATTGGCATGACATCGGTGTTTGCCCGTAAAAACTATTTCTATCCAGACCTTCCAAAGGGCTACCAAACCAGCCAAATGGATCACCCCATTGTTGGTAAAGGCTACCTAGACGTAATGCTAGAAGACGGCACCACTTCTCGTGTTGGCATCACTCGCGCCCACCTTGAAGAAGACGCAGGCAAATCTTTGCATGAAGATTTCCAAGGCATGACAGGCATAGATTTAAACCGCTCCAGCACACCATTGCTAGAAATTGTGTCTGAGCCAGACATTCGCTCAGCAAAAGAAGCGGTAGCTTACGTCAAGATGATTCACTCTATCGTCACTTATCTTGGTATTTGCGATGGCAACATGGCGGAAGGCTCAATGCGCTGTGACATCAACCTATCGCTACGCCCAAAAGGCCAAAAAGAATACGGCACCCGTACCGAAATCAAAAACGTTAACTCTTTCCGATTTATCGAAAAAGCCATTTACACTGAAATTGAGCGTCAAGCCGATATTCTAGAAGACGGCGGTCGCATCATTCAGGAAACTCGTCTGTACGATCCAGAGAAAAATGAAACTCGTAGTATGCGCTCCAAAGAAGACGCTAACGACTACCGTTACTTCCCATGCCCAGATTTACTGCCCGTGGTATTAACACAAGAATACGTTGACGACATCAAAACCAGCTTACCCGAACTACCAAGCCAGAAGGCAGCACGCTTTCAAAGCGAATATGCACTCAGCGAGTACGATGCAAGCGTTCTATCATCCTCTCGCGCCATGGCAGAATTCTTTGAAAATGCCAACGATGTAGTGAAAGACGCTAAATTGACAACTAACTGGGTCATGGGTGAGCTGAGCAAGCTACTTAACCAAGAACAGCTAGACATCGAAAACTCTCCAGTCAACGCTCAAGCATTTGGCGAATTATTGGTTCGAATCAAGGATGACACCATCAACGGCAAAACCGCAAAAGACGTTTTCCAAGCGATGTGGAACGGTGAAGGGTCGGCGGATGAGATTATCGAAGCGAAAGGCCTAAAACAAGTAACAGACACAAGCGCCATTGAGGCCATGATCCAAACCATTTTAGACGCCAATGCTGCTCAAGTTGAGCAATATCGAGCCGCTGACGAAGACAAGCAGAAAAAGATGATTGGCTTCTTTGTTGGACAAGTTATGAAGGCATCTCAAGGCAAAGCGAATCCAGGTCTAGTGAACCCTATCCTTGCCAAAATGCTGAAAGGATAACCCTTTAAGCCGCTTGTAACATAACAACTCTCAGTGATTGTATCATTCAATAACTGAGGGTTGTTTTTTTATCGAGTCGTAACACGCAGACGCTATAAATCAGAAATAATTCTGTCTCGACCTTGCCTTTTAGCTTCATAAAGATTCGCGTCCGCCACCCGAACATACTCCTCCAAAAAGCCTGAGCCTCGTACACAAACCCCAACACTGCAAGTCAGTGCGATTTTCGCCTCCGTAAACTCCTTGGACCGAAGGCCCTCTAAAAAGCGATGCAATCTAGATAGTAACTCACCCCCATCAATTTCGGTCATCAAACAAAACTCTTCACCACCGAAACGACAGGCCAACATATCTGGAAAAGCACTCGCAATTTCAAGCCCGATAAATTTCAGTAGGTCATCACCAACGATATGTCCGTATGTATCATTAACGGACTTAAAGTGGTCTATGTCCATCATGACCAACGAAACAGGGCTTGAGGCGCTTCGAATAAGCTGCTCTCCCTGCTCAAACAAATAACGCCGGTTTTTAAGTTGCGTTAATGGATCAACATTCGCCAGATTACGGATGGTTTCTAGCATTTCTTGCGCTTCCAAACTGCGCACAATACGACAGTGAAACTCTTCATGAAAGAAAGGTTTTTTGAGGAAATCATTGGCTCCAGCTTTAATGAATTTAGCGGACAATGCGTTATCGCCTTCTGCAGATAAACCAATGATAACCAAGTCTTGAAAACGAGAGTTATACCTCAGCATGCGAACCAAATCATAACCATTCACCAATGGCATATTATAATCGGTAATCAACATCCGGATACTCGGATCTTCTTCTAATTTAGCGAGCGCCTCTTGACCATTTTCAACTTCAATAACATTAAAACGATATTGCTGCAGAAGAATGTTGATAAAACGTCGACTCGTAGAAGAATCGTCAGCCACCAAGACCTTAATACCCTGATTTTTACTGAGCCGCTCTACAACCTTGATAACATGACCAAAAGAGTAACGACTGTCCTTGGTGACGTAATCCAACACCCCTTTATTGAGCAACCGCAGACGCAAATTATCATCAAAAGTCCCCGTTAGCACGATACAAGGCACTTTGCTCGCTAAAACAAGGTCAACAATTTCCCCGTTTTGAGCATCTGGCAAATTAAGATCAACGATGGCCGCAAAATACGTATCCTCAGCCCCCGTAAATTTTTCCTGCGCTTCTTTATAACAAGCGCATAACACTGGAGTAAAAAGAGGATTTTGAGACAACAAATGATGCAATATTTTCGACACCATAGGACTGTCTTCGACTACCAGTATTTTTTTTTCTGCCATCATCTGCAAAACCCTACCTTCAAAAAAAACAATATCCATACGCTTTCATGTATATTTTTTTATTATCCTCTATGACCCAAGATTGCGATACTCTAAAATAGTTAATCAAAGTGTTGTTTTGTAAACATTGTGCAAAGCAAACACGAAGAATTGTGACTAAAATCAACACTACATAAGGTATTAAATATGCAATGTCGGCCAAGTTGCGGCGCATGCTGCACGGCGCCCTCGATCACCTCACCCATTCCCGGTATGCCTAATGGGAAAGCGGCCGGGGAAACTTGCGTGCAACTTTTAGACGACTATCGCTGCGCTATATTTGGAGATCCCTCAAGACCAAAAGTATGCGCAGATTTCTCTGCTGAAGAATATGCCTGTGGCAACAGTAGAGAAGAAGCCATCAACATATTATCCCAATTAGAAGATGCAACTAGCCCCCAAAATACCAGTTCATTAAAAAGGAAATATCAATGACATCCGCGAAACAACTACTCTCTCTACTCTGCGTCAGCTTGTTGCTTAGCGCTTGCTCATCATCTGGCTCAAACAAACAGTTTGTTGTCGTTCCGCCCAGTGAATCTCAAATAGAAAATAGCGTGAAAGATCAGGTGTCATTAACACTAAACGCATTCACTCCGGTAGCTGGCCAGGCCCTGCCTAATCACACTGTACTTGAGGCTTACGAAAACCGCGGTTACGACCCAATTTGGATAAAAGACAAAAAAATAAACATGTCTATATACAAGTTGGTCGACATACTTGAGCAGTCTTATACTCATGGTCTGAATCCAATTCACTACCATACTGGCACTATTAAAGAATATTTAGCCCTTAAACAACCAACACCACAACAACTGGCTGAAATGGACGTTATTAGCACAATCGCTTTAACCAGTTACGCCCATGACCTAAGCAACGGTCGCTACGAGCCGCAGCTAATTGACCCAAATTGGCAGCTGGATGCACCCAATAATAATTGGAAAGACTTACTGTATCTTGATTCAGCAACAGACATGGTAAACTCCCTACCACTACTAGCTCCTCGCAGCCCACAATATCAAGTCCTGCAAAAATGGTTAGTGTATTACCAAGACCTCGCAGCGAAAGAAAAAGATATTTTTGTTAACGCTGGCGTCCCCTTATCAGCAGGCGATGAAGGTCCACGAGTTGCACAACTTAGAGCAAGACTAGTTCAGCTTGGGGATATTCGTTTTTCAACTCGTAAGGTGAATGAAGAGCAATTCGATGCCCCCCTAAAAGAAGCCCTCATTCGCTTCCAACAACGCCATCACATTACAGCCGATGGCGCTGCAGGCTCTAAAACCATTGAAATGCTCAATGTGCCACTAAAAACACGCGCAAAACAAATAGTTTACAACCTAGAAAGATGGCGCTGGTTGCCAAGCGAACTAGAAGCTAACCGCGTCTGGGTTGACCTAACAAATTACACGGTAGACATGTACCTAAACGGTGAGCTTACCTCAATGAAAGCCGTCATCGGCAAGCCCGATAGAAAAACACCTGTATTCAAAGGCTTGATGACTTACATGGTAACCAACCCTACATGGCGCGTGCCACATCGCATAGCCAGAGAGAACCTATTGCCTAAGCTACAAGCTGATCCAAATTATCTGGTTAAGCACGGCTACAAGGTGTATTCAAGTTGGAGCATTGGCGCAAAAGAACTGGATTCAACCAAAATCAATTGGAAAGCGATTAGTGAAGACAAGCTGGCTTTTCGTTTCGAACAAGAACCAGATGAAGGCAACGCACTTGGCCAATTCAAGTTTATGTTCCCTAATAAAAACGAGATTTATTTGCATGACACACCTGCAAAACATCTATTTCGTGAAGAAGATAGAGCCTTTAGTTCTGGTTGCGTTCGCCTAGAAAACCCAACAGAGTTTGCCAAAGAAATAACCAAAGGCAGCAAACAGTTCAATGATATGAATAACTCCTTAAAAACAGGAAGTAATACCGTTATCACCTTACCAACCTACATTCCTGTTTATTTGGTCTATTTCACCGTTGTTCCGAATGCTAATGGCATGCTGGAATTCCGTAACGACATTTACGAAAGAGATGCTCTTATGGAAGAAGCAATGGGATATTCTGCTTTCGGCTCCAGAGACTCCATTTAATAGAAAGCATCACTTCTTTAATTGTTGTTTTAAGTTTCTCCAAATCACTAAAAAGCCCCATATACAAAATTTGTATATGGGGCTTTTTAGTGATTCAAAATCAGATTTAACTTAAAATTATTTAACCATAATGCAAACAGTCACTTCTTCTCTATCATGATAAAGATGCTTAACTTGATACTGATAGCTTACCCCAGCTTTTCTCAGCAAGCCCTCCATGGTCTGCAAGCATAAAGTTACTTCTTGATAACGCTTTTTCATTGGTAGCTTCAGGTTAAAAATAGCCCTTCTAGTCCAACCGCTCGCCAGCCATTTAGCCATCAATTCTGCGACCTTTATTGGGCGCTCGACCATATCACAAACTAACCAGTCCACTGTGTAAGGCGGCTCGTATTTAAAGCCATCGGCCTTTTCATGCTCAACCAGCCCAGTAGACATCAATTCTTTTTGCATAGGACCATTATCGATTGCGATAACATGAATGCCCTTTTTAACAAATTGATAAGTCCAACCACCAGGCGCCGCGCCAAGATCAACTGCCGTCATGCCTTCAGTCAAATCCGCTTCTAGCGTTTGCTCTGGCACAAATTGAAGAAAAGCCTCTTCCAGCTTAAGCGTTGAACGACTCGGACCTGCTGCTGGAAAACGTAAACGACGAATACCCATAGGAAATTCACTACGACAGGCAGCATAAGACACACCCAAATAAGCAGCCTCACCATCCAGCATAAATACATGGTGGCGAACACCTACCGCCTTGTTACGCAAAACGCCTGACCTTTTCCAACCTTCACGCAAAGGTTTTTCCAGTTTCTTTATTAAACCAGACAGGGCTTTAGCGTCATTTGTATCGGCTGTTTCGATCCAAATTTCTTCCGCTAATGGCAACTCACGAGCCGCTTCAAGCAAGGATTCAACTCGACCACCTTGCTCTAATTCAATCACATCATTAACAGCAATAATCTGGCGAGCAAAAATCAGACGATTAAAATTTAATTGCTGGATCAATGTTTCACCAGCGTCCGCCTGATCAAAGTTATACACAATGTAACCCGCATCAGGAACAACCTTAGCGTAGCCATAAAAACCTTTGCTACTAGCCACTTCTGACAATTCCGCCGCACAATCTTTTTCGAAGCCTTGACGACAGTAAACCAAAACATTTTTCATTCAAATTCCTTCTCAGCCAAAGCAAAACTCTGCTGAGTTATATTAATTACTTTTTACCGGGCCATTTTAATAAAGATTCATCAAATTGAGTCGTGACAAAATCAGACAACTCAGACGAAAAATGCTCCCCTGATATAGGAAGGCTGAGATAACTTTTCATCTCACCCCGCCAATTAAACTGCAAAGAGTAGGCATGTAAATACCCTCTGTCAGCTCCTTCTCCGCTGTACCTAAGATCTCCTAAAATAGGCGACCCTAAACTCTTTAATGCCACACGAATTTGGTGCGTTTTACCTGTTAAAGGCCTAACAATAAAAACCCTAAGCCCTTGAAATGCTGAAGAAAAAAACTGTGTAACAGCTAAATTTTCATTATCTTGTGTAAGCTTCCACTGACCTCTTCGGCTCGGCGCCATACCACCCGAGATCGTTCCTTGTTTCTTTTTTGGCTTTTTTACAGACAAGGCCAAATAGCGTTTTTCCATCTCATGGTTTTCAAACATCTTTCCAAATTCTGCAGCAGCTACTGCATGGCAAGCCACTATCAGAAGACCCGATGTCATTTTATCCAAACGATGAACAGGGTAAAAACTTTGATCTGGATAAGAAATCGCCAGGGTTTGCATTACCCCCAGCTCTTCCGACTCAGCATGAAAACTCATACCTGCAGGTTTTTCAACAATCCAATAATCAACAGAGCGAAATAGTATCTGGAGCAAATGAGCCTCATCACGAAAAATAAAGGAAAAATAGATTAGCCAACAAGTTTATCCACAGAGAAAGTGGACAACTCATATGTCAATACAGATAAGTAAATATATTCTAACTTTGATAGTCTGATTGTACAGAAACTCGATTTCGGCCGTTACGCTTAGCCGCATACAAACCTTTATCCGCTTGCGCCAATATTTCTTCATAGCGCGAAACACTTGGTGCAATAGCAGCGACACCAATACTGACAGTAACCGGAATAACAATACCATGCTCGGTTTCTATCAGCATATTTTCGACCGATTGCCTCATCCGCTCCATAACAACCTCTGCGTCTTTTAAAGAAGTGTCTGACATGATGACAATAAATTCTTCGCCACCATAACGACCTATTTCATCTTGAGGCCTTATAACAGACGCCATCATGGCTGATACTTTTGCCAGAACCAAATCGCCTGCTTCGTGCCCAAAAGTATCATTGATCTTTTTAAAGTGGTCTAAATCAACAATAGCAAAGACACATGACTCTCTATTGATAACAGAATCTGCAAAAATATTAACAGCATCCGCCAAGACCTTTCTTCGATTTGAAAGACCAGTAAGCTCATCCATTTCAGCTAAGGTTCGCAAGTGACTATTAACCGACTTCAGTCGGTTTATTACAAGATTAATGACCATGGCGAAATTGAACGAGAGTGCAAGAAATACAAAAATAACAACAACACTTTGATCAAACGAAGTGAGGTAAATCCCTCGCGTATTCAAAAGCTCACACATCAGAAATAAAACAATAGAAATGCTAACTATCCAGTACTTAGCAAAGTTCTGATCTGCCCTGAAGACAACAAAGGAATAAGCAATGACACTGACAAAAAACCAATGAAAACCACTGTTAGTGCCGAAGTAAAACAAGCTAAGAATGGATATTTGAGAAATTTTAAGAATGGGGATTAATAATTGAGCACGAGAAAAATGCCCAATATAGCTGTAACGTAAACCAACCAAACCGATTAATAAACCAACCAAAGAAAAAATAGCAACCGAGGACATTTGACGCAGCGAGAACACAATAAGCATGAACAAACAGCTTATACAGAACATCATGTAGGAAAAATTCACTACATGTTTCTGATTGAGGTCATTTCCAAACTCATCCTCAAAGCCGATATTTAATAGTTTACCTATGATTTTTTTTATCGATGAAAACACAGTACCCTACACTTATTGTCACATTAAAAGCAATTAAGCTTGAATCGCTATATTTTCCATAAAACATGGCTTCTATAAAGCTGAAGTTAAACGCAATATTCTACAGAATATCAATCACTTTTCCTACAATTCAAACAAGGAAAAGCCCCTTGAAGCACAAATATTAAACACATCAAACCCCACCTAGAAAATCCTTCTAAATAAAGACACGCACTTTAATTTTACGTATTGTAAGCCATTACAAATGTGCACTTCGTTGGCATGAATATTGATTAGATAAACCAATATATCAACAAGGCAATCGATTTTATTAACTAGTCGGTCAAATTTATAAAAAAAGACATGATTATCGCCCAAAAAAAGTGCAAATACCGCACCAAAAAAGAGCGTTTTGTTTTATTTTTTTGAACTAACATAAAAAACCAAAGATAAAAAATTAGAAAATGAGCAATTCCACTCACTCAACCTCTAGAAATAAGGTGCTGGAACATTGAAAAAACACAATTTGGTATCACGCCTTGAGCTTGTAAACATTACCAAACAGTATCCTGGCTGCCTTGCCAACGACAACATCAGCATAACGCTGATGCCAGGTGAAATTCATGCCCTGTTAGGAGAAAATGGCGCTGGAAAAAGCACCTTGGTAAAAACCATTTATGGTGTTGTCGCCCCAGATAAGGGCGATATCATTTGGGATGGTAAAGAAGTGAATATTAAATCTCCATCCATTGCCCGTGATTTAGGTATTGGCATGGTGTTTCAGCACTTTTCTTTATTTGAAACGTTGACAGTTAGTCAGAATATAGAATTGTGTTTAAGTAAAACTCAGTTAAATAAAATTGGGGATTTAGCAGCAAGAATTACTCAACTTTCTGAAGAATATGGTTTAAACGTTAATCCAAGCCGATACGTGCATTCACTGTCCATTGGCGAAAGACAGCGTGTTGAAATCATGCGCTGCCTAGTTCAATCGGTAAAACTGCTTATATTGGATGAACCTACCTCCGTTCTCACACCACAAGAAGTCTCTGGATTGTTTGGCGTCTTGCGCACTCTGTCAGAAGAAGGTTGCAGCATTCTATTTATTAGCCACAAACTTCATGAAGTGACGGAAATTTGCCACAAAGCAACCATATTGCGTGGTGGGAAAGTAGTCGACACTTGCGTGCCAAACGAGGAAACGCCAGCCTCTATCGCCAAAATGATGGTTGGCGATCTTGCTGAGCAAGATGCAGGTTACGCAAAAAAAGAAGGCACTGAACGCGCTTTTAATGTTGAAAATTTATCTCTCCCAGCCAAGCAACCTTTTGGTACATCTCTAAAGAACATCAATTTTGAATTAAAGTCTGGCGAAATTCTCGGCATTGCTGGTGTTGCTGGTAATGGTCAAGACGAGTTAATGGCGATTATCAGCGGTGAAGATGAACGTAATGTAAAAAACAGCTTATCACTCGACAGCTTAGACATTGGTCATTTACATGCCGGAGAACGTCGTAAGCTTGGCATGGCCTACGTCCCTGAGGAACGATTAGGTCGAGGAGCTGTTCCAGATATGAGTCTGACAGAAAACACCTTATTAACTCACAGCGATGGCTTTGTAAAAAACGGCCTAGTGGAATGGCAAAGCATCAAAGAATACACCTCAGCACTCATCGCTAAATACAAAGTCAAATGCCATGGCGAGTTCTCAGAAGCCAAAAGCTTAAGTGGTGGCAACTTACAAAAATTCATTATGGGACGAGAAATAGGACAAAACCCTAAAGTGCTTATCTGTGCGCATCCGACCTGGGGTGTAGACGTTGGTGCGGCACTCGCCATTCACCAAGCCTTACTGGAGCTTCGTGATCAAGGTGCTGCCATTTTGCTCATTTCTGAAGATATAGACGAATTGTTTTTACTAGCAGATCGTATGGCTGCAGTTTGCGATGGCCACTTATCTCCAGTGGTAAGAACGGAAGCAACCAACATAGACCAAATCGGACAATGGATGGCGGGAACTTTTATTAATAACTCATCGCTTCACACTCAAGAGGCCAAGGCATGATCCGCATTCAAGCTCGTACCGAGCCAAGCTCATTAATGAAAGTAGCCTCGCCACTTCTTGCTATCGCATTAACGTTAATTTTCGGCTGCATTCTTTTTTCGGCCATTGGTAAATCACCTTCACAAGCCTTACATGTGTTGCTGATTGCGCCATTAGCGGACAGTTATAACATTGGTGAAATGTTCGTCAAAATGGGGCCATTACTACTTTGTGCCGTTGGTTTATCTCTATGTTATCGGGCCAACATGTGGAATATCGGTGCGGAAGGGCAATTACTTGCTGGCGCATTGGGTGGCTCTGCAATGGCGCTTTACTTTATCGATTCAGAATCCGCTTTCGCCCTACCCATCACACTATTAGCTGGCGTAGCTTCTGGCATGATTTGGGCAGCCATTCCCACTTTTTTAAAGTTACGTTTTAACTCAAACTTAATTTTAACCACCATCATGTTTAACTACATTGCATTGTATCTGCTTATTTGGGCTGTACACGGACCTTTAAGAGACCCTCAAGGCTTTGGTTTCCCTGAGTCTGCGATGTTTGCAGACTCAACATTATTACCAACCCTATTTGAGAGCAGTCGAATTCATCTTGGTGTTGCTTTCTCTATTGTGTCTGCTTTTATTGCTTGGTTCATTTTGAGCAAATCCCATCTTGGTTTTCAAATTAGAGTCTTTGGTTCCGATGAGCCAGCAGCGAGATACGCAGGGTTTAGTAGTAAAAAATTAAGTTGGTTTGTTATGTTATTTGCAGGTGCATTAGCTGGGCTAGCCGGTGTCAGTGAAACAACAGGGCCAATAGGACAATTAGTACCCAATGTGTCACCAGGGTACGGTTACTCAGCGATTATTGTAGCCTACTTGGGAAGGCTACATCCTCTTGGCGCTATCCTAGCGGCAGTTTTTATGGCGGTACTTTATATGGGCGGAGACTTAGCTCAAATTGAAATGGGCATTCCCGTTGCAGTGGTCAGTATGTTTCAAGGCGTTTTATTATTCTTTCTTTTGGCTTGTGATTTTTTCATTAACAATCGCCTTGCCTTTTCTAACCAAGCGACAAACTAGGAGATTATTTTGGACTCAGATCTAATCGTACAAATATTGTTTGCCGCTGTAAAAACCGGTACTCCACTACTTTTCATCGCCTTAGGCGAGGTGATTTGCGAAAAATCAGGCGTGTTAAACCTAGGCCAAGAAGGCATGATGCTAATGGGCGCTGTGGTCGGTTTTTTAGCCGCTTATGGTACAGGCAGCGCAGGCTTAGGTGTTCTGGCTGCCATGTTAATGGGTTGCGTAATGAGCTTGATTTTTGCCGTGCTCGTTCTGCATCTAGGTGCAAATCAGGTGGCCACAGGGCTTGCTTTAACGATATTTGGCACAGGGTTAAGCGCTTTTATTGGCTCAGGTGTGGTTGGTCAAACCATTCAAGGCTTCCAACCTATCGCCATTCCATTGCTGTCTGACATCCCGTTTATTGGCAAGATTTTGTTTAGTCATGACATATTGGTGTATTCCTCTTTTGCAATGACCTTTGCACTTATGTTTGTGGTCAACAAAACCCGAATTGGACTAACACTTAAAGCAGTTGGTGAAAACCCTCATGCAGCCAACGCCATTGGCATAAAAGTGCTAAGGGTTCGCTACTTAGCCGTTATGTTTGGTGGTGTAATGGCAGGTATTTCTGGTGCTTATATGTCCTTGGTGTATACACCAATGTGGGTAGAAAACATGACGGCGGGACGAGGCTGGATCGCACTTGCTCTGGTCGTTTTCGCTTCATGGCGTGTTGGTCGAATTATGTTAGGTGCTTACCTCTTCGGTTTGGCCAGTATTATGCATTTAGTTCTTCAAGGTTTGGGCTGGTCTATTTCACCAAACTTACTCGCTATGTTGCCGTATGTTGCAACGGTGGTTGTTATGGTTATTATCAGCGCTGACAAGTTTAAAGAGAAATTACTGGCTCCTAGAGCGCTAGGAAAACCTTTTGATCCAAGACAAATGGCCTGATTTTAAATAAAAATTTAAACATTAAATAAAACGCCCTCGGGCACAAAGGAGCAAGCAATGAAACTTAAAAGTTTACTGGTTAGTCTAGGGCTTTTAGCCGGAGCAAGTATTGCTCAAGCAGAAGAGCCATTGAAAGTGGGTTTTGTCTACGTTGGACCCGTGGGTGATTTAGGCTGGAGTTACGAACATGATATGGGTAGAAAAGGCTTAGAAGAATATTTTGGCGACAAAGTAAAAACCACTTACGTTGAGAACGTTCCAGAAGGTGCGGATGCTGAGCGAGTTATTACTCAACTAGCAAAAGCAGGTAATGACCTAATCTTCACCACATCTTTTGGTTTTATGAACCCAACGGTGAAAGTTGCAAAACGCTTTCCTAAAGTAAAGTTTGAACATGCTACAGGTTACAAGCTTGATAAAAACTTAGGTACTTATGTTCTTCGTACTTATGAAGGTCGATACATCTCCGGCGTCACTGCAGGTATGATGACAAAAACCAACACCATTGGTTATATCGGCTCCTTCCCAATCCCAGAAGTTATTCGTGACATCAACGCAGCTTACATGGGCGCAAAAAGCGTTAACCCTGATGTAAAAATGAAAATTGTATGGGCAAATACTTGGTACGATCCAGGTAAAGAAACTGATGCTGCAAATGCGCTAATGGACCAAGGCGTAGATGTCATGCTACAGCACACAGACAGTCCTGCTCCGCTTATTGCGGCTGAAAAACGTGGTTTACGCGCAATCGGCCAAGCCTCCGATCAAAGCAAGTTTGCGCCTAATGCGCACATTTTTTCTGTTCGTGACAACTGGACACCTTACTACATCAAAGAAGTTCAAGCTGTTATGGATGGCACTTGGAAATCTCAAGATTTCTGGGGTGGATTCCATGATGACATGCTAACACTAGCATCAATTAACCCGAACCTTCCTAAAGATGTTCGCGCTAAAATTGATGCTACTTATGCAGCAATTAAGTCTGGTGAATTCAAACCATTCACAGGTCCAATCAAGGATAACAAAGGCAATGTTGCAGTTCCTGCTAATCATTCGTTAACAGATCAAGAGCTTGCTCAAGTTAACTGGTATGTTGAAGGCATTACTGACGAAATCCCGCATTAATTTTTGTACATTAATTTTTATATACGGCCAGCCCTGCTGGCTGTATATTCTCCTGCTTTTTAAACGACCACTCTTAAACACTGCCAGCCATTCTTTTTCATCTGCGTTTTTATCGTTATATTTAAGAATCCAAGGCACAGCAAAGCAACGAAAGGTAAACCTATGGAAACACTAATCGAACTATCAAAAAAAATGCCCAAGACCGAACTTCATTTACACATTGAAGGTACCTTTGAGCCAGAGCAGATGTTTGCCATAGCACAACGCAATCAGGTTGAATTGAAATACAATACAGTAGACGCCTTAAAAGCAGCCTATCAATTCACCAATTTACAAGACTTCCTAGACCTTTATTACCAAGGCATGTCGGTGCTTCTTCACGAAGCCGATTTTTATGACCTTACGATGGCGTATTTAGAAAAAGTCCACAGTGAAAATGTCGTCCATGTAGAGATATTTTTTGACCCTCAAGGTCATTTATCTCGTGGCGTTAGCTTTGATGTTCAAATCCAAGGTATCTATAAGGCCCTTCAAGATGCAGAGAAAAAGTGGGGGATGACATCCAAGCTAATCATGTCTTTCTTAAGGCATTTAAGTGAAGAAAGCGCATTTGAAACCCTTGAGTTAGCAAAGCCTCACCTAAAATGGATTTACGGCATTGGGTTAGACAGTTCGGAAGTAGGACACCCTCCAGAAAAGTTCTTACGCGTTTTTGAAGAATGCAAAAACCTCGGATTAAAAGTCACTGCACACGCTGGCGAAGAAGGGCCACCAGACTACGTTTGGCAAGCCATTGAGCAAATCGGCGTTGATAGAATCGATCATGGCAACAGAGCACTGGAAGACGACAAGCTTATTGAAGCAATCAAGCAACGAAACTTAACTCTGACGGTTTGCCCACTTTCTAACTTGAAACTTTGTGTCGTTAATGACATGAAAAATCACCCAATAAAAAATATGTTGACGCTCGGCCTAAATGCGACGGTTAATTCGGATGATCCTGCCTATTTTGGTGGTTATATGAACGACAACTATGCCTCATTAATTAACGGTACCAGTATCAGCAAAGAAGAATTATTTCAATTAGCTAAAAATGGCATCACTGGTAGTTGGATGGAAGACCATCACAAAGAACGGCATTTAAAACACTTGAACGCCCTGTTCGAATAACCTGTTTTTTTATCTGCAGCATTGATTAAAGGGAGATTGAATTAATCACTCTTTTGGTCAATGTGGTAAGATGCTGTTTTTTTATATTACCGAATTGAGCTAACCGCATGTCAAACACAATCCTTCTTGATGATACTTTTTACCGCTTACCTAGCAGCGATCGCTATGACCACGTGTTGAACCTTGTAAAAAAAGGCGCTTCTGTATGGACGCTTGCTGACACTGAAGGCTGTTTGATTATAGATCTTGGTAGTGACAAAGTATTACCAATTTGGCCAGCTGAAACCCTAGCGACAGCTTGGGGCGAGAAGGATTATCAAGGCTTCAATAGCCTGGAAATTAACGCAGCAGATTGGGCCGAAAAGTGGCTACCAGGTATGCAAGGCGATGGTTTCTCGGTTGGTGTAGCACCTAATCTTGCTGGTGAGTGCATTGTTTCCTCAGCAGAAGAACATGCAATCGACCTCAAGAGTTAGTAGTAATTACTGATACAAGCGCCATGTACTTTGAATTAAAGAGCTCTAAATTAAAGAGTCATAGAAATAAACTCACACAGTTCGCTGTGTGCGTTGGCTTGTTTGCAGTTTTTCTTATTTATTTTGGTCCGCTATTCTCACAAATAAGCAATGCACTTTCGTCCCAGCCAACCATGGCACCAATGTCTATGGAAAGCATGGAGATGGAAGCCATGGATATGTCAGGGCACGACCATGCAAAAATGCTTTCCGAGCAAGCGAACAGTAAGCAAAAACAGGTAAGCTCTGCACATATTAGTCACCACGGGCATCACGCACATGGTGAAAGCGCTAATTTATTAGAAGCCTGCGGTTATTGTTCCCTGCTCTTCCATTTAAACTGGATTGACGCTAAAACCTTAGAGCTTATTCCACTGACACAAAGCCGCTACCCAAACATGGTAACAGCTACTATTTCGCACAAATATCATGTGCCCTTCACCTCTATCTTACCCAGAGCACCACCAGTAATTTCGGTCTAATTAATACCATAATTAATATCAAAAAAACGACGCAGCCTATTCTGATTTATCACAGAACAGATATTTTTGTGCGCGTCTTTCATGATGATAGAAAAGTGAGATTTTCACTCAGAGGCGTTATTTTGCCCTTTTCTATGAGACGAGAAATTACTATGTCGACAAAAACGAATAACAAGGCATCTGAATCTGCTTCAAATGCTATGCTACTTTTAATTACACGACTGCATTTTTATATTGGTCTTTTTGTTGGGCCCTTTATCTTTGTAGCGGCTCTTACTGGAACTCTCTATGTGATTACGCCGCAGATTGAAAATGCCATCTACAAAGATGTACTAACAACACAAAGCGTGGGCGAAAACCAGCCTTTGTCCCAACAAATTGCAGTAGCTAAGTCTCAGCTAACAAAAGATCTGACCCTATTCGCTGTTCGCCCAGCCCCAGAAAAAGGTGATACAACACGCGTGATGTTTCTTGATAAAGAGGCTGAGCTATCTGGTGCTAGAGCAATATTTATTGATCCAGTCACACTTGAAGTGACAGGCAACTTACCTGTTTACGGTACAAGCGGTGTATTACCCTTTAGAACGACCATAGACTTTATGCATCGCCAATTGCTCTTGGGAGAATTCGGTCGCTATTACAGTGAGCTTGCCGCATCTTGGCTTTGGATTGCTGCACTGGGTGGACTTTTCCTTTGGTACAAGGGGGGCAAGAAAAACAAAGCAGAATTTGCGAGCAAAACAGAGCATCTGCGTAAGCGCCGCCGCCATTATCAAGTTGGTCTTTGCCTTTTTGTTGGTCTGATCTTTGTCTCTATTACGGGATTAACTTGGTCAAAATGGGCTGGCGATAACATTAGTACTTTGCGCAATAGCATTGGCTGGATAACGCCTTCAGTCTCACAAGACCTGACAACTATAGATCACAATATGATGATGTCAGATGAGCATGCTGATCATCTAAATCATTCAAGTCATCACAGCATGCAGACAAAGAAGAAAACGGCGGAAAAATTTGAAAATATTGATGCTCTGTTTGATGGTGTACTCAAGGCAGCAAGAGACGCAGGAATTGATGCCAATAAGCTAGAAATAAGACCTTCATCAACAAAAGACAAAGCATGGCGAGTAAGTGAGATCGATCGGTCATGGCCGACTCAAGTAGACAGTGTCGCAGTTGATGCTAGCACTATGACTGTCACCAGTCGTGCCGATTTTGCCACCTTCCCTATTGTTGCCAAGCTGATTCGCTGGGGCATTGATGCTCACATGGGTGTTTTGTTTGGTGTTGTAAACCAAATAATACTGACGGCATTTGGCTTATCTCTATGCTTCATGATTATTTGGGGTTACAGAATGTGGTGGATTCGCCGCCCGCAGGCCGGATCAACCTCTAAACCATTATTGCAAGCATGGGCAAGATTGACTGGTTTACAAAAAATAATCACCGTACTAATCGCTATTGCACTGGGTATAAGCATGCCAGTTATGGGCGTTAGCTTACTCGTCTTTTTATTAATTGATGTTTATCGCTGGAAGCGTCAATAACTTTATTTCTAACAGCCCAATATTCATCGAGCCAACCACTGGCTCGATGAATATTTTTTACCTCGACGCCTAATATCCCCTTCCGAATACGCCTTATTTTGGCTTTTTCTGGCCTCTTGGCTTGTTATCAGTAAAATACCTGCTCTTATTTCATCACCATCAGAATACGTATTTTATGGACACGCAGTCACTCGCAACACTTACAGAACAAGTTTTTAACAAACTAGCTCAATCACCAAATGGCGTGCAGCGACTATTTCACGGTCGAGGTCGCTGCTTTCCTGGACTAGAACAGATCACTGTGGATTGGCTAGAGGGACAAGTCCTCATTTCTCTTTTCAAAGAACCAACTGCTGATGAACTAGACAAACTGAATGAAGAAATCATCAACTGGACAAGTAGAGCTGAATGGAGTGATAGCAAAGCACAATCGCTATTACTTCAGCACCGAAGCCGTGAACGAAGCCCAACTGAATGCCTCTGGGGGAATTACCAAGAGCAACAGATCGTTAATGAAGAAGGCCTACTTTTTCAACTCGATCTAGGCAAGAATCAGAACTCTGGTCTTTTTCTAGATATGCGATACGGACGACGCTGGGTAAAAGAAAACAGCCAACACAAACGCGTACTCAATCTATTTGCTTATACCTGTGGCTTCTCTGTCGCTGCCATAACGGGTGGTGCAGATTTTGTGGTTAATCTAGATATGGCAAAAGCCGTGCTTACCCGAGGCAGAGAAAATCACAGACTCAACCAACATGATTTAAACTGTGTGAAATTCTTCGCCCATGATATTTTCAAATCGTGGGGAAAAATCAAAAAATATGGCGAATATGATCTTATCATCATAGATCCGCCGACATTTCAGCGCGGCAGCTTTGCGCTAACTAAAGATTATCAAAAAATATTACGACGCTTACCTGAGTTATTAGCTGAAAATGGTCTAGTGCTTGCTTGTGTCAATGATCCAAGCATACCTGCGCAATTTTTAATTGATGGCATGCGTGAAGAAGCTCCAACTTTAGCGTTTCAATACCGACTTGATAATCCGCCAGAGTTTTTGGATATCGACATAGAAAGCGGTTTAAAAGCGCTTATATTTCAGAAAACACCTGATGAAGAAATTAACTAATTAAGGAAGTCACAATGTCTAAAACAACCGTTACATTCGAATACGAGAAAGAAACCAAAAACAGCGTACGCTACCAAGAAGTGCCAGAAGAAGGCAAGGCTCCAATTATGGGATCACTTTACGTTCAAAAGTGGTTTGCGGGCAACAGCAAGACACTAGAAATCACTATAGAGAAAAAAGACTAAGCGCGAATTTTCATTCTTAACTGTATAAAAAACACTCTTCTTCCCTGCCTTTCTACTATCCTATTTTAGACACTTCTAAATAAGATAGTAGAGAAGCTACTCCCCTCGTCACCTAGAACTAGGTAATTTGTCATTTCCCCATAAAAACGCACTCAATATATGAAAAAAATATAAAAAATTTAACATAAAAAACAAAAATACACTTAAAACATTTTTTAATTCACAAAATAAAAGTTGCTATAAATAAATTAGAAACTAAGCTTAGGCTAACTGTTAAATTAATAAAAAGCGAAAGAATTAAAATGGATTTGAAATCAGAATCATTATCAAAGAAAATCAGAATAAAAATCACATATTTTAAATTAACGATATTGATTGCCTTGTACTACGCGTTAGTTATAAACATTCCTTTCTATGTACAACTATATGACGCTTTAGAACGTTCAAACTCTATGAATATTGGTCTTTTTTTATGCATGCCAATTTTTATTTTTTTAATCACAAATATTTTATTTAGTCTGATTAGTTGGCCTTATATTACCAAGCCATTATTTATTTTTTTACTATTAACATCCAGTATTGTAAGTTACGTAATATATAATTATGGAATCTCCGTCGATTACGGAATTATTCAAAACGCATTTGAAACCGATACAGGTGAAGCAGCCTCTTATCTAAGTTTTTATTCCGTATTTTGGGTGGCTATCACAGGCATCATCCCTTCTTTAATGGTAGCGCTAGTAAAAATCAGACCTGAAATTAGCGTGATAAAAAAATCGCTTTCCATCTTCGTTTCTGTCCTTGTTATTTTATCCATTATCTTTTTTTACTTCAAAGATCTGAGCTATATAGGTAGAAAAAACAGCTACTTAAAAGAAATGATTGTCCCTACTTACTACCTTTCAAGCAGTTATAAGTACATAAAGAACACTTATTTTTCCAGCCCTGTCACCTATAAAAAAATTGGTGAGGATGCAAAACAAGCTATAAAGGATCCATCACAAAAACCGACTCTATTTTTCTTTGTACTTGGTGAAACAGCACGCTCACAAAACTATCAGCTAAATGGCTATCCAAGACCAACCAATGAATATACTAGCAAACAAGATGTAATTTCATTTAGAGATGTCGCGTCATGCGGAACTGCAACAGCGGTATCGGTACCTTGTATGTTTTCCGCTCTATCAAGAGATGAATACAAAGAATCTGTCGCCAAACATCAAGATAATGCTATCGACATTCTCAAAAGAGCAGGCATTTCATTACTTTGGAAAGAAAATGATGGTGGTGACAAAGATGTTGCCAACAACATCACTAAAACGACATTAAATCGTGAAGTAGTAAATGAGTTCTGTAATGGTAATAGTTGTTACGATATGGCTCTTTTAGATAATTTAGATTCAGATATAAAAAACATGGAAGGTGATAGGGTTATTTTCATTCATTTAATGGGCAGCCATGGGCCAAATTATTTTAAACGCTATCCAGATGATCAGAAAAAATTCACCCCTGATTGTCAGAGAAATGATGTAGAAAATTGCTCTTCCGAAAGCATTATAAACTCTTACGATAACACTATTCATTACACTGATTTTGTTATCAGTAAACTTATCGACAAACTCAAAGGCGTCAGCGACCAGTATAATACAAGCCTCTTATATCTTTCTGATCACGGCGAATCATTAGGAGAAAATGGCGTATTTTTACACGGACTACCCTACGCATTTGCTCCTATTTATCAAACAAGAGTCCCTCTCATGTTATGGATGTCGGACGGCTTTAAAAAAACTAAAAACATAGATCAAACCTGTCTAAAAAATGAAGCTCAAAACAGCAACATATCGCAAGATTATATCTTTCACTCTCTACTTGGCATCATGGATGTAAAAACATCGACCTATGACCAAGAACTCGATCTTTACAAAAAATGCCGAAAAAACAATGAAAAAGGTTAAGATACACATTATTTTTTACTTTTTATTTACTTTATCTACTATATTCTAGTGCACATATAATAATTTATAGAGATAAGATATGCCAAAAAATAAAAACTCATGGTTACGTGTTCTATCTCCTCTCAAACCGTATTTATGTTTTTTAGCTCTCACCCTACTCTGCTTATCACTTAGTCGTTTGTTATTAATGATCTGGAAATATGATCGAATCGACAGTGCTGCCGATTGGATCACATTGCTTGGTTTCGGCTTACGCATTGATATCGCTTCCATCTCATACATAATCGGCATACCTGCAGTCATCAGTTTACTTATTTCAGGCATTCCCTATATCAATCGTATTTGGGATCTCCTCACTCGAATCTGGCTAACATGCACCTTTGTTTTGCTGATTTTTATGGAAGCCTCTACACCTCCTTTTATTGAAGAATACAGCTTAAGACCAAATCGACTTTTTGTAGAATACTTACTCTATCCGAAAGAAGTATTTTCTATGCTTATCGAAGGCCATAAGCTCACTTTGCTTTTGACGTCATTAATATCCACTATCACTGTCATTTTGGCGTATCAATTTTTTCGTAAACAAAGCATAGTCAAAGTTCCACAGCCTAAATGGTTCGAACGTCCAGTATTAGTCGTTATCATTTTCTGTCTTGCATTTCTTGGCGCTCGTTCAAGCTTGCAGCACAGACCAATCAACCCAAGCTATACGGCATTTACTAACGATCCACTAGTAAATAGCCTAACCCTTAACTCGACTTATTCTCTTATGTACGCCGTAAGCCAAATGGCCGATGAAGTTAGCTCATTTGAACTGTACCCAGAAATGAGCCAGGACAGGGTCATTGCAGAGATCCATAAAGCAATGGGGCTAGATAAAGATCAGTTCACATCTGAAGACCTTCCTACCCTACACATGCAACAAGCTACTCAGCGTTTTGATCGCCCGAAAAATCTTGTTATCATTCTTGAGGAAAGCTTGGGAGCGCAGTTTGTTGGCAGTTTAGGCGGGCTTCCTTTAACGCCTGAATACGATAAATTGGTGCCTGAAGCATGGTCATTCAACAATTTATACGCGACTGGAACTCGTTCGGTACGAGGTATTGAAGCAGTTATAACAGGCTTTGTTCCTACTCCAGCGCGTAGCACGGTAAAACTCCCTAATTCACAAACCAATTTTTTCACTATTGCCAAACTGCTCGGTAAACAAGGTTATGACACCAACTTCATCTATGGTGGTGGCGCTCATTTTGACAACATGAAAACCTTCTTCTTAGGTAACGGCTTCAACTCCATCATCGAAGAAAAAGATTTTGTGAATCCTGAGTTTGTTGGCTCTTGGGGTGTAAGTGATGAAGACCTTTTCACTAAAGCCAATCAAGACTTTGTAGTAAAATCAAAGACAGGGAAACCTTTTTTCAGCTTGGTCTTTAGCTCATCAAACCACGACCCATTTGAATTCCCTGACAACAAAATTGAGCTTTACAATACGCCCAAAGCGACTCGTGAGAATGCGGTCAAATACTCAGACCACTCAATAGGTCACTTTTTTAAACTGGCGAAACAAGAAGACTATTGGAAAGATACGGTATTCTTAGTGGTTGCCGATCATGACGCACGTACAACCCGGTCAGATTTAGTGCCAATTCCAAGCTTTCACATACCAGCTTTAATCATAGGCGATGGAATAAAACCTAAAAGTGATAGCCGATTGGTCAGCCAAATAGACTTGGCACCAACACTTTTGTCATTAATTGGCGTAGATTCAGAACACCCAATGATTGGACAAGACTTAACAAAAGTCGGTGATAATTATGTGGGACGGGCGATTATGCAATTCAATGAAAACCAAGCCTTCTTGAAAGGTAACAAAGTCGTTATTCTACAGCCGAAAAAATCGCCAAAAACCTTTTCCTATAAAGACTTAACATTAACACCAAGTGATGATGTTAGTGAGGATTTAATAAACCAAGCTATTGCACATCCACTGCTAGGTACTTGGCTTTACAACGAAAAAAGATATGACATGCGCAGAAGCAAATAAGTCATGGTTATAAAAATGCCGAGCGAAAACTCGGCTTTTTTATATTTAGAGAATGCCTCAAAGGAGAAGACCTCAAAGCAAGCGACTTTAAATCCCTGCAATACCCTTCTGATACGTCAAAATTTGCCCTTTAAAAGGCGAAGATAGGTAATTTGTAGCATCTGGTTTTCGTTGATGATGAGAATATCCCAAAAGAACCATTTTTTTACTGAAAGGAGCATGGTGACCCCGACCCGGATCCACCAGCAAAACCAAACAATTTGCCGCAGCGTGTTTTTCAATAAAAGCGGATAATAGATCAACATGAAAACGTTCATACAGAATATCACTACCGATAATACAGTCGTATTTGCCTAAATCTGTGCTAGCGTCTTGCCAGCTCGCCCTGATAAAAGGTATAGGCTGATCGCCATTCAAAAGCGTATTTTGCTTAAGGAAATTGCCTGCTTCAGGGTGATAATCCGTTGCCGTAATATTGGCCAATCTATGATTCAATACAAGGCTTGCAAGCCCAATACCACAGCCAACTTCTAGTATTTTTAAACCATCGATTTTATACTCAAACATCAGGTGTGCAAGCACTTCACCAGATGGCCAAATCACACCAAACAAAGGCCATGCCGCAGATGAGATACCAAGATTTAACGCAATATTATCATCATCTGAAAACTCTTGATTATCACGCAGTGTTCGCACATGGATATCGGTCTTATCAAACTCAAGAGTTTGATAACGGACGCGAAAATGAGACATATAAGTCCTAGGTGATGCACGGAAATAGCAAACGCTATTAAACTGAAACACCATACTAGCTGTATTATTTAAAATACCCTAAGTTTAGTTCTCTAGCTTTTTTAAAGTGCCTCATGCTTTGATCGTAAGTTAATTAACCGACCAGCGTTCCAACAGGATATTAATAAATAGATCCGCCGCGGGAGAAACCGATGTAGAGCTTCGCTTTACAAGTCCAATTGAACGATCAATTTTTTTGCCTTTGAGCGGCCTAGAAGTCAGTACCGATGCGCTACTTAATGGCATAGCCAATTTGGGAACAATAGATATACCTAGCCCCATTTCCACTAAACCGAGCGACGTAGAAAGATGTTGAACTTCGTAAAAACTGTTCAGCTGCACTTGATCTCTTGCTAAGGATTTATCCAACAAAATTCGGTTGCCACTGGCACGTCCAACACTGATTAATTTATACGGCTCCATATCCGTCCATGAGACTTCATCTAACTCACATAATGGGTGATCTTTGCGCAAACAAACTACAAATGGATCATCGAGAAGCGGCGTAAAAGACACTTCTGGATGCTGAGCTATGGCCATATTTATACCAAAATCCGCATCTCCGCGAATAACCGACTCCAAACCATGATTGGCACTTTCGTCTAAAATTTGAATACGAATCCCCGGATAACGTTCATTAAAAACATTAATAACACTGGGCAAAAAATAAAATGCAGCAGTAGGGATACAGGCAATAGTGACTTTGCCTTTCTGCTGAGAAGCCATGTCTTTTATGCCTAAAACAGACAGCTCAAATTCCTCTACCATGCGACGAGCTTTTGGCAAAAACTCACGTCCCACAGAGGTTAGCCAAGTTTTCCGAGTCGTTCGTTCAAATAATTGAGTACCTAAAATAGCCTCTAATTTCTGCATTCTTCGGCTCAAAGCAGGTTGAGATAAAAAGGTTAATTCAGCGGCATCATGAAAATTTCCTGTCTCCGCAATACGTATGAAGATAACCAAATCTTTAAATTCTATTTGATGCATTGCCATTCCTATTGATTCGTTTTACACATCAATTATGACGTATCTTTGCATTTGATGCACGAATATAGATTGTGAGACTTTAGCTACAAGCTATTACAACAACAAAGGTTTATCACAATGTCACAAACCATATCTTGCATCATCATGCGCGGCGGCACCTCTAGAGGGCCCTATTTACAGATCTCCGATCTTCCTCAAGACCGAAATGCCTGTGCAGATGTTTTGTTAAAAATTATGGGATCCGGCCATGAACTTCAACTTGATGGCATTGGTGGAGGAAATAGCTTAACAAGCAAAGTGGCGATGGTTGGCGCTTCAACTCACCCAGATGCGGATGTTGATTATTTATTTGCACAAGTAGGCATAGTAGAGAAAACTGTAGACTTTGCGCCAAACTGCGGAAATATGCTTGCTGGTGTTGCGCCTTACGCCATAGAAACTGGCTTATTCCCGGCTAGCGAAGGAACGACGACGGTGCGCATTCACAATCTAAACACCGGAAAGATTATTCATTCAACAGTACAAACTCCTCAAGGCAAAGTAGAATATACCGGAAATACTATTATTAGCGGTACGAACTCGCCTGGCGCCCCAATTCAGTTAACATTTTTGAATGTAGAGGGCGCAAAAACAGGTAAGTTATTACCCACTGGTAGTACTCTGAACCTTATCGATTCGGTAGAAGTTACTTGTATTGATGCTGCGACACCGGTTGTTTTAATCCAAGCAAGTGATCTTGGAAAAACCGGCTATGAAACGCCAGCAGAGCTAGATAACGATATTGAGTTTATGACTCGTTTAGAAGTTATTCGCCTTCAGGCCGGTGAACTAATGGGAATGGGTGATGTTTCAAACTCGGTTATACCTAAGCCTATTTTACTTTCTCCAGCTCGTTTTGATGGAACCATCAATGCTCGCTACTTTGTCCCACATAAATGCCATAAATCATTAGCCGTTACGGGAAGTATCGCTATTGTGACTGCGTGTTGCCTTCCAGGAACCGTAGCCTCAAAACTCATTGGTGATAAAGACTCCGAGTCCCATTTCACCCTTGAACACCCTTCAGGAAAGATCGAGCTTAGCGCTCAACGCAAGGAAGACAATTTATCAGCGTTAAATAGTGTATCGGTAATCCGTACCGCAAGAAAAATACTTTCAGGTACGGTTTATCTTAATTAACCATCAATACAAAAAATAATAAACGTATTAAACATTCATAAAAACAAGAAAGGTGAATTCAATGAAAAAACTTTCTAAGCTCTTAGGGGTTTCTGTCTTAACTTTTGGCTGCCTATTGGCGTTACCAACAAAAGCACAAGATACTGAACTTCCGTCAACCATTAACTGGACGATTCCATTTGGAGTCGGTGGCGGCACCGATGTTTGGGCTCGCTTTGTTGCACCCCATTTAACTAAAAGCCTACCAGGAAACCCAACAGTGGTTATAAAGAACCAACCTGGTGGTGGCTCGATCACAGGCACTAACCTATTTTTTCAACGCGCAAAAAGTAATGGCGAAGATATCCTAGGAACTTCAGCATCAACACTGTATCCATTCATGTTAGGGGATAAACGTGTTCGCTATAACTTTGATAAATGGATTCCGTTGATGGCTAGCCCTACAGGCGGAGTTGTCTACGTACAACCAGATCTTGGAGTAGCCTCAGCGAATGATATTACTAAATTAAATGGTGTTACGTTACCTTTTGGCTCTCAAAGCCCAACAGGGTTGGAGTTACCGGTCTTTTTGGCTTTCGAAATGCTAGGGCTTGATATAAAGCCTGTTTTTGGTATGAAAAGCCGCGGTGCTGGCCGTCTTGCATTTGAGCGAGGTGAAGCAAAAATAGATTTTCAAACGTCTTCTGCATACTTAAGCTCTGTCGTTGATCTTGTTGATAATAAAAAAGCAGTTCCACTATTTTCATTAGGTATTCTAAATAATAAGGGCGAAATCGTTAGAGATCCTGCTTTTGCAGACCTTCCGACATTTGAAGAGGTCTATTTCAAAAAATTTGGTAAACAACCATCTGGTATGGAATATACGGCTTATAAAAAATTCTTAGCGGCTGGATTTGCCTTTCAAAAGGTGATCTTCATACCTGCGGATACACCAAATGACATTATTCAGACATATCAAAAAGCTGTTAAACAGATGCTACAAGATCCTGCCTTTATCAAGGATTCAGAGATACAAGTAGGGCCTTATGAAAACATTGTAGGTATTGATGCCGCTCAATATCTTAGCGATGCCATTACCGTTTCTCCTGAGTTGTACACTTGGATTTCCGATTGGCTAAAAACGAAATTTGATTACAAGCTGTAGTTTTAAATTAGGAGTGATTATTAATGATTGAGTTCCTCAGCGCCCTGGATCAAATAATGTCAGTTACCCATCTAACCTACCTAATTGCTGGTGTTTTAGTTGGATTAGTAGTCGGCATTATTCCCGGACTTGGTGGCATCGCCGGTATGTCTTTACTTTTACCTTTTTTATATGGGATGGAACCTTCCGTTGGTCTTGGTATGCTGATGGGACTCGTTGCGGTAATACCAACGGGGGATACATTTACCTCAGTTTTGATGGGCATTCCCGGCTCAAGTTCATCACAAGCTACGGTTATGGATGGCTTTCCTTTAGCGAAAAAAGGGCAAGCGGCTCGCGCATTGTCCGCCGCTTTCTTATCATCCATGATAGGTGGTGTTGTTGGTGCAATTGTATTAAGCGTATTTATACTCGTCGCACGACCTGTAGTTTTGGCTTTCTCCTCGGCTGAGCTATTTATGCTTACGCTGTTAGGGCTAAGCGTTGTCGCCGCTCTTTCGGGCGGTAATGTCTACAAAGGCTTGGCAGCTTGTGGATTTGGTCTTTTGGTAGGCGCTATTGGCGGAGCTCCAGCAACAGGAGAGTTCCGCTTCACTCTAGATATCGACTATCTGTATGACGGGATTCCATTAGTTGTGGTTGGTTTGGGGATTTTTGCTTTACCTGAGATCATCAGCTTATTAGTGAAAAATAGCGCAATTGCCTCTTCACCAAATAAACTTGGTCACGGCTTAAAGCAGGGCTTCAAAGATGTTTTTGCTAACCTTCCACTGGTTGGTAAATCCTCTATCTTTGGGAGTTTAATTGGCGCGATTCCAGGCCTAGGTGGATCAGTTGTAGATTGGATGACATACAGCTTTGCCATCAACTCTAGTAAAGACTCGTCTCAATTTGGAAAAGGTGATATTCGTGGTGTCATCGCTCCTGAATCTGCCAATAACGCCTGCGCATCAGGAAGCATGATTCCGACCATTTTATTCGGTGTACCTGGTTCTGGCGCGGCGGCGGTTTTTCTAGGCGGTATGTTATTGCTTGGTATCCAACCGGGCGTATCAATGATAACGACTCACCTTGACCTGACATACACGATTATTTGGTCTCTTGCTCTTGCCAATATTCTGGGCGCATTATTCTGTATTTGTTTTACACGTCCAATATCGCTACTCACTTACATTAAATTTTCGGTACTTACGCCTATTATTTTGACCCTTATCTTGTTTGCTGCCTATCAAGCAACTCGAAGCTTAGGTGACTTTATTTTATTAGGTGTCGTGGCAGCTCTCGGCGTCATGATGAAAGGTGCGAATTGGCCTAGACCGGCATTTTTAATTGGCTTTGTATTATCTTCAGGAGCAGAGAACTACTTCTTCCAAAGCATCCAATTTTACGGTTACTCTTGGTTTTTACGTCCTGGAGTAATTGCTATTGCCGCACTCATTATTGTTGGTTTCGTACTACCTCCTATTTTGAAAAAAAGGCAGCAGAAGAATGATGTGAAAGCAGAACCAACGCCACAAGAAACTAAAAAAGACACTGTTTCTTTGGCAGATTGGGGGATAATCGCAATTATGAGCGTATGTGCTATTTATGCTCTCGTGAATGTTTGGGACTCATCCATGCTAACAAAAGCATTTCCCATCATTGCCATAGCAATTATCTTGTTTTCAGTAGTAATGATTGTGAGTAAATACATTAGAGTAAAACACACAAGAATTCCGTCTGATCTCACCATGAATTTGATATATATAGCTGGCTTCTTTTTCATTGCTTATGGGTATTACTTGTTTGGCTTCATTACAACAACCTTTGTATTTTCACTCTTGTTCTTGAAGTTCTTAGCAAAAGCGTCTTATCTAAAATCAACGACTATTGCTATTTGCTTGGTCATATTTTTAGTCACTATTGGTAGAGTGATGAATGTAGACTTCCCTGAAGGTCTCTTTGACCCCTATCTATTAAGCGCAATCAAAACCTTTATCTAGGTACTCCAGCGCCTAGAACCTATCCCGATGCAACTATCTTTGCATCGGGATTTTTTTTGTGAAATATCCCCCTTCTATCTTTTACAAATAGATCTCATTTCTTTTTCATGTTAAATTCGCCCCACTTAAGTGCACTTTTCATGCGCAATTTACATTTCCAACGGTAACATTCCGCATAATGGCAGCGGCAATTCCCACAACCGCCGCACTCTAGTATCCATACAACAACTAAAAAAGCTCTCAGAGCTAATCTTATCGAGGACTATCTATGCAAGCATTCATTGATTTCTTAAACGGAGTCATTTGGAGCCCTGCCCTAATTTATCTATGTTTAGGCGCGGGCTTGTTTTATTCAATACTTACACGTTTTGCTCAAGTTCGTCATTTCAAAGAAATGTGCTCGCTTTTGTTCAATTCTAACGATTCAGACAAAGGCATTTCTTCTTTCCAAGCACTCGCGGTATCGCTATCTGGTCGTGTTGGTACAGGTAACATTGCAGGTGTTGCTGCGGCCATTGGTTTTGGTGGTCCAGGTGCGATTTTCTGGATGTGGGTCGTTGCTTTCTTAGGCGCAAGCACGGCTTATGCGGAATCCACTTTAGGTCAGCTTTATAAAGTCAGCGAAGGTGGTCAATACCGTGGTGGTCCAGCTTATTACTTCGAGCGCTGCCTTGGCTGGCGTTGGTTAGGCATATTATTTGCCTTGTCATCTATTCTTGCTTGTGGTGTTTTCTTGCCTGGCATTCAAGCAAACTCTGTTGGCAACGCTGTCGTACAAATCTTCGGCGAAGGTGTTGTTGTATCAAGCTCATTCGGTGACGTAGGTTCAACTAAATTAGTTGCCTTAGCTGTTATCTTGGTTGTCTTGGCATTCATCATCTTTGGTGGCATCAAACGTATCGCGAACTTCACTCAGATAATCGTGCCATTCATGGCGCTTGGTTACATTGTGATGGCGTTGATCGTTGTTTTCCTAAACCTAGATAAAGTACCAGGTATTTTCGGCTTAATCTTCTCTGATGCATTTACTGCACAAGCAGGTTTTGGTGCGGCAATTGGTTGGGGTGTAAAACGTGGAGTTTACTCTAACGAAGCCGGTCAAGGTACTGGACCTCATGCTGCCGCTGCGGCAGAAGTTCAACACCCTGCACAACAAGGTCTTGTTCAAGCTTTCTCTGTTTACGTTGATACACTATTCATCTGTACAGCTACGGCTCTGATGATTTTGATCACACAACAATACAACGTCCAAGGCTCTTTGCCTGACGGTCAATTCATCGTACAAAACGTTGATCCTTCTACTATCATTGCGTCTCCTGCCTTCACTCAAATGGCACTGGCAAGCGTATTTGGTAGTTCAGGTCCAGTCTTTGTGGGCATCGCATTGTTCTTCTTCGCATTCACGACTATTTTGGCGTATTACTACATCGCTGAAACTAACGTAGCTTACCTACGTCGTGCGTTGAACATCAACGTGTCACTAACCTTCGTAAAACTGCTTATCATGTTCATGGTAGCTTACGGTACAGTTAATACTGCAGGTTACATCTGGAACCTAGGTGACGTTGGCGTAGGCTTAATGGCTTGGTTAAACATCGTTGGTATCATCACTATCTTCTTCATGGCAAAACCAACCATGAAAGCATTGCGTGATTACGAAGACCAAAAAGCATCTGGCGTAACTGAATACACCTTTAACCCTAAAGCACTTGGTATCAAAGGCGCGGAGTTCTGGGAAAAACGTTACGACAAGCAACAAGCTGAAAAAGCTGCCGACAAAAAATAGTCATTAAGCTTTTAAGTAAAAAATTGATATAAAAAAGGGTCACTTCAAAGTGACCCTTTTTCGTTCTGTACCATTTACCGTCTTATATACGATAGTAACTAAGGTTTTATATAAGCAAAACTATCAGCTTGCTTTTCGATCAGTTCCAACACGCCAACCGGAACAACTTTTACAGACTCTGGCAAAGATTCAACAGAAATACTCAATCCATTAATCGAGTTTTGGCACACTGTAAATTCAATACCCAGCTCGGCTAACTCTTGGATAGCATCAGTATGATTTGGTTGTGCTTTTCTATCAAAAGAAAGCTCATCAACAATCTCCCCATCAAATATGGTCACAGCTTTTGAGTTAACCAACACAACAATTTTGGAAGCGGCAACATCCACGACCTTTACAAGATTTCGTACATTCGCGAGCAGCAACGACCACTTTTCAACTTCATCAATATGAAAAACCACTTTGACTGATTGCATAACATCCTCATTAAACGGTTAGCATGCTTTTGATTAATGACTAGCGTAAGACAAATCCGGCGCACAAAATAGCAATAAAATAAACTCCAGCTATCTTATCATCGAAGCATGTTATGATTTACATATTCTAAAAAATACAATTTACCGACATGTCTATTAAAATCAACGCAATGCCATCTATTTACCAATCTTTCCTACTTTTTTTCGGCTTATGCACTGCGAGTATCAGTCTAGCAGACGCTCCGATTCACGTGGGTGGCGATCTAAATTACCCACCTTATGAGTTTATTAATGAAAATGGTAAACCGGATGGGTACAACACTGAATTAACTCGCGCCATTGCCGAAGTTATGGGGATTGAGGTCGATATACAACTGGGCAGCTGGGATGATATTCGTAGCCGCTTAGAACAAGGCAAACTAGATGTTTTACAAGGCATGGCCTATTCAACAGGGCGAACCGACAATTACAATTTTTCGCCGCCACATGCGTTAGTCCACCAATCTATTTTTGCTCGTAAGGGGACCGCTAAAGTAAATGATCTGAACGAACTTACAGGCAAAGAACTGATTGTCCAACGCGGCGGTGTCATGCATGACTTTTTTCTTCATAGCGATATCAAAGCCAAGTTGATTCTGGTCGACACCCACTCTGCAGCACTACGTTTACTTTCGTCAGGCAAATACGATTATGCACTGGTCGCCAACTTACCCGGGCTATATCTTGGTAAGGAACTGGCGCTATCTAACATCATTCCTGTTGGCCGCCCTTTTGGTGCCAAGCAATATGGTTATGCCGTAATGAAAGGCAATAGAGACCTTCTCGCTCAATTTAGCGAAGGTCTTGCCATTCTTAAAAATACTGGCCGCCAGCAGGAAATTTACGATAAATGGCTAGGCCCATTAGAGCAAGACGGCTTCCCATGGAAAAAGATCGGACTAATTACCGGCAGTATTTCTGGAATATTGTTGGTGATTTTAGGAGGTATTGTCATCTGGAACCGCATGCTAACCCGTGAAGTAAGTCGTCGTACCAACGAGTTAAAGCAACAGCAAAAACAGCTAATGCAAGCAGATAAAATGGCGTCATTAGGCATTTTAGTATCAGGGGTTGCCCATGAAATAAATAATCCCAGCAGCCTACTCTTATTAAATCTGCCAGTAATACAAGAATTTTATGATGATGCCGAAGATATCCTCGAAGCCCATTATCAAGAACATGGCGATTTTTATATTGCTGGGCTCGAATACAGCAGGATGCGCGATGAGATCCCTTCTATGCTGCAAGATATGTTAATAGGTACACAAAAAATTCGTCGTATCGTTAACGATCTCAAAGACTTTGCCCGTGAAACACCAGATAATTGGAAAGAACAGATAGATCTTAATGAAACCCTAGAAGTCGCAATTCGTCTAGTAGACAAAACCATTCGTCAAAGCTGTGATCAATTCAATGTAGAATATACCCGTCCGCTGCCGAGTTTTTATGGCAGCGCTCAGAAAATTGAGCAAGTTATTATTAACCTTATAGTAAATGCGTGTCAGGCTTTGGAATCATCTAATCAAGCCATTAATATTCGAACTTTTCTCAAAGACGAAAACCACCTGTGTTTAGAAGTTTGGGATCAAGGTAAAGGTATAGAGCCGCATAATATAAATCGATTATGCGATCCTTTTTTTACCACTCGACGAGAAGATGGTGGTACTGGCCTTGGTCTCTCTATATCCAGTAAAATCGTCCAAGAACACGGTGGCAGTCTGGTTTATGAGTCTATCCCTAAGCATGGCACTAAAGCTATTTTGACCTTTTCAGTTGCTTAGCTTGATTCGTGACATCCTGTAAAAGTCTCTGTTAGGAGTTCTTGTATGCAAAAAAACCTTTACCCACAATTCGGTATTTTACTGGTGGATGACGAAGAAGCCTTCTTACGCAGCATGAGCATTGCATTAGAACGTAAAGCGGGATTCAGCCACTTATACCATTGCCAAGACAGTCGTAACGCCATGTCTATGATTGCGGAGCACCCAATTGGCATCGTCCTACTAGACATGACCATGCCTCATATTTCAGGTGATAAGCTACTACAGAAAATAGTAACAGAGTATCCAGACATTAATGTTATTGTCATTAGCGGCTTAAACCAGCTAGAGATCGCTTTAGACTGTATTCGACTTGGCGCCTTTGATTATTATGTCAAAACAACCGAAGAACGCCGCTTAATCGAAGGCATAAAACGTGCTGTACGTATGCAAGAAATGCATGTCGAAAATCAAGCCCTACGTCGCCATGTACTAACCAATACACTAGAACAACCAAATGTATTCGCCAGTATCATTACTCAAGACAAAGGCATGCATGCTGTCTTTCAGTACCTTGAATCAATTGCGTCTAGCCAACAGCCAGTTCTGATTACCGGCGAAAGTGGTGTAGGCAAAGAGCAAATTGCTCAAGCCATTCATGACTTAAGTAACAACACCGGGCCTTTGGTGAGTGTCAATGTCGCTGGATTAGACGACAACGTTTTTTCGGACACATTATTTGGTCACCGCCGTGGCGCTTTCACAGGAGCGGATAGCGCTCGCCCAGGCATGATTGAACAAGCCACGGGAGGCACTTTGTTTTTGGATGAAATTGGCGATTTAAGCCCTACATCACAGGTCAAATTATTGCGCCTATTACAAGAGGGTGAATATTACCCATTAGGCAGTGACCGACCTAAACGTCTGCGCGCCAGAGTAGTCGCTGCAACCCATCAAAACCTCACGGATAAACAAGCATCTGGCGCTTTTCGAAAAGACCTATACTATCGCTTGAAAATTCACCATGTTGAGATCCCACCCTTACGTCGTCGGGTCAATGACTTACCCTTATTGCTAGACTTTTTCCTAACACAAGCAGCAGAAGAAATGGGCAAAAACAAACCAACTATTCCCAAAGAGCTCCCCGTTTTATTAGCCAATTACCAGTGGCCGGGCAATATAAGAGAGTTAAAAGCACTCGTTTATGATGCCGTAAGCCGTCATCAATCTAAAGTTCTCTCGATGGAGACATTTCGTCACGTGTTGACGAAAGAAAACCCTTCACTATTACAAACAAATCTAGAAAACAGTAACGCACGAGTGTTCTTTCCAGCCGAACAACCATTACCATCCATGCAAGAAATTACTGATCTACTAGTAGAAGAAGCGATGAAACGAGCACAGGGCAATCAATCCCTCGCATCTCGCCTCATAGGCGTGTCTCAACCTGCGCTAAGTAAACGCTTAAATAAAAAAATCAGCTAAGCCTCCCAAAAGCAACCCATATAACTTTGGTTATAGTTATAACCACAGTTATTATTCACTTAAGACATTGATATAAAACATTTTTAATCCATATTTTGACAATTTAACGATTCCCTTGGCATACCCCTTCAGATTTAAAGAAACCCAACGAGTTTAATAAATTTATAAATTAAATCAATGAGTTAAATGAAACACATCCAATTGGCACAATGGTTGCTCTTATCTATTACAAAACCCCATGTAAAACAACAATAAACGAGAGCATCATGATACAAATCTCCACCGAAGCCGTTCGCTCCGAACACGATCTACTTGGCGAAAGTAATGTTCCAGCTAACGCATACTATGGCATTCAAACACAACGCGCCTGTTTGAACTTTGATCTCAGCGGCATACCGCTTCACCATTTCCCTGAGCTTGTTGTTGCCATCAGCATGGTGAAATCGGCTTGTGCTGGCGCAAACCGAAGCTTAGGTCTTTTAGACGACGATCGCTATCACGCTATTATTGACGCCGTCGCAGAAATCAGACAAGGACATTTTCACGACCAATTTATTGTCGATATGATCCAAGGCGGCGCTGGCACATCAACCAACATGAATGCTAACGAAGTCATTGCTAATATTGCACTTGAAAAACTCGGTTATGAAAAAGGCGAATACCAACACCTTCACCCGAACAATCATGTCAACATGTCACAATCTACCAATGACGCTTACCCGACTGCCGTTCGCTTGGCTATTTTGCTCAAACACGGTGATTTAGTAACGGCCCTCGCCTCATTACGCGATGCATTTAAAGCTAAGTCTGTGGAGTTTGCCGACATTATCAAGATGGGACGAACCCAATTACAAGACGCAGTTCCTATGACTTTAGGTCAAGAGTTTCAGTCTTTTGCTTCGACGCTGACAGAAGACATCGATCGTATTGCCGGCCTGTCAGAGCTACTCAAAGAGGTGAACCTTGGTGGCACTGCGATAGGCACAGGGATCAATACAGATCCAGAATATGCTGCTATAGCAGTAAAAAACTTATCTAATATCAGCGGTTTCCAACTAATTCCTGCATTCGATTTAGTTGAAGCCAGCTCTGACATGGGCGCGTTCGTTTTGTTCTCTTCCATGCTTAAGCGCCTTGCAATCAAGCTATCGAAAATATCAAACGATTTACGCCTTTTAAGCATGGGGCCTCGCTGTGGGCTTAACGAAATAAACCTTCCACCACAACAACCTGGCAGTTCTATCATGCCGGGCAAAATCAATCCTGTTATTCCAGAAGCTGTTAGCCAAGTAGCTTATCAAGTTATCGGTAATGATATGGCCATCACTATGGCCGCAGAAGCAGGTCAACTTCAGCTCAATGCAATGGAGCCACTTATTGCCTATAACGTACTGGAATCTATGCGCATGCTGAAACAAGCCATGGACATGTTAACAACGCGCTGTGTCATCGGTATCACCGCAAACAAAGAGCACTGCCAACAGCTGGTTGACCAAAGCATCGGCGTTATTACTGCCGTTGTTCCTTATATCGGCTACGACAATGCTAGCCGTATCGCTAAGACAGCACTTGCCACAGGACGTGGAGTTTTAGACTTAATTCGTGACGAGCAACTAATGAGCGAAGACGATATCAACGAGGTGCTTAAACCGGCCAATATGATTCGTCCTCAAGCTCGACGTATTAAGCGTTAATCCCCCTGACAAATAACAAATAAAAAGGCATTAAGATGACAGATACTCAAACAACAAAAAAAACAACCTTTTGGGGCAAAATGCCACTTTGGCAAAAAATCTTAATTGGTATGGTTCTTGGTATAATAACCGGTTCTATCATGGGGCCAGACGCAGAAATACTGAAACCGCTTGGCACCTTATTTATTAAAGCCATTAAAATGCTCATTGTTCCCTTGGTGTTTTGCTCCTTGGTAGTTGGCGTTACTTCTATGCAAGACACTCGAAAAATGGGTCGAGTGGGATTGAAATCAATAGTGTTGTATTTAGGAACAACCGCTGTTGCTATTACTATCGGCCTAGGTTTAGGAACTATCTTTAGCCCTGGCGCCGGTTTGAATATGGACGCTTCTACGGTCTCTCAAGCGACAAAAGAAGCCCCAACATTAGTGCAAACGCTGCTAAACATGATCCCAACCAACCCTGTTGATGCGCTTGCTGCTGGCAACATTCTACAAATCATAGTCTTTGCACTAGGTTTAGGAATTGCGTTAACTCTGTCTGGTGAGAAAGGCAAACCTGCCATCGCAGTATTTGAAAGCCTTGCGGAAGCTATGTACACGCTAACCGGTCTAGTAATGAAACTGGCACCTTACGGCGTATTCGGTTTAATGGCTTGGGTGGCGGGAAAATATGGCCTAGAGATTCTACTACCGCTGATTAAAGTTGTTGCGGTGGTTTATCTTGGTAGCATTATACACGTCGTGATTTTTTACAGTGGCTTGGTCAGTCTATTAGGACGCCTTAGCCCAATCCCTTATCTAAAAGGTATTGCTACACCAGCCGCGGTTGCGTTCACCACCACAAGTAGTTCAGGTACATTACCAGCAAGCATTAAAGCGGCTCGAGAAGAACTAGGCGTATCAAAAGGTATCTCTAGTTTTGTTTTACCTTTGGGCGCAACAATAAACATGGATGGTACAGCGCTTTATCAGGGCGTTTGCGCTTTGTTTATCGCACAGGCATTTGGTGTTGACCTAGAATTTTCTGACTACATTGTCATTATCGCTACGTCTACATTAGCATCCATTGGTACAGCGGGTGTTCCAGGTGCTGGTATGATCATGCTGTCTTTGGTTCTAACAACTGTTGGTTTACCAATCGAAGGCCTAGCCATCATTGCAGGTATAGACAGAATCCTAGACATGGCTCGCACAACAGTAAACGTTTGTGGCGACTTGATGGTCTCAACTCTCGTTGCGAAAAGCGAAAATGAACTGGACCAAGATATTTATTCAGCCCAACCAACATCAGACTCAGCAAAAGCGTAGTCGATATTTAGTAGCCGATACTTATCAAAGCTGAACCTTAATAATTTCTTTGTAACAACATAAAAAATAGCCAGATGACATCAATCTCATCTGGCTATTTTTTATAAAGCCAAACTGACGATAGAAAACAATGCCGCCACCAGCGCGTAGGCAAACAGCGGAATAATAGTTCGCTTAATGATAAACCCTTCTTTATTACTCACACCTAAGATTGTTGATACTGCAATAATATTATTAATGCACACCATATTGCCCATGGCTGCACCAGCAGATTGCAAAGCAAGTACAAGGCTAACAGGCAAACCGACCTTCTCTGCAATACCTAATTGAATACCACCAAAAGTTAAGTTTGACACGGTTGCCGACCCTGAAAAAAAAGATCCGAGCGCCCCAAGTAGCGCCGCCGCATAACCCCAACTATCGCCCAGTAATCCTGAAAATGCTTGAGCTAATAACAACATTGGAGCTTGGCTTCCGCCTTGCATCATCAAATTAACCATCACCAATGCGCCAATTAGGGACAACATAGGCAAAAATAAACGCCGACCAGTATCTCGTAAAGATCTCACAACAAGCACGCGTGACATACCAAACAAAGGGATACAAATTAATGAGACTATAAGAAAAGGAATCACAGCTGGAACATAGAGACTTTTATATTGCCAATTTACGTCCATGCCCAAAATATTGTTAATGCTAAACACCAAGGCCTGACTCACCTCAAAACCAGCGTCACCGACATGCCAAGTGAACCATGGCGTCATATCATTAAGTAATGCCTTCACGCCCAATTGAGGAATGCGCGTTACAACTAAAATGGCAATAAGCAAAGCAAAAGGTAAAAACACCTTCATGATAGTTTTTACTTCTATGACCTTATCGGACAATTCTGTAGTTGCAGATTTATTTAACCCAACACCCTGTTTTGCCAACAATACACTTAATCCCAAGCCAACAGCACCGCCTATTAATGAAGGAAACTCATAATTCCATTGAGCAAACACAACATAAGGAACTGTACAGGAAAGGATACTTAGTAAAATAAATAAGACATTTTGACGAATATCGCGCCATTTCACTACAAAAGACAGAGCGATAAAAGGGACAACTAAAGCAGCAAGACTATTAAGTAACGCTGTTTGTTTAGCTATTTCCATAAGCTGCATTTCGGATAGCGACAGCCCTGACAAACCAAACCAGATTGGTGTTCCCACCGCGCCAAAAGACACAGGTACAGTGTTCATCGCTAAGGCAAAAATAGCCACGGGGATAGCAGGAAACCCCAAACCAACCAATATAGGCGCAGCAATCGCTGCTGGAGTACCAAATCCAGATGCCCCTTCGATCATAAAAGCGAAAGCCCAACCAATAATCATCAATTGAGCCACTTTGTTAGAGCTGATGCTTTTTAACCACTGACTTAGCACCGCTTCAGCGCCTGAAAAGAACATCACACGATTTAATAAAATAGCACCAGCGACAATAGAAATAGGTGTCAATACAGACAAAGCCCCTGCGATTATATTAGCACTTAACAGACCTGTATCCGCCTGAAAAAACACCAGCTGAATAAAGGCAACTAGAACCGCAACAGTAGGCAAAGCAATATGCGAAGGCACGGGATTACGCTTTGTCATCACCCAAATCAATAATACAATTGGTAACGCTGACAAAATAGTATTCATGCTTTTCCTTACTTAATGGTTATGCTTATCTTGCTTGCCTATAAAATTATAGTAAAAAATTCAACTTGCTTTTTTATTTTAAAACTTTATGAAGAGTCTGTTATTGATATGAATCACACTTAAGACAAACATGTAAATTCGGCATCATTGTTTTCATTACTTAATATAATGTTAATCAAGCTAGCCACCTCTCCTAAATACGCGTAATAAACATCAGCTAGAGCATACTCTTTCAAGTATAGATTACGCTCTTTTGTACTAAAATAATGATAGCTATAATCTAAAGATATTATAAAACTGACGAAATAATCCACATAAACAGTTGAATTTTAACAACATGAATAATTTGTCTGACGAATCACTTTAGGAATAGCCGAAGAATTTCTATGTTTCAGTTTAGCTTTCAAGAATTAAGACATTCTGAAAAAATGAAAGGATGCGACTTTGATTCGATTACCAACTAATCGAATACTCCAATTGGAAAAAATCCTTAAAAATAATATTCAAGCGAGAATCACTGAAAAAGACATATATATCTCAGTGAGATTACAAATAGATGTCAAAGTCTTAGCCTTACTAAGCATTGGAATAATATTTGGTTTATTTGGTTTATTTGGTGTTGTAGAAATATTTATCGATTTTGTTAGACATTAAAGTACGACACGATGCTTCATCGGCAATAGAGATAGTGCTATAAAATCCTTTTGCTAATCCTTCAAACAGCGCAACAAGAGACGGATCAAAATGAGATCCTTGGCTCTCCTGAATAATCGACAAGGCTTTATCGTAACTGAATGGTTCTTTATATGGGCGTTTAGAGCACAAAGCGTCAAAAACATCCGCTATAGCAAATATACGAGCGCTGATCGGAATGGCTTTACCAACTAAACGATGAGGATAACCACTACCGTCCCACTTTTCATGATGCGCCTCTATTACAGTTTTTGCATCACTTAACCAAGCAATACCATCGACCATTACCACCCCCTCTTGAACATGGGTTTTCATTACTGCCATCTCATCTTCTGACAGTTTTCCAGGTTTAAGTAAAATCTTGTCTGATATAGCAATTTTACCTATATCATGGAGATAGCTTCCTAATATCAGCGCTTTCATAGCTTCATTATCTAGGCCATAAGCTTCAGCCAATTCTGATGCTATCCACGCTACACGGTAATTATGCGCACCCGTATCAGAATCTCGTAAAGCAATGGCTTTCCCCATGGCATACATCATGTCTATATTGGATTGTTTAATTTTTTCAATATAATGCTGATTTTCTTTGTTCAAGATCAAAATTAGCGGATAAATTACCAGAGCACATAACCATGCAGCTCCCGCGGAAATTAATGCAAGCAACAATGAAAAGTTGCGAATATCTGCACGTTGCCATTCCGGCACCATTCGAACACCTTCCAAATACCCCCAAATATGCCCATTATTTTTTATAGGTACGAAAGTTCTTAACGCCCAATTACCGTCATTTAAAGTCAAACTTTGATAAGACGCTTGCTGATAACTTGGCTTTTCATGATGAGGTAAAGCTGTTTCTATTAATTCACCCGCTGCAGTAATGGACTCTGAAATCTTGATCCCATCTTTGTCATAAAGCTCCGCGATATCAAACCAATCTAACACTAGATTATCAGTCGCTTGCTGCGCCCTTATCGCGAGATTCTCAATGGAAGCATTCACTATATCAAAATGCGAAACGATACTTTGAGAGACCTCTAAAGCCAAATTAACCGTTTCTTGCTCTGCGCTTTCTTTGGCGATTTTCCATCCTGCAGCACCAGCAACAATACTGATGATCAAACCTGAAACGGCAACTCGCTTTAACGCTTTTTGGGCAAAATCCATGGTGAGATCTCTCAATGTTTATTACCCAAACAATAGCGCTTATTAATTAAGGAATTATTAAGGACTGGATTAATAGCAAATTGCTTGCATCCAAACGACTTAACGTTTTTGTTTAAGCCAAACTAAGGCGCATTTCTTTGGGAAGGATCTCTTGTGAAGGCTCGAATCATATCTTGAGGATCAATGTGCGTTTTGTGATTCACCGCTGCCTGAGCCCACCAAATCAATTGGTTAAACGTACGCCCAAAGTAACCAAACCATTCAGATTGATCTTCGCCCTCTAGCAAACCTCCGTCTTCAGAAAAGATATTTTGCGCTTTTGGAACATGAATCATAGATGACACTGGCAAACAGCCCAGCTCTGACAAAAAGGTTCGCATGCCGATTGCCGCTCGCATGCCACCCCATTGGCCTGCTGAATAAGTTACTATGGCACTTGGCTTGTATGAAAACAAAGAACTACCAAAATGATTCAGTAAGTTCGCCAAAGCAGGACTCATTGAATGGTTGTATTCTGGACTTACCATTATATAACCATCAGCGGAGGCTATTTTCTTAGCTAGCTCATCCAATTCAGATGGAACCTGACTTTTCGAATAGGAAAAATGAGGCTTAAAAATTGGTTCTAACGGATAATTTAAAGCGTCTACCAACTCTATTTCATGATCGCCATGCTGAGATGAAAAAGACGCTAAGCATGCTTTCGCTACCCTTTCACCTAAGCGAGCTGGCCGCGGCGGTGTACTGTCTCTAACGGTACCAAGGAACATTAAAATCTTCATAAACAATCACCTATTAAAATCATCGCCATCAAATGCTTCAATAACATCCACCGAAGAAAGATGGAATAAAACCCACACGATAGCAAATATTTGAAAGAAATGACGCATCACTGGTAAATTACCAACGAAAACTCTATTGTTTAATACTCCATAGAAATCATTGTGATAGGGGATTATATGTATAAGAAGCATCTATCTATTCCCTACATACCCAAGTATTAAACAAGAGAGTCGCAACATGAAACAGAAGGACTTCCGAAAACTAGGCTGCGCAGAATGTTCAACTGGATGTGACTTAGGCTTCGACTTCACTATGGCGTTTCAGCCGATTATTAATAGCCAAAGCAAAACCGTTTTCGCACAAGAAGCTCTTGTTCGTGGCTTAAATCAAGAAAGTGCATTTCAGGTTTTTCAAAACGTCAATGAAACCAACCGCTATCGCTTTGATCAAAGTTGTCGAGTGAAAGCTATAAAACTTGCTGCAGAGCTAGAAGTTCATAAACACTGCTTTCTTAGTATTAACTTCTTACCCAATGCGGTTTACAAGCCAGAACTATGTATTCGAACCACGCTAAACGCAGCAGAAGAATATCAATTTCCAAAAGAAAAGATCATTTTCGAATTCACGGAAAACGAACAAATTACGGACAGCAAACATTTAGAATCCATTATTCTGCATTATCAGCAACAAGGTTTTTTAACCGCTACAGATGACTTTGGCTCAGGGTTCAACGGTTTAAACCAACTTGCCGACCTTAAAACAGACATCACAAAAATTGATATAGCGTTAATCAAGAATATAGACCAAGACAAAAAGCGCCAAATCATCGTACGAAATTTGGTAAACCTGTTCAACGAACTGAATATGATAATCGTCGCTGAAGGAGTCGAAACAAAAGCCGAATACCAAGTTTTACAAGACATGGGCATCCATCTGTTCCAAGGTTACTATTTTGCTCGCCCAAGCTTTGAATCACTTGCTGAGATAAACTGGGATTAACTCAAAGCTAAGCGCGAAAAGGCCAACTTATTAATATTTCCCTATTGATAAACAACCTTAAAGCGCTCTAACACCAGTAACATATCTTCCGTTGGCTCAATATCTAATTCCTCGCACTCCGCGGAGAAAAACGCCCAGTGCGCTTCACGCCACCAAGCCAAGGTTTTATCACCCTCACCTTCTGCTGCGGCAAATTCAGCACTAACATCACAATACTGGCATTCTGTCACAGAGGTAATCTCTATGATGCACAAGGGCTTGCCGTCCCAATTGGTCACAACTTGTAAATGACCAACCTCTGGCATGGCTTCACCTTCATAGCTGTACCAATGTTTCATACTGCAAGATGCCTGTTTTTCACCACGCATAATCAAATCGGCACAAATGTTGGCATTGTACTCATCGGCACAGTAGTAACCTGCACTAAACGAAGTGTATTTTTCGGCAACTTCTAGAGGTAAAGAATGGAGAAAGCTATCCAAATACACTTTGTTTCTTTTTTCCATGAAATCTTCAACCTCTATTTTCATCTCACACTATTCTACAAAATCAGCACTTATTTCAGTCTTGTTAGACCAACTAATACACAAACAATACCACCGACCATGCCGACCCAAGCTTCTACTGGCGTTTCACCGCTTAAGGCACGAGTTACTTGAGAGCTAGCCGCATCGTAAATGTTGTAACCCCATACAGCCAAAGCAGCACCAGCGATAACTAAAATAATACCTATAATTTTATTGTTCATAATTACTCCAAAGGATTATAAATTCAGCGAATAGCGTTTGATAATGACACATACCAAAGCACAAATTAAAAACATTTATCTCTAGCCCTTAAATCATTAACACTTTACCGCTAGAATGGCGCGCACTGACATTACTCTTATTCATTTAGTTCTGAGAACAAGCGAGCGTCCCGCATGAAATTATTGATAAACCTCATCCGTAACCTTCTAGGCTACATCATCATAGCTGTTGATCTTATTACCCGCGGATCTAAGAAAAAGCGCACACCAGAAAAGCAACAAGAGATTAATCAAGAACTTAAAGATTTTTCGCTTTATCAATTCGCCGCCTGCCCATTTTGCACTAAAACACGCAGAGCCATGTACAAGCTAAACCTACCTATTGAAAAGCGTAACGCACCAGAAGGTTCAGCTCACCGTACTGAGTTACTTGAAGGCGGCGGTAAAGTAAAAGTGCCTTGCCTGCGTATTGAGAAAGATGGAAAAGTGGAATGGATGTACGAATCTTCACAGATCATCAGCTACCTAGAAAAACGCTTTGCTTAACACTAAAAATAAGCAAAACTAATATTTCTAATGCTTAAACGAAAAACGGCTTCAGCAACAGAAGCCGTTTTTCATAAAATATTTAATCATCAACTGAACAGAGCACGAATACTACTTAGTCTTCGATGCCTAAAAGGATATTAACCCAATCTTACCTGATCTTTGCCACTTCTTTTTGCCTCATACAAAGCATCGTCAGCACGTCTCAATGTCTCCTCATAAGATCGATCCGCAGGCTCCATAGTCACGACACCTATGCTAATACTAATAGGTATATCCTCAGTAGAAAATCGGTTCAACTCCAACTTGAAATGCTTTCGTAGTCGATTAGCAAACGTCACCGCATCTTTCAAATTGATATTTGGCAAACCAATAACAAATTCATCACCGCCAAAGCGACACGCAATGTCAGTTTTTCTGAGTTCTGATCGACAAATATCACCTATCGTCCTGATAATTTCATCACCGGAGTAATGACCCAAGGTATCATTTATTTTTTTAAGGTTATCAAGGTCAAACATCAAAATAGACGCTGGGACAGCATACCGCTCGAACGCATCGTAATGAAGAGCTAGATCTCGCTCAAGTTTCCTTCGATTGAAAAGTCCTGTGAGCTGATCTGTATCACTAAGTGTTCTCAGCTTAATTTCCAGCTCGTGCCGCTCTGAAATGTTACTGGCGACCCACAATACGACAGCCTCGCCGTCAACCAAAAAATCGAGCCTCTGAATACGGCCTTCGAACCAAAGAGAATGCTTCGGTCCATCTATAGACTCTATATTAATATCTAGACTGTTCAGTTCATATTCTTTGATTAACAGCTGACCTGAGTCTAGTGCCAACTCAATTTGCTCAAGAAACCAATCAGCCTTCTCATTTTCAACAATATCGGTAATACGCAAACCAACAAGCCCATCACTGCTATGGTAATAACGAGCATCACGCCCACCAAACACGGCGATATATTTACCACTGCGCGACAGGATAAATGCAGGGTCTGGTAATGTATCTAATACAATAGCCATTTGTTCAATACTAATCATAAAAACACCCTGCGACATTGCTATGAAAAACTGAGATAAAGAAAGAATCCTTCATATCTTTCCCAGAAAAATCACTTCTACTATAGAATAATAACGGCTAAATCTTCCTTTTCTTCAGTAATTCACTCAAAAGAAAAGTCATCATAAGTCAGGGATGTGGAATCAAGGCTTAAATTCTCACCGTATTTTTTTACAGCAATGTTTCACAGTAACTTTTTACATTAGTAATTACCTATTCTTTGGCTGAACTATTTGATGCTTTGTCATACGACGATATACCGTGGGTCTCGACACACCCAATTGCTTCGCAACAGCGGATACATTCCAACGCTGCTGTCGTAATAAATTTAATAAAAATTGTTGCTCAGAATCGTCAGTAGAAGACTCCTGACAATTAACATAAGTAGTTGTAATTGGATGAAGCGGAATGAATGGTTCAACCAATCCATTTTGATGGATAAAAAACTCTTCGGGGAGGTGCTGTATAGAAATTTCATCAGTTTCACAGATGGCATCAGCAAAGGTTAATGTATTAACAAGTTGGCGGATATTACCTGGCCATTCATGGGCTAAAAGTGCGCTCATCGCGTCGGCTCTTAATCTCACTACTGGATTAATTTTCTTTAAGAGCATTTGAATGAGATATGGTTTATCAGCACGTGCTTTGAGAGTGGGCAGATTTAATGTAGCGCCATTAAGTCGATAAAATAAATCTTCTCTGAAACGCCCCTCTTTAATGAGTTGAGCGAGATTGCAATGTGTGGCTGCTAGCACACGAACATCCACATCAACCGCTTGGAGTGCGCCTAACGGCATAACTTGCCCTTCAGCCAATACGCGGAGTAAACGGGTTTGCAAATGCAGGGGCATATCCCCAATCTCATCGAGAAAAAGAGTGCCACCACTCGCCTGCTGAATTAATCCCTTTGCCCCTTTTGCACGCCCACCAGTAAAGGTTCCAGGCGCATAGCCAAAAAGCTCGCTTTCAATTAAAGATTCAGGAATCGCAGCACAATTAACAGCTATATAAGGTTTCTGTGCACGATGGCTTGAGTCATGAATCGCTTGTGCTAACACCTCTTTCCCAGTGCCTGTGTCACCTAAAATCAGTAGATTCATATCTCGATGACGTAGCCGTTTTGCCAGACTAATCGTTTTACGCATGGCTGGATCATCCGCACTCAATCCATCAAGTTGAAAAACAGACTCTTCTTGAGTAGCCAGTATTTGTGAAAGTTGAGGCTGATAAGGCACATTTGTGGCGGGCTCTATCAACATTCCAAACAAGGTTTGCTGTGTTCCCGATAAACGAAAAGCTCGGATACCATCTTTACTTTCGTAATTAATAGAGACAATATCCCGCCATTGGCATTCTAACAATGTAGGTAAGGATACCGTTGGCAGATCAATAATATGACATTGCGATAATAAACTACGGCCAGCGGTGTTTGCAGCCAATACCTCACCATCTTCATTTAATGCAAATAAACACTGCCCATTTACTTGAACCAATTCACGAGACTGATCGCACTTAAAAATCAAGCTGTGCCGATATCGCCTCAAAAAATACGCATCCTCTATTAATCGAGCGTAAAGCTGAGTTAAGTGCAAAGCAAAATTTTGACTATCCGGTGTTCGTGATGAATCAAGCGCGGAAATATCCAACACCGCCAATAACTGGCCAGATGGGTCTTTAATTGGTGCGGCTGTGCAGGTCAAACCAATATGGGAGCTATCAAAATGATCGACACGATGACAAGTTAAAGCCTGTTGCTCTTGAATACAAGTACCTACCGCACAAGTACCTGCATATTGCTCACTCCAGTCCGCGCCTAAATACAGACCCGCTCTATGCAAGCGTTCATCGTCATTTTTACTTCCTAAAAACTGAACTGTAATGCCTCGATAATCACTCAGTAATAAGACATAACCCAAGCCTGCTATTTGCGTATAAAGTTGCTCAACACCTGCGCGCGCAACATTCAAAAATTCATCCACCGAATCTTGATGCTCACGAAGAATCTGATGCGTCACAATGCGAGCTGGTCTTGGTTGACTGGGGTCTAAACCATATTCATTAAGGCATCGCTGCCAAGAACGCCCAATTAACTCATGGGGAGAATAATGCTTACCTAAGGCTTGACGGCCACTGTAGCTAAGTATTGCATCAATATGCCGACGTTGCTGACTTGTATTATTCATACAGACTCTTTGCTCCTGGCTATTATTTTTATTTTTAGATTACTAGCAGTCTACTCGTGAAGAATCAGGCTTTCTATACTTCTTTACCCAATTCTGATTCATCGCCCAGCTCAAGATTAACATCTCAAACTTCCCCGTCTCTACTTAGTTAAAAGGCGAACACTGGACGTTACACTTGTACAAAAAAGCATTACAGGTGTAACGAATACGAAATACATTATCATTTAATCAATCTTACTTTTAAAAAAATATACGATATAAATCAAAAAGTTATAACAAAAAAATATCCGTGGCGATCTGTTGGCACGCATACTGCTCCATCTTCAGTACCAATATAGTTCAAATGAAACCAAGCATATGAACTTGGTATTAGGGTAGTAATAAAAATAATAATCTACATTGGAGTTACTTATGACGGATCCTTCAAAAAAAACATCTTCACTAAATACAATGCATCAACCCAACATAGCCGTTATGGATTGGCTAGAAAAACTTTCGAACACGCTTAGCTCAAATACCCCAACTGATGCTGCGGTACTGTTTGAAGAAAATGGGTATTGGCGTGACTTAATATCCTTCACCTGGAACATTAAAACCCTTGAAGGTCGCACTGCCATTAGCGACATGATCGCTGACACCATAAAACGTGTTTGTCCGACTAACTGGCAATTAGAAGAAGATGCCACTGAAACAGACGGTGTGATTGACGCTTGGATTACCTTTGAAACTGCCGTTGCTAGAGGACGTGCATATTTACGATTGCGTAACGGTCTTGCTTGGACCTTCCTAACAACAATGACGGAGCTTAAAGACTACCCTGAAAAACGAAACAAACTCCGTCCAAAAGGCGCTGAACATGGTGCCAATAAAAACCGCCAAACGTGGCTTGAAAAACGCCAACACGAAGAAGCCACCCTAGGTTATACAGAACAACCTTATTGCCTGATTATCGGCGGAGGACAAGGCGGCATAGGTCTCGCGGCTCGCCTGCGTCAACTGGATGTTCCCACTATAGTGATTGATGCCCTACCAAAACCGGGCGACACATGGCGCAATCGTTATAAATCACTCTCATTACACGATCCTATTTGGTATGACCACATGCCTTACCTCCCCTTCCCAGAAAACTGGCCAGTCTTCACCCCAAAAGACAAAATTGGTGATTGGTTAGAAATGTACACCAAAGTCATGGAGATCAATTATTGGGGATCTACACGCTGTATACATGCGGAATTTGACGAAGAGAAACAAGAATGGCGGGTAACTATTGATAAAAATGGAGAGAAACTCACCCTTCGTCCTAAGCAACTTATACTAGCAACAGGCATGTCTGGCATACCTAACATGCCCAACATACCTGGAATGGATACTTTTGAAGGAGAGCAACACCACTCTAGTCAACATCCTGGCGGAGAAGCCTATAAAGGTAAAAAATGCATCGTCCTTGGTGGCAACAACTCAGCCCATGATATCTGCTGTGCCCTGTGGGAAAATGATGCTGATGTCACTATGATCCAACGCTCATCCACTCACATCATCAAATCTGATTCATTGATGGAGCTCGTCCTAGGAGGCTTATATTCAGAAGAAGCCGTTGAAAATGGTATGACAACCTATAAAGCAGATTTAACCTTTGCATCTATCCCCTTTCAAGTGATGCCACAATTTCATATTCCTGCTTACCAAGCGGTTGCTGAAAAAGATAAAGACTTCTACCAACGTTTAACCGATGCTGGATTTCTACTAGATTTTGGCGAAGATGGCTCTGGTCTATTTATGAAATACCTTCGTCGTGGCTCAGGCTATTACATTGATGTTGGTGCTTCAGAGCTTGTCGCCAATGGAGACATTAAGCTTAAATCCGGTGTTTCTATTAAGAGCATTAAACCAAAATCTGTGGTGCTTACGGATGGTACTGAACTGGAAGCTGATTTAATCGTATACGCAACAGGTTTCGGATCGATGAACGGCTGGGCGGCAAAAATCATCTCCCAAGATGTCGCTGACAAAGTGGGTAAATGCTGGGGCATGGGATCGAACACAGCAAAAGATCCTGGTCCATGGGAAGGAGAGCTTCGCAACATGTGGAAACCAACTCATCAAGAAGCGCTATGGTTCCATGGTGGCAATTTGCATCAATCAAGACACTACTCTCAGTATCTGTCATTGCAAATAAAAGCACGCATGGAAGGAATAGATACATCCGTATATGGTATGGAGCCAGTCCATCACTTAAGCTAACGACAGACCTAATTGTCTCGTCCTGAAACACATCAACGGCTTCTATAACAGAAGCCGTTTTTTTATATTGTGATTATAAAAAAGTTATACGATTCCCTGCTCAATCATGGCCTCAGCAACACGCCTAAAACTAGCAATATTAGCACCTAAAACAAGATTACCAGGTTGACCAAACTCTGTAGCAGTATCATTGGCTGCATTGAAAATATTTTTCATAATTACTTTCAACTTTTCATCTACCTGCTCGAACGTCCAATTTTGCATGCTTGCATTTTGCGCCATTTCTAACTGACTAGTCGCTACACCACCAGCATTCGCAGCTTTACCTGGACCATAAGCAATTTTCGCATCAATAAAGGCATCAGCTGCCGCTTGAGTAGACGGCATATTCGCCCCCTCACTCACAACAACGCACCCATTGGACAATAATGCCTGAGCGTCTTCTAAAGTAAGTTCATTCTGTGTAGCACAAGGAAAAGCAGCATCCGCCTTAAAACGCCATACGGCATGACCATTCGCAGGATAATCAGACGCTGGAATATATTGAGCATCACTATGTTTTTGTAAATACTCTACCAAGCTTGCGCTACGTACTTCTTTCAATTCTTTTAATAAATCAAGATCGATACCTTTGTCATGATAAATAGTGCCACGTGAATCTGAACAACTAACAGGTATCGCACCAAGCTGATATAGCTTTTCAATCGTGTAAATAGCTACATTACCAGCACCTGAAATAAGGCATTTTTTACCTTTTAAAAGGTCTCCACGGGCCTCTAGCATGTACTGAGCAAAATACACTGCACCGTAGCCAGTTGCTTCCTTACGAACTAATGAGCCGCCCCAAAGCAAACTTTTCCCCGTCAGTACCCCTTCGTAGCGGCCAGTCAAACGTTTATATTGTCCAAACATATAACCAATTTCTCGTGCACCAACACCGATATCACCTGCAGGAACATCCGTTGTTGGGCCAATATGTCTATATAACTCGGTCATAAATGACTGGCAAAAACGCATAATCTCGCCATCAGAACGGCCTTTAGGATCAAAGTTAGCGCCACCTTTACCGCCACCAATAGGCAACCCCGTTAGTGCATTTTTAAAAATTTGCTCAAAGCCTAAAAATTTAATGATGCTGGCATTTACACTAGGATGAAACCGTAAACCGCCTTTATAGGGGCCAAGTGCAGAGTTAAACTCAACACGATACCCTTTATTGACTTGAATGTTACCCTTGTCATCTACCCAAGGAACACGAAACATAATTTGACGCTCAGGCTCAACAATACGTTGTATTATTGCTTGCTTTTGATAACGATCATTACCTTCCAATACGGGCTCAAGTGAATCCAGCACCTCTTCCACGGCTTGATAAAACTCAGATTGAGCAGGACTAGTACGCTTCAAATCAGAAATGGTTTGATGGACATAAGTCATAAAATTTCGGTTCCTGTTTAATAGTCAAAATATTACTTCCATTTTGTTAATCATCGAATAATAAAGGCATGGGTACTTTCTAAACGTTTCAATCACACTATTTCACTAAGTAATTTTGTGACGATACTTACCGTTGTATGAGAAGAAAGGCGGGTACAGCTCATGCTCTCGATGCTTAACTGAGCATATTCATCATCAATAGTTAACAAATTCAACAACCAAGACAAATAATCTATCGCTCTAAATTGGTGCCATAGATTATATGGAAAATACTTAAAATCGTAATATTGACCTGTTTATTTGTTTGAAAAACGGTCAATGCTACTAATTTTTTAAAGCGTTATACATGGAATAAACCAGAAAACTTGCAGAAAACAGAAGAATTATCTTGTCAAAGCAACAGATTTTTCATGCTTTATTATGGAACAATGCAATTTTTCACTCTTGACTTTGTTAATTATAAGAGATGTAAATAAACCAATTAAATACTTATAAATCATGTATATAAATCAAAAGATCAAAGCGCACCATTTATAAACAACATATCGCACCAAAAAAGAACTAGAGATATCACAACCCCTTTACCCATTTTAAACAGTAAACCCTCTGCTACAAAAAAACGGCTTCTGCAACAGAAGCCGTTTTTTTGTAAGCCAGCGCACGTTTTCTTAGCCTAATGAGATAGGATCAATGTTTTAAGATTTTTTCTCTAAATTTTACTCACCAGAAACGCTCACATACTTACGCCAATTATGTTGCTCTTTAAAGCCCAGAACATCACGGATCTTACGGTTTGAGAACAAAGCCTCGTGCTCACCCATTTCTCGAGTAAATGGCACATCTGGAAAAAAGCGTTCTGCTAATTTTTTAGTCGGAATAATCGCGCCATTATCGTCGTTGCCAGCATTGAACACTTGGAAACCTAAGCCATCTTTTTGCAAACATAAATCAACAATTTGCCCAAGATCACGAGCATCGATATAGCAAAAAGCATTTCGGCGACGCACTTCAGGGTGTTTAAAATAATGTGGAAACAATTCAGCGTATTCATGAGGCTCAATCACATTACCAATGCGCAGCGCGTAAATATCAATTCCTGAACGACGCTGAAAACTACGTGCTGTTTTCTCGTTAACTACTTTAGACAAACCGTAGCTGTCCATAGGATCAACATCGTAATCTTCTTCTAATGGCAAAGAATGCGGATTGGTTTGCCCATCAGAAAAACAAATACCATAAGTGGTCTCTGACGACGCAATAATTACTTTCTTAATACCAAGCTTTACCGCAGCTTCAATAACGTTGTAAGTACCAATGGTATTCACTCGAAAGGTTTCATTATCTGGATTGATCAGGATTCTAGGCACCGCGGCGAAATGCACCACAGCGTCAAATGTTGGCACGCCTGCACCAGGCTCTAATTCATCAAAACCAGCATACGAGCTCATGGCATTGAACATCTGACCAGAATCGGTAATGTCCGCAATCAAGTTATCGACCTTAGGATGATCCAGTGGCGTCAAGTCTACATTAAGTACTCGATATCCCTGATCAATAAGATACGCAACGGCATGCTTGCCTGCTTTTCCCGATCCACCTGTAAATAATATTCGTTTTGTTGTCATAACCTAACCTCAATGAATTTTAATTATTATTAAAAGACTCTACTTCATTCTTAGATAAATAACGCCATTGCCCGACATCAAGATCAAGGTAAACCTCGCCTATTTGCTCTCGATGCAAACCAACCACTCTATTGCCAACGGCTGAAAACATGCGCTTAACCTGATGAAACTTGCCTTCGGTGATGGTTAAAAGTACTTCTTTTGGAGTAATAATGTCTAATTTGGCGGGACGAGTTAAACCTTGCTCACCTTGGAGTTGCAGCCCTTGTTTGAACTGAGTGACAAGGTCGCTACTCCGTTCTGCAGGAATGGCTTGAGACAACTGAACTCGATAGACTTTGCGGCAATCGTTCGTTGGCAGTGTGATATTAAAAGACCAACGCCCATCATCGGTAATTAGCACCAGACCTGTTGTATCCGCATCCAAACGCCCCGCAATATGTAGCTCAGAAGCTTTATCAACGTCTAAATAATTGAACACAGACGGATACACTTCATCGATATTCGAGCACACAGTACCAGCTGGCTTATTCATTAAAATATAGCGAAAATCGCGCGCTTTTAGCCTATCACCCTTCAAGAGTACCGTATTGTTTTCATGCACTTGAGTCGCTTCGCTTGTCACTACTTCACCATTGACGCAAACCTCACCCGAATGAATGTATTGAATCGCTTTCTTTCTGGTCAACTCAGTACTTTTACAAACAAACTTATCAAGACGCATAACAGGCAACATTATCAGGTGGAAGAACCAGACATTATCCTTTTTGAGCAGTAATTATCAACGCCAGACGGATTTTCCCTAATATAGAAGTGCTTTTACGTTATACTGCATCATCTTTTCATTTCGACACACCTTACGACAATCTGTCAGAGCACCTTATGCCATTTGCAAAACTAGGATTATCCAGTCCTCTTGTTAAAGCTATTACCGAATTAGGTTACAAAACCCCTACACCAGTCCAGAAACAAGCGATTCCCATCATCCTTTCGGGTAAAGACTTAATCGCCACAGCACAAACAGGAACAGGCAAAACTGCTGCTTTTGTTCTGCCCTTGCTAGAACGATTCACTAAAGCCGGAACATTACGCGGCAAACGCATTCGAGTGCTGATTCTCGTGCCGACTCGTGAGTTAGCCGTTCAGGTTGAAGCCAGTGTTGCTCAATACGCTAAACACACTAAACTAACCTCTATGGCCGTGTATGGTGGTGTGGATACTGAAGCACAAAAAGAACGTTTAATCGAAGGCGTAGATATTCTGGTCGCCACTCCAGGCAGATTGCTCGATTTAGCTCATCAACGTGCGCTGCATTTTGATGAACTTAAAGTCATGGTATTGGACGAAGCAGACAGAATGGTAGACATGGGCTTTGTTGGCGATATCAACAAAATCATGGAACGCTTACCTGAAAATCGTCAAAACCTTTTATTTTCAGCAACCATGACCGTCGATGTTCGCGCTCTAGCGTTTGATTTTTCAGACAGCAAGATGACCGATCTAGCGGCTGAAATATCTATTTCACCTAATGTCCGCGCGGCCGCAAGTATCAAACAATGGTTAATTACCGTTGATAAAGACACTAAATCTGCCTTATTGAGCCATTTGATTAACGAGCAAAAGTGGGATCAAGCACTTATCTTTATCGAGAAAAAACACGGTGCAGCTAAGCTTGTCGATCAGCTAGCCAAACGAGGAATAGTCGCCGATTGTATTCATGGTGATAGAAGCCAAGCCATGCGCGAAAAGATTTTGGCTCAATTCAAATCTGGTGAGCTAAAATATTTAGTTGCAACGGGCGTTGCTGCGCGTGGTTTGGATATCGGTTCATTAAGTCGCGTGGTCAATTATGACTTACCGTTCAAACCAGAAGAATACATTCACCGCATTGGCCGAACAGGTCGTGCTGGTGCTTCTGGTGAAGCTATATCCTTTGTTGCCATGGGTGACTTTAAAAACCTTTGCGCTATTGAAAGCCGACTAAAGCACATTATCGACCGCAAAGAGATTGCAGGCTTTCCAGTAAGAAAAGTCGTACCCGTTTCAATCTTAAATTACGTTCGCAAAGCAAACCGTTAAAATACGATTTGCCCTAGGTAGAAAAACCTTCTACCTAGGGCAAAGCCTCAAGGCCTAAAATAATAGCCGTTACGGGGCATTCTTTTCTATAAAGTGACAGCCATAAATCTAATCTTCAAAAGTTCATCTATTTAACCAAATCAGCATTATTTGAGTATAAAAAGGCCGCTTTGATATACAAAAGTTTACAAATATGGATACTATGCTGTATATCTAAGCATTGAATTATGATGTCGGTAAAAAAGCAAAACAATGAAAGACAATATAACGGTATCCATTTCTTCAGTTGATGGAACAAAGCATTTTAGTTTCGGCAAAAGAACACGTCATACATTCAAGTTTATTAGCTACATTATTTTTCTTGCGATCCTACTTACCGCAGGAATCATTTACTACTTAATTAGCGATGCCGAATATTCAAAGCTAAAATTGCTCGAACTAGAAAATAAGTCCTCTTCTTTAACCAAAGAAATCACCTCGCTTACAGCACTAAAACTAAGCTTGGAACAGGATTTATCTGAGCGAGAAGAACGAATGCAAGTGGTCTCTGATCGACTAAATGATTTAGAAAAAGTTCTAGGCATGGATAATCAAGATAGTGTCGAGCTTGAATCACGTTTAGACACGGCGGCGATGAACTCGTCATTGCGAATTGCGATGCTGACTCAGATCCCAAGTGGGCCACCAGTAAAAGATGCAAGAACCTCTTCTGGCTATGGCGAGCGACAACATCCTGTTATTGGCATAATGAAATTTCATCGAGGCCAAGACTTTGCGGTAAATACAGGAACGCCAATTTATGCGCCAGCAGATGGAACAGTCGAAGTAACCAGACCCAGTAATGAAGGGTCAGGCAATTTCTTGCGCTTATTACATGGATATGGATTTTCTAGCTCTTACTCTCATATGAGTAAGTTTGCGGTTAACAAAGGCGATTTCATTAAAAAAGGCGATTTAATCGGTTATTCAGGTAACAGCGGATTAACCTCAGGACCTCACCTACATTATGAAATACGGTTCATTGGACGAGCACTAGATCCCAAGCCCTTCATAGTTTGGGATGTAGATAATTTTGATACAATTTTTGAAAGTGTAAGAGGTATACGATGGGAATCTTTGGTGGGCAAAATAGAATTAAGAGTCAGTCAGCAACTACAACTCTCATCGCAGAAGGCTGCACAATTAACGGGCACATAAAAGTCGCTAACCAACTACAAGTAGATGGTAATGTCGAAGGCCAGATTGAAGCAAAAAATCAAATTAAAATTAGCACATCAGGCAATGTTCAAGGCGAAATCACCACGGAACGCTTGATCATTAACGGCAATTTTGAAGGTATCTGCCACGCAAATTATATTGAAATTTTAAGTTGCGGCCGCGTTAGTGGCACCGTTTACAGTGACAATTTAAGTATTGAGCCTGGCGGCAAATTTATGGGCATCACCAACCCATCAGATAACACTATAGAAAAACAAGAACATCATGAAGGGCTTAGTAGTCTTGACAAGCTAGATGAACTAGATCTTCAAGAAGACAACGTGGTTTTGATTAGTAATGATAAAAACGCCTAGTCTAAAGCAATTTTTTTAGCGAATAGTTAACTAAGGGAAAAAACCTTAAGCGGCTCGATATTGGTTGGGTATTTCTAATAATACTCAACCATTGAACAAATTAGTCATCTGATGATTTAATTAACGACAACCCTATTACGGCCACTTTCTTTCGCTTCATAAAGTGCATTGTCGGCTCTTTTAACCACGGTCTCTATCGTATCGCCTGCCTTGAAGGCGGTTAATCCAAAACTAGCAGTTTTGTGTTCTATACCCTCAAAATCATATTGCGCAATTTTGAGCCTAACTCCTTCTATTATTAACTTAACATCTTCAATACTTGATTCAGGAAAAATAATAATAAACTCTTCCCCACCGTAACGTCCTACATAGTCTGTTATTCTTAAACTGTCTTTCAAAACACTTGCTATTTCAACAAGGACACTGTCGCCTCGCTGATGACCATACTTGTCGTTAACTTCTTTAAAGTGATCGATATCAAGTATAGAAAGACAAAAGCTATTATCAACATGGTAGCCTTTATCAATCTCAGCTTGTATAAGCTCTTCCAGCTTTCTTCTGTTAAATAATGTTGTTAGGTTATCCGTAAGAGCCAATCTGTTTAACTCTTTATTTTTTTCTTCGATATCTTTTTGAGCTTGCTTTAACAATGTATTTGCTTTGGTTATTTTTCTATTCCAATAGATCATAAGGGCAAGAAAAATCACAATAGCCAATACAATTTGCCATACTATTTTATAATTTACGTCTTGTTCGTATTTTATAGGAATCCATTTTGTAAATATCTTTCTATGGCGCTCATTTGTAATATTATTAACAACTTTTTGTAAAATCCCTAACAGGGTAATATCATCTTTTCTGACAGCGATAGAAAGCCTTAAATTTTCAGATATTTTTCCGGCTATTTTTAATTCACCAAAATATTTGCTTTGAAACTCATACCCAATACTGGCTAAAGTATCAATATAAGCGAAGAGTTGGCCATTCTTGACCTGATCTAAGCCATCATAAATATCATCAACTTCGACTATTTTTAATGACGGATATTTCCCACGCAGTATTTTTACAAAAGCATCACCTTTTATTATTCCAATTTTTTCGCCTTCTAAGTCCAGTATCTGATTAATGAATGGAACATCAACTCTCGTAGCGACAACTAATGGAACATCTAAATAATGACTAGTGAAGTTTAAGTATTTTTTCCTTTCTGGCGTTTCCATTCCTAAGGCAAGCATATCGCATTTTTTTTGCTGTATAAATTCTACAGATTGATTCCAATTTTTTGTTTTAACTAATTCAAATTTTGCTGAAAGCATTTGTTCAAAAAGACGATAATAATCCGAACTCATTCCAACATGTTCACCGTCTTCATTCAGACCTTCAAAGGGCAAACCACTTGGGTTGATACAATATTTGATAGTATGGGTATTAATGTAAGCTTTTTCAGCATCATTAAGATCAATATGCCCACCTGGGTACTCTTTAATAGAGCCAATCCATTTATCACTCAATTCCTCAATTTCTCTTTTTGATATAGAGGTAAGAGACTTTTGTAAAATAGAACTTAAAAGGCTTTTTTCGGGCTGTATTCCAAACCTTAAGTCCTCTCTATTTGTATTTGGTAAAACAAGCTCACTTGCCAACTTTATATTATTATATAGATTCTTTTTAATCAGATGGTTTATATTGGGTAGGTTTTGCATTAACGCATCAATTTTACCGAACACTAAATCTTTTGTTAAATCATCATAGCTATCATAAAAAATCAGATTCATTGAGCCTAAATCTTCAAGTTCCTTAATATAAAAAACGTCCTTCAACACACCAACTTTTTTTCCTGTTAGACTTTTTAACCCATTGTATTCACCAAAATTATCTTTAACAAAGATCATAATAGGTATGTTGTAATATGGACTGGTAAATATAGTAAAGGGCTCTCTGTATTTTTTATAAGAAATACTACTTATCATATCGATTTCTTTGTTTTTAAACGAATTATAAATAGTTGTCCATTTATCAATGTGTTTTTCGAATTTCAGACCAGTTTTCTGTGATATCAAATTCAACAAATCGTGCTCAAACCCGACAGGCTCGCCTTCAATATAATATGAGAAAGGAGTAAAATCGGGCATCATGCCGATGCTTACCACTGGATTATCTTTAATAAAACCCTTTTCCTCTTTCGTTAAATCCAAAGGTTTCGCTATAGATCCAACTGAATATAGAAATAGAAAAAGCAATGTTATCAAGATTTTTTTCATTACTATCTCAGTAAAAATTTCAAGTGTAATTTAGGACTAATCAAAAACTGCTCTAGAAAAAAGGCTCTTCAGGTACTTATTATAAAAATGAAGACCTTTTAAAACCTATTAGTTAGGTCGGCGAAAAAGCCTTCAATAGCTCAGCATTGGTCGGAAATTCTTCTAATAATTCAACTAACTTCTGAGCACCATCTACCGGCTTAAGATTTGTAAGTGAACGTCGCAAAGCACGCACTTTCTCAAGATCTTTTCCATCAATAAGCAATTCTTCTCGACGAGTACTACTTTTCGCAATGTCGATAGCAGGAAAAATTCGATGACTCGCCGCTTCTCGTGACAAAACAATTTCCATATTGCCCGTACCTTTGAACTCTTCAAAAATCACCTGATCCATCTTGCTGCCAGTATCCACCAAAATAGTCGCGAGAATTGTCAATGACCCTCCGTTCTCTATCTTTCTCGCTGCACCAAATAGCTTACGAGGGATTTCCAACGCTCTTGTATCAAGTCCGCCAGACATGGTTCGACCACTACTACGCTGTTCGGCATTATGCACTCGTGAAAGCCGTGTCAGTGAATCAATCACAATCATCACATCCTGACCTTCACCGGCTTGCTTACGCGCTGTTGCTAGCAGCGCATCGGCTACACGAACATGTTGTGTATAGCTTTCATCAGAAGACGACGCATGCACTTCTGCCGATACGCTGCGCTTGAAATCCGTTACTTCTTCAGGGCGTTCATCGATAAGCAAGGCATATAGCTTTATTTCAGGATAAGCTTCTGCCACAGCCTGACAAATGTGTTTTAACATGGTTGTTTTACCAGATCCTGGTGGAGCAACAATCAGACCGCGCTGCCCCATACCAATTGGCGTGATCAAATCCATTGCACGAACCGTTCTCTGTGAAGAACCAGATGCCAGATGAATACAAGGGGAAGGATGAATGGCCACGCCGTTTAGAAAACGTTTTTCAGGATCATTCGGATACAAATCCTCGGCCACCTCATCGACTGGGTTCACGTCTGAAGATCGTTTACCTTTCAAACTTAATATTTTTCTCGTCATAATATGGTCTTATAGTCTTGGATAATTTAAAAATCGATATCTTAATTTACGAACGTCTCAGTTATTGCTCAATATCTTTTCTTTTTAAAGCTCGGCCTCTCGGCTCATCACCTTCATAAAGCACTATATCAGAATGCAAGAATTCGGCCGCCTCAGCGGAGCCTTCTACTTTAACTGCACTGCGTTCTAACATTTCAGCTTCAAACTCGGTTAGTACACTTGATCGAATACCCGCTTCGCGCCACTGAGACTTTGACCAGCAGCCTTTGGATATTTCGCGTGCCAAAGCCAACGCATCCAACAAAGCCTGATTCGCACCCTGCCCTTTAAATGGGCTCATTGGGTGAGCTGCATCGCCAATCAGCGTGACTTTATCGCCTTTCTCTAGTAGTTCTGCAGTAAGTAATTCTCGGTCGTAAACCGGATAACCTGACACTTGTGCCGTTTGAGTAGCCGATAGAATCTGAGGAATAGGATCATGCCACTGAGTTCTGCGACAGGCTTCGTCTTTTAAAGCCTGAACACCTTGAGCGCTCAAGGCTTTCGCATCGTCTTCTGACATAGGGAAACTCAGTTGCCACATTACAGAATCAGCGTCATAGGGCATAATATAAATACGTTCATTACCATTAGCTGTTTGAAATACCGTCGCCGAATCCAGCAGTTCGCTTTCTACACCATTGAGGTCTGACAAAGGACAAATCCCCAAAATAACAATACAACCAAGATAGCGTAACGGCGTCGTTTCCTCACCAATAAGTAAACGGCGCACCGCACTGCGAATACCATCAGCACCTACAACAAGATCCGCCTTGACGTGTTTTAACTCACCATCAACCAAAAAGCTAAGATCAACCTCATCACCCTCTTTTAAATCGACTAACCGATGTCCCCATTGTACAGCATCGCGCCCACCTAACTGCTCAAGCAAAGCTGAGCGTAAAGACTGGCGAGCAATATGAATATTGGTGCGCTTAGGCGACATCTTTGCGTCAGACTGCATCCACTTTCTCATGCCCCATTGACCGACAACTTTGCCTTCCGTCGTATGAACCACGTGGCGTGTTGAAACCACACCTTTTTCTAACGAGAAAATACCAAAGCCTTCAATCGCTTTACTCGCTTGCTGCAAAGTCAAACCATAACCTTGCGAGCGAGCATCAAAACCGTGATCTCGTTCATACAGCGTAAAAGGAATGCCGCGATGCAGACAAGCAACGGCCAAAGCCACACCGCCTATACCGCCACCAATAATAGCAACATGAGGATATTTTTCAGTATCTGGTTCAGGGAAATTGACAGATTCAACTAAACCCGAGCCAGCACAATTCGAACAGGACTCAAGATGCCCTTTAGGACGAACTGGAGCCGGCCCTTCGCCCTTCAATCTTTCAAACTCGCTCAACTCTTTTTGATAAAGCAAACGCACTTTTTTGCGCAGCCTACGGCTTCTTTTGCCACGCCCCAGACATTCAGGACAAGCTGTCCAACTACCCGCTTCACTTACCACTTGATTTATTTTCCACTTGATGCGCTTTAAAAAGCTAATGATGTCGTCTTTCTATGAAAGAAATAATAACCGATACGATAGATGGGAGCCTAAGAGAAAAAACAAAATGAGAGGTTTTATTACCAAGATAGCTGCCGTTGTTCTGAAAGATCCGAACACTTGAATACTCTATTACAATAATGATCAAGCTCAAAACTAAGCATTTTTGTCTAGAATCAAAATGACACGTTTACATTCACTTTTAATCTTATTTTCCATAACGTCAGATGCTTTATTAACCGACTGCATACAAGTATGAGAGTAAAACCGTATTGACGATGCCAGTACAAGAGCCAAAGCTATTGAGCCAATGGTTAATAGCACTCGAAAGCCAACCATAGGAGTAAACAATACCTCAGGTTTAAGAACATGTACGATCGCAGCATCCACCTTGCTCACCAGGTACCCTGAAACAAGGAGGCCAACAACAAACTCCTACGATGGATATTCGCGATATTTATTCAAACGCAAATCATAGCGCTTCTCATAAATTTCACCGGAAGCTGAGCAGCAATGAAGCGTTGCTTTAGCAGGAACAAGTGCCATATTCACGATATCTAATTCCAAAGCCCCAATATTTTTATCCGAAGTTAAAAAGTGTGGTCTTTTACCATTCGGCATTAGATATTTTGTGTCATCATGGTAAAAATGCTTCGCCATTGTAGAAGCCAAAGACAAACCAACATTACCACCAACAGGTGAATTACAGGCAGCACTACTACAAAATTGCCAAAATGTTACGCCTTGACCTGCTAAATGCTGCCTGCGCAGAAAACCGTAGTGCACATCGCCACTAAAAATAATGACATGTTTTATGTCAGGCGTTCTCAACAAAGCATTCTGTAAATTCTTAAGCGCTTTTTCGCTCGCAATCCACGGTTCTCTATCAGAAAAAGCCTTAAACTTTGTTAATAGCGGACTAAGTTGAGCAGCTTCAATGGCATTAAAGCCATACATTGGTGTAGGAGAAACCAGTATTAACACGGAAGTTTTTGGTAAAAGAGCAAGTTTTTCGCCTATAGCATCAAGCTGTTGCTCAGACATCAGCTCAAGGTTATCACCGTCATATACTCGTTGGGTCCGAGTATCCAATACAAGTGTTGGTGGTGTTTGCTCTAATAAATATCCCCAATACTTACTAAATAACGCTTCTAAGGGTTTATGATTTTCCTGAGTAGGATTCTTTGCTAAAGCCGTGATATTTTGCTGTATTGTTGGACTAAAAGCGTCAGGCTGATTCCCCCAATGCTGACAAACAATGTAGGCGGACAAAGCATTAACATAAACCTGTTTACCCAGCCAGCTGCTAGAAAGATTATGCTTATTTTCCTCTGTTAAATTCCAATCATCCGTCACGTCATGATCATCAAACATCATATACACACTAATATTAGCCAATGCTTTACGAACTTGACTCGTTGCCGTTTGCGCGAATCGTTCCAAAACCACTTTTTCATTCTCGTATTGCATAGAACTATAATGATATTCCCTATCATCTTTACGTCGCAGCGATGTCAGTCTTGGCTGAAGCGCTTTATATTTGGCAAATCTTTGCTGGGGTAAACTGGCACCAAAACTGAATAAATACATACAAATGTATTCAGAAAAGCTAAAAAGATGGGACCTTTTCTCTCCAGAGGTAAAGCCTAACTTCCGCTTAGCCTTACGCCACCGACCATCCAAATGCATTTTATCTGGATCAAAAAAGTCATTTTTGTCGGTATACATCATTTCATGGGGGAGACCTAAAGCCTCTCGAACATATTGAAAAGATTGCAGCAATATCGGTGACACATCATCCGCATAAATTTGATCGCCAGTAAGATACAGCTGACTAGGTCTTGTCTCTTTGCCTAAAGTATCTTTGAGTAAATCAGCTATTTCAGCCAAATGATCAATACCTTGTTTATCATGGGGTTTACGGCAAGACGCTTGATAAAGATAACGATGTTGCTTGGGTATCATCACACTTGGTAATTTTTCTCCCTCTAAACAAACCAGTTCATTAAGCCCTGTTTCTACAAAGCCTTCGCCATCCACAATGACATCATAATAAATAATCTCGTTAGAATCAGACGGCGCTATGGTGGCAGATAACATTACAGCAAAACAGGACGAGCCAAGCTGCACAACACGACTTGACACCTCAGAAGCAATATTATCAAAGCTCTGTAATGATGAATAAACAGCGAGATTTATCTCATTAAACTCATGATCTAAAACTTGCCATATATTAATTTTTTCACGAGTTGTATGCCTAACCATTGGCCCGCAGATAATTGCCATAATAAATCTCCCTATTTTTAGCCTGCTCAAATTCATTTACTAAAGAATATAGCCTCAACATAAGATTAGGACAAATCTTTATATTAATAATTTAATAAACCTTCAGTCTACCCAAGGATATAATATATAACTTAGCACTACTTTTGTGAGCTTTATAAAGGCCATCTGATGTTGCTGTTGGTGCAAATCCCCTTGCCTACTTACTGCATTCAAGGTAATTGCACTCAAACACAATAATTCGACCTGATCTTGGTTACTTTTTCCACAGCTAACGCACTCCTATTTTGCCTAAAAAGAAATGATTCTTTTTTATAGACATCTGAGAACCATTGTCAGCGGAACTACAATTTTCATAGTATGTACGTTATAAATGCTCGTAAGAGGCTTGCAGGCTAGGATCACTACTGTTGTGATTTAATCATTAGCGTTCATATATTGATAAGAGTCGTCATTAACCACTGAACTACCTGCCTACTTCAGTTGCTTATTTCGAAACACTTGAATTGCTTCTTTATTTTTAGCAAGAGATTGTGGTGCGTAGTAACGTCGCTCGACAACTACTCGCTTCTAAGAGGATTGCGATAAAATTGAATATTTTTACAAATATAAACGTCTACTTTATTTTGGTCATACCCTACATGGGGTATATTCAGACTTGTATCCTCCCGCTTCTTAGGAACATCTCGATATGAAAGAAAACTCTATTTTAGATTTAGTCGATATGATCTTTGAGCGTGGCTTTGAGCACAGAGACTGGGACAGCGTCTTAGAAAAACTCTGTGAAACAATTAAAGCCAAAAGTGCTGGACTGTTTTTTATTAAATTTAAGAAAAACGTTTATCGAGTCTTGGGAAGTTATGGTGTTCCGAGCGATTTTTCTCCTGAATATCAAGAGAAACTAGGTGTTTATGATGCTACAGGCACCATTATGAAAGCCTTACCTGAAGGAACCGTGCTTGGAGCCATTGACCATAAAACATCAAAATTCGACCATCCTGACTTTTATCAAAACCTACTTTTACCTAATAATGTTGGCTACATAAGTGCTTTAAATATTTGTAATAATACTGAGTACTTCGTTGGTATTGGCATTCATCGTGGTATGGATCAGGAACAATTTAATGACAATGAGCTAAAAGTATTGTCACGACTTTACCCTCATTTTCGTAGAGTATTTGATTTCTCTGACATCCTTGAAAAACTATATGAAAAAGAAGAAGTCCTTAGCAGTGCATTAGCTAAGGTTCCGCTTGGCCTAATTGCAATCGATGCTGACCTAAAGGTTCATTTTATAAACGACTTAGCAACATCTTTAGCTAATAGCGTCTTTGGCCTTCATATAAAAGATAAACAATTATTCACCGACAAGGTGTCATCCAAAAAAAATCTTAAATCAAAAATACAAAATGTATTAGACGGTCAGATTTCGGCTACTTCATTACAATTAGAAAATAACAATAATGTGACACCGCTATCTATAACGATCACAAACTCAAGAGTGCACGACTTAGATATATTAAAAAATGAACATCAAATATCAAATTTTGCTCTGATGTATATTTCTCATCCTGACCTTTGCTCCCATATGTCATTGGAAGTGCTCAAGGAGGTATATAATCTAACAACTTCAGAAGCTCAATTAGCATTAGCCCTAACAAACGGTTTATCATTACAAAAGTATGCAGATTCTAAAAGCGCCAGCATTCAAACAGTCAGAAGCCAACTAAAAAATGTATTTAATAAAGTACAGGTAAACTCTCAAACCGATCTAGTTCGCACTTTGATTATGAGTTCTTTCAACATTATATCTTGATGGATATTTTTAAATTAGCAAGAAATTCATCCTAACTTCAAACTGTCAAATTCGCTTAGCTCTTTTAAATAGAGCAAACGTAATTTCTTACTTAGTCTAAATAATTCTTTTGCCTCACCTCTGACATTCTGGACAAACAGCTCAACTCGACTTTCCATCTTCCAATTTATTTACTTCTTCTTTATATAACTTGATTGTGATTTTCTCTTTTAGAAGGAAATATAGTAACCAATCCAAGAAATACTGGGACGAATAGTACGATTGTAATGATAGTTTTTACTATTACCCTAATAATTAAATGCGAAAAAAGTAAGACTCTTTTCTATGAAATCCAACTCACATAGGGCTTTGCAGCGGTGAAGTCTAGAGTATCGGCGCCATACGGTCGTCTAAGACAAAAAGTACTGCTACACTCTTAGTCAACATTAAACTTATCAAAACATCACACTTTAGAGGTTTTTTCAAGATATCTGTCTAAAGATATCTGCCTAATAGACAAAGGGGAAAAAAATGAACAACAGTTTCGACACCCAACAACAGATCACCGTTAATGGCGAGCATTTTCATATTCACTCCTTAAAAGGACTTGGCGACAAAGCCAAGCGACTGCCGTTTTCTTTAAAAATATTACTCGAAAACCTACTTCGTAATGAAGATGGCGTTAATATTAAAGAGCAAGACATCCAAGCGTTATTAGATTGGGACCCTCAAGCTAAACCCTCCTCCGAAGTGGCTTTTACGCCTGCACGTGTTGTCATGCAAGACTTTACCGGCGTCCCAGCCATTGTTGATTTAGCTGCGATGCGCGATGCGATGGAAAAGCTAGGCGGCGATCCGGCGAAAATAAACCCACTATCTCCTGCCGAACTGGTTATTGACCACTCAGTACAAGTCGATGGTTATGGCAATGCAGCTGCATTTGATTTAAATACCAAACTTGAATATGAAAGAAATAAAGAGCGCTACGAATTTTTACGTTGGGGTCAAACAGCCTTCAATAACCTAAAAGTTGTGCCACCAGCAACCGGTATCGTTCACCAAGTAAATTTAGAGTATTTGGCTCGTGTGGTTTTTAATGATGATAAAAATGGTCAGAAGTTTGCTTACCCAGACACTCTAGTGGGAACAGACTCACACACGACAATGATTAATGGTTTAGGCGTGCTTGGTTGGGGTGTAGGCGGGATTGAAGCTGAAGCGGCTATGCTTGGTCAACCTATCAGCTTACTAATCCCTCAGGTTGTTGGTGTTAAGCTAAGTGGCCGCCTACCGGAAGGCACCACGGCGACTGATCTAGTACTTACCATCACTGAAATGCTACGAAATCATGGCGTCGTTGGTAAATTTGTCGAATTTTACGGTGATGGTCTTGCTGACTTGCCACTTGCCGACAGAGCAACCATTGCCAATATGGCTCCAGAATATGGCGCAACATGCGGCATCTTCCCTATTGATGATGAAACCATTAACTATCTTCGTTTAACAAATCGCGACGAAACGCAACTCAACCTCATTGAAGAATACGCAAAACACCAAGGTCTATGGCGCAATGATGGCGATGAAGCCAACTATACCGACAAACTTGAACTTATATTGAATGATGTTGTTCCTAGCCTCGCAGGCCCTAAACGACCACAAGACAGGATACCCCTTGATAAAGCAGGTGACACTATCCGTGATCATCTAAAAGGCTTTCAAGAAGAACGAATGGCTCGTGAAAATAAAAGCAGTGAAGAACAAGCTCGTATAGAAAGTGAAGGCCCTGTTATTCACCCCGATGAGTCCGTAGATGAAGCACCAATTAAAGGCGCGAGCATTGTTAAATTTAAAGGACAAGAATTTGAATTGAATGACGGCGCTTGTGTTATCGCAGCCATTACCAGCTGCACCAACACTTCAAACCCAAGCGTCATTCTAGCAGCAGGCTTGGTTGCTAAAAAAGCAAAACAACTAGGTATCAATGTAAAACCATGGGTGAAAACTTCACTGGCGCCAGGATCTAAAGTGGTAACAGATTACTTAGCAAAAGCAGGATTAATGGATGACCTAGAAAGCCTAGGCTTTAACCTCGTAGGCTATGGTTGCACCACCTGTATTGGTAACTCTGGACCATTAGCCAGTGAAATATCAGACGCTATCCAGAAACACAAACTCATCGTTAGCTCTATTTTATCTGGCAACCGAAACTTTGAAGGACGTATTCACCAAGACGTGAAAATGAACTTCTTAGCCTCGCCTCCACTCGTTGTCGCCTATGCCATTGCAGGCCGTACCGATATAGATGTGTACAAGGAGCCTCTTGCGCAAGACGCGAACGGTAACGATATTTACCTAAAAGACATTTGGCCAAGTGTCAAAGAAGTCAACGATCTTGTCAAAGAAACCGTTACCAAAGAAATGTTCGCCAAAAGCTACGCTAACGTATACGAAGGCGATAGCCACTGGCAGCAAATCCAAATTCCAGATGGCAAACTTTATGACTGGAACGACGCGTCAACCTACATCAAAAAAGCCACCTTTTTTGATGGCATGAGCATCGATCCTCCGGGTATTCCAAGCATTAAAGGTGCTCGCTGTTTAGCCAAACTGGGCGATTCTGTCACCACAGATCATATTTCTCCAGCGGGTTCAATTAAGGCTGATTCCCCAGCCGGTTTATACTTGCAAAAACACGGCGTAGAAAAAGCACAGTTTAATTCTTATGGCTCTCGTCGAGGTAATCATGAAGTGATGGTGCGCGGTACCTTTGCTAACGTAAGACTTAAAAACCTACTGGCACCGGGCACCGAAGGCGGCATTACCCGCACTCAACCGGATGATAACTTAGCCAGTATTTACGATGCTGCCGTGACCTATCATGAAAGCAATACGCCACTTATTATTTTAGCGGGTAAAGAATACGGTACAGGCTCATCTCGTGACTGGGCGGCTAAAGGCTCATTGCTACTCGGAGTAAAAGCGGTAATCGCAGAAAGCTATGAGCGCATCCACCGCTCTAATTTAATTGGTATGGGCGTCTTACCTCTGCAATTTAAAGACGGTGACAGTTATGAATCACTTGGTTTAACAGGGCAAGAGCAATTTGATATAAATGGCTTGTACGATAAAACCGATGAAGTAACCCTAATGGCGACGAATAGCGAAGGGCAAACAATAAGCTTTAGTGCTGACGTACGAATTGATACTCCCAAAGAGTGGGACTACTACAAACATGGCGGTATTTTACAGTACGTATTGCGAGGTATGCTCGGCTAACCTTCCCTGCATTTAATAAAATAGCCTCGCTCAATAATGAGCGAGGCTATTTTATTATCATCCACAAGTTTGTCTCTGAAAATCAACCCTCAGTTTGGCCAATTTTCTTCACCATGTTCACGCTAACGGTTTCATAACCCATTTCAGCGTATAGGTTCTGTGCTGCGTTATTATGAGAAAATACATGCAAGCCAATATTAACAATGTTTTGCGTTGCGGCGAAGTCTTCGATTTCCTTTAGGGCAAGCTTCGCATAGCCCTGTCGGCGATGTTCTGCCTTGATTTCTAAATCGTAAATAAACACCGTACTCGTGGTACTGCTGTTCTCTAAAGACAGCCATATCATACCGACTGTCTCGTTTACTTCAGGCACTTTCATTTCAAAGAAATGGTTATTATCTGTGTCTATTCCACGCGGGAGCAGTCTTTCAATATCACGCCTAGATCGAGTTAATGATCCTGTTTTCTGCCAGCGGCCGGATTCCACATTTTCTCGTGCATACTGTACGATCAGCTCTTCAATATAAGAGGCAAAAAAGGGCTTTGACATTGATACCAAGAAAGACATAACGACTCCAATTCATATACGGCAGAGGAAATCCTGCTCTGATAGCTTAAGTATTCATCAAATTTTCAATAAAAAAAACTTTATTTGAGTCTTGAAGCACTCATTAAGAAGCAAGCTGTTATAAAATAGCGACAATCAACATCGAGCATGACGGGTTTGAAAAGCAGTTTACTGTTAATCCTTCAATGGACAAAACATTCATTAGCGTACCAAACGCTATGCTTTTCTACTCATTTATACCGCATATTAGGACTACCCAGTCATGTCTTCATTGTTCAAAGAAATCGACAGCCAAGCCTCTCCTTTAGGTGAAATTTCCCTTCGCAGACGACGCATTCCTGCCTTTGGTGACAGAGACATCTACGAAGTAAAACTAGGCGAAGAATTTCTGATGTCGAGCATGTTTGTCGACGCAGAAGAAGCCTTGTCTACCCTTGGTTTAGCACAAGTTCAGGGCGAAAATTTGAGAGTTGTTGTCGGTGGATTGGCCTTAGGTTATACCGCCGTAGCGGCACTTAAAGAGGAACGAATTGCAGAACTGCTTGTTGTCGATGCGTTAGAAACCTTCATTAGCTGGCACCAGAAAGAACTCGTTCCGCTAGGTAAAATTCTCAACGCCGACAAACGTAACCGTTATGTGCTTGGTAGCTTTTTCGATCTCGCCACAGACCCAAGTACTGGATTTGACCCGAGCAGCGCTGGTAAAAAGTTCGATGCCATTTTGCTAGACATCGACCATTCCCCTGCAGAATTCCTCAACCCAAGCAACGCCGGCTTCTACACCACAGCAAACCTATCACACTAAAACCAAACGACGCATTCGCCATGTGGTCTCCCTGGCTTTTGCCCCGCCGTGTAACCTTGAAACTGCCAAGGTCGAAAACTCTCGGGCCAGTCATTTCGATAAGATCGAAATCGGAACCCTAGCTCTCTATTGATAATCTATATTGTGATGTTCGACTTTCCAAGGGTACGAACAGTTTTGATAAAGCAGATTGTGTACCAGTTATACAGAACACTTTATTTTAAAGGCTCTAGACATTTTTTTGACACCGCTCGTCACTAACAAACAACAAAAAATGGGCCCAAAAAGCCCATTTCATTATTAGCGCACTATTTTTATACAGTCAGGCCAACGCCGTATCTAACAGCATCATAAGTACAAAACCTAACATTAAGCCTTTTGTTGCCGCCAGCTCGTGACCTTGACGGTGAGATTCAGGAATCATTTCATGACTGATCACAAACAACATAGCACCAGCTGCTAAAGCCAACCCTAAAGGCAACAATAAGCTAGATTCCCCCAACACCACCGAACCAATAACGGCCATAACAGGTTCCGTCAAACCTGACAGCACCGCAATACTCACCGCCAATAAACGGCTGTAGCCCACGGCTAACAACGCCATGGCAACCACTAACCCTTCAGGAATATCCTGAATCGAGATACCTGTTGTCAACGCCGTAGCTGCCGACACATCACCACTGGCAAAAGACGCACCTATCGCCAAACCTTCCGGGATATTATGCAGAGCAATGGCAAAAACAAATAACCAGCTACGTCGCAAAGTCTGACCACGTAACCTGTCTTCATCTTTAATAAAATGTTGGTGTGGTACAAGCCGTTCCAACACCAACATAAATGCGCCACCAAGCAGAATTGCCACCCCCACAGAGCTGGAGCTGTACCATGGCGAAGCACCACTGCCTTCCAACAACGCCAAAGCAGGGATAATCAGAGAAAACATACAAGCCGCTAACATTACCCCAGCGCCAAACCCCAACATAACGTCATGCAACTTTTGCGATAAGCGATGCAGAAACAAAGCAGGCAATGCGCCCATCGCCGTCGCTGTTGCCGCCACAACCCCCGCATAAAAAGCATAACGCACCTGAGAATGTTGTTGTAACAACACCACAAACTGATCGATGGCAGTGTAAGCACCTAATACTAAAATTATGCTTCCGATCCACTTTCGCGCGCGGATCTTAGGTAACGACAACAGAGTCAACTTCATGCTTACTCCTGAAACCACGCAGCGACTTGCGACCAGTTGATGACATTAAAAAATGCCGCAACGTAGTCAGGACGTTTATTTTGATACTGCAAATAATAAGCGTGTTCCCAAACATCCAAGCCTAAAATCGGTGTCAATCCATCCATAAATGGGCTGTCTTGATTAGCGCTGCTGGTCACCCGCAATTTACCTTGCTGATCTTTCACCAACCAAGCCCAACCACTGCCAAATCGGCTCAATGCCGCCTTAATAAACAGCTGTTTAAATTCTTCAAAACTACCAAAGCTTTGCTGAATCGCGTCTGCTAATGGTCCTTGTGGCTCCCCACCCCCTTCTGGTGACATCACCAACCAAAACAGACTATGATTCGCATGACCACCACCATGATTACGTACCGCACCCTGAACGTTTTCTGGCAATGAGGTAATCTCTCGCAACAGGCGCTCAAGAGACCAATCCGCATAAGCAGTTCCTTCTAGAGCAGCATTTAAGCCATTCACATAAGTCTGATGATGGCGACTGTGATGAATCTCCATCGTCAATGCATCAATGTGCGGCTCTAAAGCGGTATAAGCGTAAGGCAGTTCAGGCAAAGTAAAAGGCATCTTATTCTCCAAAATAGATAACGATAAGAAGAATCATTATTATTTCTATTAATAACAAATGCAAATCCTATTTTTCACGCTCGCGGTGAGGGCTAGACTCTTTACACACTGTTATGCCACCGCCTCAGAAATATAGGCCAAGGAAATTCAAGTCTAAACAGACCATGATTTATAGGGAAAAATAACGTCGAGGATACAAGGATCAGCGCTGAGCAACGCAGCACTTGAAGCAATCGGAGTTGAACGCAGCACTTGAAGCAATCGGAGTTGAACGCAGATACAAAACTAGCGCTATGGCATTGTCGCTTGATCTATTCTCTTGACCATATTCACACTGACCGTTTCATAACCCATTTTAGCGTACAACTTTTGGGCCGCGCTATTGTGAGAAAATACGTGCAAGCCAATATTGACGATGTTGTGCGTTGCCGCGAAGTCTTCGATTTCCTTTAGAGCAAGCTTCGCATAACCCTTTCGGCGATGTTCAGCCTTGATTTCTAAATCGTAAATAAACACCGTACTCGTGGTGCTACTGTTCTCTAACGACAGCCATATCATACCGACTGTCTCGTTTACTTCTGGTACTTTCATTTCAAAAAAGTGATTGTTATCCGTGTCGATTCCACGAGGTAGCAGTCTTTCAATATCACGCCTAGATCGAGTTAATGATCCTGTTTTCTGCCACCGGCCAGATTCCACATTCTCTCGAGCGTACTGCACGATCAGCTCTTCAATATAAAATGCAAAGAAGGGTTTTGACATAGACACCAAGAAAGACATAACGACTCCATTTTATATAAAGCAGAGAAAATCCTGCTCTGATGGCTTAAGTATTCATCAATTTTATAATAAAAAAAGCTTTTTTTGATTCTTGAAGCACTCATTAAGAAGCAAGCTGTTATAAAATAGCAACAATCAACATCGAGCATGACGGGTTTGAAAAGCAGTTTACTGTTAAGCCTTCAATGGACAAAACATTCATTAGCGTGCCAAACGCTATGCTTTTCTAATCATTTACACTGTATTTTAGGACAACCTAATCATGTCTTCATTGTTCAAAGAAATCGACAGCCAAGCCTCATCTTTAGGTGAAATATCTCTTCGCAGACGACGTATTCCTGCCTTTGGTGACAGAGACATCTACGAAGTGAAACTAGGCGAAGAATTTCTGATGTCGAGCATGTTTGTCGATGCAGAAGAAGCCTTGTCTACCCTTGGTTTAGCGCAAGTACAAGGCGAAGATTTAAGTGTTGTTGTCGGTGGACTAGGCTTAGGTTACACCGCCGTAGCGGCACTAAAAGACGAACGAATTACAGAACTGCTTGTGGTTGATGCGTTAGAAACCGTCATCAGCTGGCACCAAAAAGAACTCGTGCCACTGGGTAAAATACTCAACACTGACAAACGTAACCGTTATGTACTTGGCAGCTTTTTCGACCTAGCCACAGACCCAAGTACTGGATTTGACCCAAGCCATGCCGGTAAAAAATTCGATGCCATCTTACTAGACATCGACCATTCCCCAACCGAATTCCTCAACCCAAGCAACGCCGGCTTCTACACCACAGCAAACCTATCACGCATGGCAGAACAACTTAAACCAAACGGCGTATTCGCCATGTGGTCTCAGAACCCTCCAGAAGACAACTTTATCGAATTACTTAAAACCGTATTCGCAAGCGTCAACTCCCACCTAGTAACCTTTGACAACCCGTTTCAAGGCGGACAATCAACTAACTCGGTTTATGTTTGTGTGAAGGAGTAAGGCAACTCTTACAAATAACATGGCCGCTAGCCCCCTAGTACTTATTCACTATTCGCCCCACTCTCCCAACAAATTCAATAACGCGCTCAGAAAATTTCGTAATTGAAGCAATCACCTAAACAAACAATCATTCGTAGGGATAAAAAATAACAATAGTCTGGAGTTCTGATATGAGCGAATTTTTCAAAACTGTGCCCGTTGTCAAATACGAAGGTGCGGATTCAAACAACCCTTTTGCATTCAAACATTACGATGCAAACAAGATGCTGATGGGCAAAACCATGGCAGAGCATTTACGCGTGGCGGTGTGTTATTGGCACACATTCTGTTGGCAAGGTAGCGATGTTTTTGGCGCGAATACTTTTGATCGCCCTTGGTTTAAAGCCGCATCTGAGATGGAAGCGGCGAAGCTAAAAACCGACGCAGCGTTTGAGTTTTTCACTAAATTGGGTGTTCCCTATTACAGCTTTCACGATGTGGATGTCAGCCCAGAAGGCCGCTCGATCAAAGAATACATTAATAACTTTGCGCAAATGGTCGACGTTCTTCAAGCCAAGCAAGAAGCTACTGGCATCAAGTTATTGTGGGGAACGGCGAATGCCTTTTCAAACCCAAGATACATGTCTGGCGCAGCGTCCAACCCTAACCCGGAAATTTTTGCTTACGCGGCGACTCAGGTGTTTCATGCGATGAATGCGACCAAAGCACTTAAAGGCGAGAACTATGTTCTATGGGGCGGCCGTGAAGGCTATGAAACCCTATTGAATACCGATCTAAAACGCGAACGCGCTCAGCTTGGTCGCTTCATGCAAATGGTGGTTGAGCACAAATACAAAATCGGCTTTGAAGGCACCTTGTTGATCGAACCAAAACCAGCGGAACCAACCAAACATCAGTACGATTACGATACCGCGACTGTGTATGGCTTCTTAAAAGAGTTTGGTCTTGAAAAAGAAATCAAGGTCAACATCGAAGCCAACCACGCGACCTTGGCGGGTCACAGCTTCCATCATGAAATCGCCACGGCTTGTTCCTTGGGCATTCTTGGTTCTGTCGACGCCAACCAAGGCGATGCTCAGCTGGGCTGGGATACAGACCAATTCCCAACTAGTGTGGAAGAATACACGCTCGTGACTTATGAGATTCTAAAATCGGGTGGCTTCAAAACGGGCGGCTACATGTTCGATACCAAGCTACGCCGTCAATCTATGGATCTTGAAGATTTATTCCACGGTCACATTGGTGCGATGGACACTTTGGCGTTGTCATTAGAACGCGCGGTGAAAATGATCGAAGATGAAAAATTGGCGAACATTGTTGATCAGCGTTATGCCAAATGGAACGACTCTTTAGGTGCAGACATTTTGACGGGCAAGCATACTTTGCAAGACCTTGCGGCGTACGCTGAGAAAAACAACATCGATCCTCAGCCAGTTTCTGGTCGCCAAGAAATGCTAGAAAACATGGTGAATGGCTACATCTTTAAATAAGAGTTCAAATAAGCCGTTAGATAAAAGTTAAGCAGCTTAAAACTAAAAAACACAGGCCACCGAAAGCTGACCTGTGTTTTTTTAGTGTTGCATTCTACTAAGAGATATTAAGAAAAGATCACGCCTTTCTTCAATAAAAAGCAGCCGTAACCTCGGCCTTCGCCAGTCACAACAAAAGCGTAGGCTTGTTTAGCCGCTTCGTAAAAAGCAAAGCGCTCTAACGATCCCATTTCAGCGTTGTCACTGTCGGCGGCTTTTAATGCGGCCGCAAATTCTTGCTGAACTTCTGGCATCACAGATTCGTCTTCACCAACCACTTGCATACGCGTCACAGGTTTATCAACGAAGGTATCTAATGGCAATACCGATAAAATCGCCTTGGCAGCTTGAATAACATTCACGCCATCTAAGCGAATAACCGGCTTTCCAGCAGCCATAGAAGCAGCAGGAAAATTACGATCAACCAAAACGATATCGTCGCCGTGGCCCATTGTGCGTAGCACGTTCAGTAATTCACCACTTAATAAAGGATCTATATTTTTTAGCATGTTTTTTCCCTAATTACAGATAGGCTGAAAGCAAATATTGATAATCTATTTTTGCTGCACGATGGCGGCTTTATGCTGCAAGCGACTTTGTTTTTGGTCGATGATGACAGCAAGAATAATCACCACACCTTTAATCACCATTTGCCAAAATTCACTCACGCCCATCATCACCAAACCATCGGCCAAAATACCAATAACGAAAGCGCCAATCAGCGTTCCCATGATAGTGCCGCGGCCACCAGCCAAAGAGGTTCCGCCTAATACCACGGCGGCAATAGCGTTCATCTCAAATGCAACGCCCGTTGCTGGATGACTTGCGACCAATTGCGAAGACACCACGATGCCAGCAATAGCAGCACAAAGACCTGAAATGGTGTAAACCCAAACTTTGACGCTACGCACTTTCACACCAGACAATTCGGCAGAATGTTCGTTGTCACCAATGGCAAATACATGACGACCAAATTGCGTTCTTTTGGCGATGTAGGCAATCACACCAGCAAGGATAAACATCATCCAAATCGCATAAGGCAGACCCAATAATTTCGCCGCCCCAATTAATTCAAAGCCCGTATTACCAAGCTGTTCATTACCTGCCAAACCGGTAAAGGTTTCACCGCCAGACAACAACATGGCCGCGCCACGAACGATATACATGGTGCCCAAGGTACAAATGAAAGGTGCAACATTATAACGCGTTATCAAGATGCCATTTATCGCACCGATCAAACCACCGATAACCAAGACGATAGGTACAACCAGCCAAACGCTTGGAAAAATAGCGATGCCAAACATAGGTAACACGATACCTTTGGTAATCAACCAGCCAGCAACCATGCCACAGAAGCCAAGAATCGCACCGATTGAAAGGTCGATACCTGCGGTGATGATGACGAAGGTAATGCCAAGTGCTAAAAAGGCGTTGATGGCAATGTGCTTAACCATAATGACAACACTACTGGCCGCCAAAAAGCCCGGTACCATGAAGGTAAAAAATGCCAGAATCAAAAACAACGCGATGAATGTGCGCATTTTTAACGCCAGTAACAACAAGCTTTCGCCGGAAAAAACAGACGAGTGTTGAGATGCAGTATTTTGAGAAGTTTTCATATTAAAGTCCTTGCGCGCTTGCTGACACAAGTGCAGATTCTGTTGCTTCAGAGCGAGCGATATTGGCGGTTAATTTGCCTCCGGACATCACCAGAATGCGATCAGAAACAGCCATGATTTCTTTGAGATCGGAAGTCGAAAACAACACACCAATCCCCTGCTCAGAAAGCTTCACCATCATTTTAAATACGTCGCCTTTGGCACCAATATCAATGCCACGAGTCGGCTCATCCAATAACAAAACTTTCGGACTGGTTAACAAGGTTCGACCAATCACCACTTTTTGTTGGTTACCACCGCTTAATGCACGTATTTCAATATCAGGAGAAGATACCTTGATAGACAAATCACCAATGGCGGACGTTACCGCTTCGGCTTCGGCTTTTTCATCAATCGAAAAACGATGCTTGAGTCGACGCCATAAGCTAGAAATCGTCATGTTATTGCTGACTGACGAAATGGGGAAAATGCCGTTCTTTTTACGATCTTCAGGAACAAGACAAATCCCATAACGAATGCGATCGCTGGTGTCCATTTTGGCAGGCACTTTATGCCCCGCAATCTCTACTTCGCCTGAGTATTCCTGCAAGCCAAGTAGACATTCCATTAGTTCAGTTCGGCCTGCGCCCATGAGTCCGTAAACGCCAACAATCTCGCCGGATTTCACATCCATCGATACGTTATCAACCAAGGTGTGACCCATTTCATTGATCAGTTTGATGTTTTTAACATCCAACACTGGCTTGCCAAATTCACGACCTGGTTTCAAGAAATTAAATACAGGATCGCTACCCAGCATTTCTCTGACAATCCAAGGCACATCGATGTCTTTTACTTCCGCTTCAGACTGGAAATGCCCATCACGTAAAATCGTAATGTGATCGCCAATCGCCATCAGTTCTTCTAATCGATGAGAGATATAAATAATGGAAACGCCCTGAGCAGTTAAGTCTCGAATTACTTTAAACAGCAACTCGACCTCGGTTTTACTCAGCGCAGACGTCGGCTCATCCAGAATCAGCACATCTGCTTCGTCGGCCAAGGCTTTGGCAATTTCGATTAACTGCTGCTGGCCAACTTTCAAGTTAGACAGCAATTCAGATGGCGCGATGTCTTGATCAAGACGTGCCATTAGTTCGGCCGTGACTCGATGCTGTTCCGCGGTATCAAGCGGCATCAGACCATGCTGTTTTTCTCGTCCCAAGAAGATATTTTCAGCGACGGTTAAGTTGCCAAACAGATTCAGCTCTTGGTGAACCATGCCAATACCTTTGGCGGCGGCATCACGAGTATGCTGAAAAGACACGGCTTCATCGTTTAGATAAATAGTGCCCTTGCTTGGCTGCTGAACACCCGCCAGAATTTTCATCAAAGTGGATTTACCCGCGCCATTTTCGCCTATGATGACGTTCACTTTGCCGCGATAAACTCGGTAATCAACTTCGTTTAACGCGATAGTGCCGGGGTAAATCATGGAGATTTTTTCGGCGCGAATGACGATGTCTGCGTTAGCTTGGCTCATCATTTGCCTCCACGAATAATCTGCATTGGCACAGCATCACTGATGGTATTTTGATCTATGGTAATCGCAGCAATGACAGTCGCTTTTTCGCCTACCCAACTAGAGTCTGGCTCGCCAACCGATGCCATGGCACGATTATTAAACTCTCGTGAAATTTGGGCGAAACGAATCTGGTTTTTAAAATCATCAAACAAAACGTATTTAGACGCGTCACGAATCGCATTGCCTTTGATTATGCGACCAACTTGCAGATCGATATTGGTATCGCCCACTTTAATCGTTATCGCACCTCTCATTTTGCCTAAATCAACACTTTCGATAGTGCCATCTAAACGGACAAAAAAGCTTTGCTTGGTGTCAATTTGCTGCGCATCCAACTGGGATTTAATACTTTCCCAAGGGGTGAATTCTTGTGTTGCTTCTGGGAAGACTTTTGGTTCCCAAAGCTGATCGGCCACTTCAGACAAGGTGAAGTCTGCAAAGCTAACCGCGGCATTAGGATCTTTAGGAAGAATAGGATTGCCGTCAGCGTCTAAGTCCGTAACGGTACAGGCTGTCAGCAAGTTAAGGCACGCAATGAGCCCGATAAATTGAAAGATTTTTTTATAAGACATAATGATACCCAAGGAGCCGAAGCTCTCAAAAATGAGAGCTTCGAGTCAGGTTGTTATTTTTTTAGCGCGAAGTTACTTAGATTTTTCGCATTAGAACTATCAATCAATACACAATCCATTAGTTGTTTTTCTGGCAATCCTGTTGAGCCGGTACGAATGTATAGATCTGCTTGTTCAGCAACGCGTTGAGCTTGAGCGTATGCTGGCTGCATGATGGTTGCTTTGATGTTAGAACCTTTAATGATGGAATCTCTTACGTAATCAAGACCATCAAAACCTACGATGAAGACGTCTTTACGACCTGCAGCCTGCAATGCAGCTTCTGCACCCAACGCCATAGAATCGTTACCCGTAATCACACCTTTGATGTTTGGATTCGCTTGTAAAATTGACTCCATACGGCTGAACGCTTCGGTTTGGCTCCAGTTGGCAGACTGACGAGCAACCATTTTGAATTCAGGGAAGTTATCAAGAATGTCGTGAAAACCTTCACTACGCACTTGCGCATTGGTGTCTGATTCAGGTCCTAATAGCTCAACGTATTCACCACCATCACCCATCAACTCGGCGAATTTTTCACCAGCTAATTGAGCACCTTGGAAGTTATTCGATACGATTTGAGTCACGGCGATACCGGTTTTATTGATTTCACGGTCGTATAGGAAAGCTGGGATGCCAGCTTTTTTCAAACGCTCTAGTGAACCAATACTTGCGTCTGCATCAGCATTATCCAAAATAACCGCTTTGGCTTGACGAGCAATCGCTGTTTCAATCAATTGATTTTGTTTATTTACATCACCGTCATGAGAAGCAACCAAGGTGTCATAACCCAATTCTTTTGCTTTCGCATCCGCGCCTTCGGCACCGGCTTTAAAAAATGGATTGTCATGAGATGGAGTAATGATGGCGATCAAACCATTGCTAGCTAAAACGCTGGTGCTAGCCAAGGTCAATAATGTTGCGGCAAGGCAAGATTTCAAGAAGGTTTTCTTTTTCATTGTATGTCTCCGGTATGCTTATTTTTATTAAAATATTCGAATAGCAAACGATTGCGTAATCGTTTGCTATTTTTATATTAAGCACATGGAGCTTGTCAATAAATTCTTGACCGATAAGAAAAAAACCCTATTTATCAAACAGTTAAGACGATAAAATCACGAAACTCTGGTGTAATTTAACTACAAACAATCAAGCAACTGAATTATAAGGACTTTTCTATATAAAAAGACTTCTTACAAGCTCTTTTCTCAACCTTAAAACGAGTTTTCAGTCTAGAATCGAGCAGAGAGTTCAAAAAGCTGAAAGTAAAATACACAGAAAATAACAAGAAATCGGAGCTATTCTGCAGAAACAGCAGCCACCGACGAACGAACCACCAAGTTTGGCTCTAACATGATCATTTTGCCTTCTTGACGAGGATTCTCGATCCGCTCAATCATGGTGCTGATCGCTAATTCGGCTAATCGCTCTTTGGGCTGATTGATGGTGGTTAATGGCGGGCTAAAATAAGCAGAGTACATACAATTATCGTAACCAATGATAGACAATTGTTGTGGAATTTTAACACCAGACAATTGCGCTTCACTCATGGCGCCCATCGCCATAGCATCATTGGCAACAAACACAGCACTAGGCAAACTCTGGCAGGATAATAATTGGCGCATTCCCAATTTTCCACCTTCAAATTCGAAGTCGGATTCAATCACCCAATCGTCTTGGATGGCTAAATCGGCTTGCTCCATCGCTTCCATAAAGCCGTCTAAACGCTGCTTCGCCGGTAACTTTTCTAATGGGCCACCAATGTAAGCAATGCGCTTATGACCTTGTTCAATTAGATGCTGAATCGCCAAATGCGCGCCTTTTACCGAGTTGTCTTGAATGCGATCGACATAATCATCAGATGGACCCCAATCCATGACTACCATGGGCAAATTACGCTGTCCGATCAAAGAGCTAAACAGCGAGTCATCATAGGCGGAACACATGACTAAAATGCCATCAACACGTTTTTGCGTCAGCATTCGTAGATAGGAATTGGTTTTTTCGAGCTCGCCATCGGTATTACAAAGCACAAGGTTGTAACCTTCTCGGTAACAGCACTTCTCTACTTCGTTGACCAATTCAGCGAAAAAGGGATTCAAAGTGGTGGTAACTAACATACCAAGGCTTTTAGTATTTTTAACCTTTAAGCTGCGTGCTACCGCGCTCGGAGCATAATTCAGCTCTTCGGCGGCTTGGAAAACACGTTCTTGTGTCGTTTTGGCTACAAAACGCGTTTTATTCAAAACATGAGATACGGTAGTTGTTGATACACCAGCCCGTAACGCAACGTCTTTGATTGTCGCAGACAAACTTACACTCCCCATTCATGAATCGTTTTGATTGAATTGTTTAGCCGCCAAGTTTTCCAAACAAAGATAAATAGATCAAGCGCTTACCGCTCGTCTTTATCAGGAAAACAACTACTTAGAATCCAATACCATTTCAGGAAGTATACTGAACGACATCGATAAAATGCATCAAGAGTTTTTTCTAATGTCTGATTTTCCTATTTTTTTGAGCGCTGCATTTTGAAAAATACCTTTTAAGATTCTTTACCAAGACGCGATGACACTCGGTATTCCCCTGGCGTCATCCCCAAGTTTTTGCGTGACACTGTGTACATGTATTGCACCGATGGATAACCACAGGTTCGGGCAATTTCATCAAACGGCAAATTGGTCGAAGTGATCAATTCACAGGCGCGATAAAACTTGGTCATATGCAGTTGTTCGTGCATTGAGCAGCCAATTTCGTCGATAAAGCGGGTTTCTAGGTTAGTTCTTGATATGCCAATGTAATCCACTACTTGCGCCACTTTCACACCTCGGCAGGCATTGTGACGAATAAAATGCATGGCTTGAATGACATAAGGATCATGCAAAGCACGATAATCAGACGATTGTCTTTCGGCAATACCAGTTGGATCGACCACCACCAGCGAGTCTTCCACGGAATAACCTAACAACATACGATGCAGCATTTTCGCGGCTTCATAACCCATTTGCTTACTGCCCTGTTCAACAGAAGACAAAGCGGTGCGATTTAAGTACCTCGCCATGCTTTCGTTATCGATCCCAACAATGGCAACTTGCTCCGGCACCAAAATATTCAAATGATCGCAGACTTGTAATAAGTGACGTGCACGGGAATCAGTGACGGCAATAATGCCAATGGGTTTAGGCAGATTCGTTAACCAAGTTTCTAGCTCGTGTTGAGCGGTTTCCCAGATTTCAGCCGACGTGCAGAAACCTTGATGTACATGAGATTCAAATCCGTCAGAGCGAACTTGTTCGACAAACGCATGCTCTCGCTCACTTGCCCAACGACTATAAACCGTACTTGGTAAGCCATAAAAAGCAAATTGAGGTAAACCTTTGCGTTTCAAATGCTGATATGCACAACGCACTAATGCCGCGTTGTCCGTCGCCACATAAGGCAAACGAGGATAATCTTTTTTATGATGATAAGAACCACCAACTGCCACGGTAGGAATATTAGTATTTTTTAAGATTTCTTCGACTTCAGGGTTATCAAAATCGGCAATAATGCCGTCCCCCTTCCAATGCTTTAGCGCATCAAGACGAGAGCGAAAATCATCTTCAAAGTATACATCCCAGTCACATTGCGCGGCTTGTAAATATTCGCCAATACCTTCAATGACTTGTCGGTCGTAAACCTTATTAGCATTGAACACTAGGTTAAGTCGGTAGCGTTTTTCAAACATACAAAAGCGTCTCTAATTTTTATTTTTGCTGGCTCGATAATACCCCCTGAGAGCCCATTAGTTCTAGAGAATGATAAAAATCAGAAAGGGAATAACAGAAATCGTAATGAAAGAAAGCCTGTAAAAAAGAGCGGTGCAATAAGACACCGCTCTTACTCATTAAAGTCCTTTTAATCTTTGATATAACGCCTGAAAACGCTCGCGTTTTTCAGTATATCGAGCGGCACCAGTGTGGTTCGGCAGATAACGTTGAATTAGCGCTGGTTTTGCACAAACTTCGCTTAATACCTCTTGACCTTGATAACCTATCGCAGCCAATCGGGCAGCACCCAGTGCAGGGCCAACTTCGCCACCTGCGCGGTAATCTATTGGCACGTCAAACACATCAGCCAACATTTGTAACCAATAAGTACTTTTCGCACCACCACCGATAACATCAATACTTTCATTGATATTTTGTGCAGAACGCACTGCGTCTAAGCCATCCAGCAAAGCAAAGGTCACACCTTCCAGTACTGCATGAACAAGATCCGCTGCGGTAGTTTCATGGGTCATTCCCCAAAAGACACCCTTCGCATTGGGATCATTATGTGGTGTTCTTTCTCCACTTAAATACGGCAGAAAAGTGAGGCTATTGTCGTGATCCATTCGATTTTCAGCCGCTAATAAAGCGGCTTCAACACTGCTAAACTGAGCTAATTTTGTCACCCAATTAATACAGCTCGCGGCGCTCAACATCACCGACATAGTGTGCCAAGTATTAGGAATAGCATGTCCAAAACTATGCAAAGCCGCCGCGGGATTGGCCGTAAAGCCATCACTTACTGCAAAAATAACTCCTGATGTACCAAGCGACAACATGGTTTGCTCAGGCGATATAATGCCCATGCCTACAGCGCCGGCAGCGTTATCGCCACCACCAGCTACAACAGGAACAAGCGGCATAGACCAACGTTTTGCTAAATCATCATAAATCACACCGGTGATTTGGGTTCCCTCAAATACACTAGGCATTTGCTCTGCCGTTAATCCTGTGGCGCTCAACATGGTGTCACTCCAAGAGCGTTGTTCCATGTTTAGCCATAAGGTGCCAGAGGCATCGGATACATCGGTCGCAAACTCGCCCGTCATGCGAAAACGCAGATAATCTTTTGGCAACAGCACTTTCGCGATTTTCCCAAAAACCTCTGGCTCGTGCTGTTTTACCCAAAGCAACTTAGGCGCGGTAAAACCTGGCATGATCAAATTGCCGGTAATCGCCTGCACTTCTGGGCAGCGCCTTTGCAATAACAAACATTCTTCATGGGAACGACCATCATTCCATAAGATCGCAGGTCTTAATACATCGCCTTTTTTATCTAATAATGTAGCGCCATGCATTTGGCCCGATAAGCCAATGGCTTTAACGCCTTGCAAATTGTTTTCTGCTGCTAACTGCAACATGGCCAAATCTGTAGCTTGCCACCAGTCTTCTGGGCTTTGTTCTGACCAAAGATCAAATGGTCGAGATACTGACAATGGAGATGAGCAGCTGGCTGTTACCTGACCATCTTCAGCCATTAAAATCACTTTGACACCTGAGGTGCCGAGGTCGATACCTATATACATTAAAAAATATCCTTCATCTTGTTAATCGTCATAATTATTACTGAACGACTTCTGTGGATCTTGTAGGTCAGATGAGCCGAGGAACGAAGGCGTGATCTGACGGTTAACGGTATACGTAACGTCTCACGCCTGATCACGGTCGTACCTCCCTCATCAGGCCTACAAAACCTATCCAACCTTCGCGCACGAAGTTTTACTGTGCTTTCTTGGTTTTCACATCCAGCCAAACAGCGAGTAATAAAATCATGCCTTTGACGATTAATTGCCAAAAAGTCGGTACATCGAGCATGCTCATGCCGTTGTCTAAACTCGCCATAATAAGCGCGCCCATGATGGCTCCAAACACTGCGCCAACGCCGCCAGCCAAACTGGTTCCGCCGATCACACAGGCAGCAATGGCATCCAGCTCCGCCATATTTCCGGCTGCTGGAGAACCCGCACCAAGCCGAGAAGTCAGTATCAAAGCCGCTACAGCGACCATCATGCCGTTAAAACCAAACACCAACATTTTGGTTCGTTCGACGTTCACACCAGACATGCGAGTCGCTTCGATATTGCCGCCAATGGCATACACACGACGACCAAACGCAGTTCGCTTGGCAACATAAGTGGCGATAAGAATTAATCCACCCATAATCAAAATAGGCGTTGGAATGCCTCGATAACTTTCTAAGGCATAGAGCAAAACGAGCAAGACAGCGACCGCCACGAAAGCTTTTGCGTATTCAAACTTTGCCGCTTTATTTTCAACACCGTGTTGTTTTCTTGCCTTACGTCGAGCATAAACTTTTGCCACCAAACCTAAGCACAACAAACCCACAACACTAATGCCCCAACCTGAAGGAATATAGCTTTGACCAATGATGGCCAGTGAACTAGACGTTGGTGCAACCGTGGCACCATCAGTCAAACCCACCAAAATACCGCGAAACGCCAGCATCCCTGCCAAGGTGACAATGAAAGAAGGCACGCGTTGATACGCCACCCACCAGCCATTAAACAAGCCTAAGACTAAACCCGCGACGACGGTTACTAACACGGTAAGTAAAATCGGAAAGTTAAACCAAACATCCAAAATCGCTGCAATCCCACCCAATAAGCCCATCATAGAACCAACCGACAAATCGATTTCGGCACTGATGATGACAAACACCATGCCAATAGCGAGCACGCCCACAATGGCCGTTTGACGAATCAAGTTCGAAATATTCCGTGGCGAAATAAACGCGCCATCGGTCGCAATAGAAAAGAAGACGACAATCAGCAGCATCGCCGCTAACATCGCAAACAATTGTAATTGACTGGTTTTTATTGTTTTAAACATTTGCTACACCTTCTTTGATCGCGCAATTCATAATCATTTCTTGGGTCAAACCTTGATGGTCAAATTGTCCTTTTAAGCGCCCTTCATGCATCACCAAGACTCGGTCACTTATACCAATTACTTCGGACAATTCAGACGACACCATGATGATCGACATACCTTGTTTAACGAGGGCAAACATCAGCTTATAAATCTCATATTTCGCGCCCACGTCGATGCCGCGAGTTGGCTCATCTAAAATCAGAATTTTGGGGTGGGTTAATAGACATTTGGCGATAATGGCTTTTTGTTGGTTGCCGCCGCTGAGGTTTTTAATCGACAAATCAGCGGACGCCGTTTTGACTTTTAGCTGCGCAATATAGTCGTCGATGTCATTACTTTCTTTGTCTTCATTCACAGCACCAAACCAAGAAGAGTATTTCCCCAACACGGATAAAGTAATATTGCGACCGACGCTCATAATGGGCACGATACCGTGACGTTTTCTGTCCTCTGGCACCATGGCAATGCCCGCTTCTAACGCCACCCGCTGGGAACGAATGTTGACAGTTTGACCTTCTAACTCAATTTCAGCTTCATAATCGCCATCGTAAGAACCATAAAGACACTGCATCAGCTCAGTACGACCAGAACCGATCAAACCAGCAATGCCAAGAATTTCACCATGACGTAATTCAAAGCTCACATCTTCGACTTGCGCTCGGGTCGCGCCAGCTTGTTTGGCGGTGGCGTGTTTGACGCGTAAAACTACCTCGCCAATATTATGTTCTTCTCGCGGGAACAGCTCGTCTAGCTCTCGCCCAACCATCATGCTGATGATGTCATTTTGTGTCAGCTGAGCCGCTGCTTTGGTATCAATATGGTCACCATCACGAATCACGGTGACCCAATCAGACAAGGCCAACACTTCATCCAACTTATGAGAAATATAAATGCACGCGATACCTTGCTGTTTCAGTTCACTGACAATGTTCAACAGGATGTCGATTTCCGTTGTCGTCAAAGATGAAGTTGGCTCATCTAGAATTAACAGTTTGACGTTTTTATTCAGCGCCTTGGCAATCTCGACCAATTGCTGCTGACCAACGCCAAGATCTCGTATTGGCGTATCGGGCAACACATCGAGCTTCACTCGAGCTAATAATTCCGAGGTACGACGATGCATTTCCTCGTCATTGAGTCGTGCAAAAGAACCAAGCTCATTACCAAGAAAAATATTTTCCATTACCGACAATTCTTTAACGAGCGCCAATTCCTGATGAATAATGACGATACCCAGCGCTTCGGTATCTCGAATCGTCGAAGCCTTAACGAGATTACCTTCGAAGAAGATTTCTCCTTCGTAAGATCCAAACGGCCAAACGCCACTTAACACCTTCATTAAGGTGGATTTACCCGAACCATTTTCACCACAAATAGACAAGACTTCACCACGATCAAGCTGAATGCTGACGCCATTTAAGGCACGAACACCCGAAAAGCTTTTTACAATGGAACGCATGTCCAATAATGTTTGCTTCATATTTACACCCTTATGAAAAGCAAATGGCGCTCGATTGAGCGCCATACATTAGGAAATCTAAGGATTGTAAACATCATTACGAGAATGGAATCCGTCAGCAATGACGGTTGAATCTAGGTTGTCTTTGGTAACCGAAATAGGCGTTAACAACACAGCATCAACGTCTTTTTTGCCGTTATTAACCTGGCCATTAACCTTGATTTTTTCACCACGAGCCAGCTTAACGGCCATTTCCGCACTGGTTTTTGCCAGTTTCGAAATTGGTTTGTATACCGTCATGGTTTGTGTGCCAGCAACAATACGACGCATAGCCGCTAAGTCTGCATCTTGGCCTGAGATCACCACTTTGCCACTCAAACCTTGTGCAGCTAAGGCTTGGATCGCACCACCAGCGGTAGAATCGTTAGACGCCACTACCGCATCGATCTTATTGGCATTGGCAGTAAGACCATTTTCCATAATATTTAACGCAGCCTCAGCTGACCAACCCATTGCCCATTGATCGCCTACTATGTTGATTTTTTTCGAATCAATCGCAGGTTGCAGTACGTTCATTTGACCTTGGCGGAACATCTTCGCGTTGTTATCTGTTGGCGACCCTCCCATCAAAAAATAATTACCTTTTGGTTTACGCTTCAGTAAAGCTTCGGCCTGCATTTCCCCCACACGAATATTGTCAAAAGACACATACAAATCGATGTCGGCGAATTTAATCAATCGGTCGTAGGCCAGTACTTTAATACCTTCGGCTTTGGCTTCTGCCAAAACATTACCGAGTACTTCACCGTTTTCTGGCACAATAACCAACACATCAACTCCACGAGAAATCATGTTTTCAATTTGAGAAATTTGTGTGTTCGCATCGCCATTGGCTGATTGTGTGTAAACCTTAGCGCCCATAGATTCAGCCGCTTCCGTAAACAAATCTCGATCTTTCTGCCAGCGCTCTAAGCGTAAGTCAGACATCAACAAACCGATTTTCTCACCTGCCGCCAATGCAGGAAGAGACGTTGCTGCACAGAGAGTTGCCAGCAAACTCATGGAAAGGATTTTTTTCATCTTTTCATTCCTTGTTATTTTTATTAAAAGTGAACGATCTCCTGATGGAGTGAGACGAATGTAAATCGGCGCTTTAATAAGCGGTATTATCTTTTTTTGTTTCGGTTTAGCGTTTTTACAAAAAAGCCCTTTGGACATAAATCCAAAGGGCTTTAATACAATATAAGAGCGGTTTATTTATAAACGAAGCGCTGACTAAGACTCTTCTTCGACTTGGTTAATAAAGATAAGCACTAAAAACAACACAACAATAAAACGAAACGCAGAAGCTTGCCCGTTCCAAATCTGTGACTGCCACATTAAGAACCATTCAGCGCCAATGGTCATAAATCCAGTAAACCAAAGCAACACACCAAGAGCTAAACCAAAATTTGCCAGTGTTTTTGCCGTGTTAAATTGCTTTTTATCTAGCTTTCTTTTTTGCCACATATTCCATGCGCCCAAAGCACACAAAATACCGACTAAAGCTTCAGTCAAGATAATCAACCAATAAAATCCGTGATGCAAAACAGGTTCATCGACTGCACGATATTTTAACTCATTCCATTCAAACGTCGTGTCCATGGTTAATACATGCTGCACAAAAGCAAAGTTAGACCCGTAATCCACAACATTATTAAAAGCCACCAACCCTGCGAACAGAGCAACACAGCCAACTAACACGATTTTGATTGTTCTTAAATGACTCATCTATACAGATCCCTTTGAGATGATTGATATTTTGGGTATTAAAACACCTATTCAATAGAAAAATCTATCTCAAACCTCAGGTGTATAAGCAAAAACAGTGTTTCGCCCTGCCTGTTTTGCTCGATATAAACTGACATCAGAAAATTTAATGGTTTCATTGAAATCGACATCGGGTGACGTTTCGCACAAGCCAACACTCAAGGTAATAAAAATACTAATATTCCCATGCCCAAAAGGTGTTTCTTCTACGCATTCTCGAATAGATTCCAACAGCACAAGAGCTTCTTGCTCTGTCGTTTCTGGAAGCAATAGTAAAAACTCTTCGCCTCCCCAACGGGCTAATGAGTCTTGCGAACGAATACAGTCACGTAATACTCTACTTGTATGTTTAAGCACCATATCACCAACTTCATGGCCAAATTCATCATTGATAACTTTAAATTTATCAATATCCAAGATGGCAATAGTCGATACTTTATGGGTATGTTTTCTTTGCCGCTGATCTTTATTAAGTATTTTTTGGATTCCTCGACGGTTTGGTAAAAATGTCAAATAATCGAACTGAGCCTGATACTCATACTTATCCTTCATCGTCTTTAGTCGCATAAAAGAACGATAACGAGCCACTTCATACAATCCAGAAAGAGTAACAATCGTCAAAAAGACATATATCAAACGTGTTTTAAATTCATATGAGTAAGTCGTTAGCAACATCTGATCGTTCGGAAAAAAAAGCATAATCGATACAATAAAAATGAAAGCTGCATTAGCAATAATACCTTGCTTCAAACCCAAAAAAGCAAACGTGATCGAAGGAATGACGTATATCCATAAAGGTCCACTACTGTTTACCCCTCCGGCACATACCAAGTAAAAACATAAGATGTACAGGGCGACAATAGCGATAAATCGGGAACAATTATGATAATGACGGTAAGAAGACGTTTTTAATATATAAAATGTTATCAGCAATAAAATACTTACTAAAAATAGACTAACCGCCAAGCTATAAAGCAGATTTAAAAAACTAGTTATTGCGCTAAAAAAGGTAATAATGGAGATTATCAAGCTAAAAAAGCCTACCAAGTAACTATGTTGATAACCTTCGTCTATATTCAGACTTTCGTCGACATTATGTCTATAATAACGAATCAATTTTCTTAAAAGAAACTGCATGCCTTAGCCTTTTCCTTGCTTGACGGTAGTAACACAGAAAATACACCATGAATATACAACACGACATTTTATAAGTTATGGAAGGTCATCCATACAAAGTTACAACTCAAATACATCCGATTAATATATGTGCAACATTGATACTCTCAATACACTGAAGAATCAAACATTTAGTATAAAAAACAACCTCCCTATGCTGGAAATCAAAAAAAACGTACATGTAGATAAAAAGAACTTCCTTCGGCAGGAAATAGATGACTCGCATAACCTCTTGCCGATCACTTATAGATGCATCACTATTTAAAGCTTATCTTAATGTTACTTAGATCACTCTTGTTAAGAAAAAAACTTCAACAACGCAAGGACAATTCGCTCGTAATGAATCTACTCAAAAAATACACAGGTTGGTTTGTACTCGGCACATTGGTTTTTTATCTATTGTCAGTTGCTCATTTGACCCCTGTGTTATTGCCTACCCTACTGGCGTGGGGAGCCAATATCGCCATGTGGCATACCTTAGCACCAAGCGCAAAGCGACAAGTAACTTGGCTGATGATGATTGGAATAGCAACTTTACTCTTTGCAGGGTCAAAAGGCACATGGATGACGTGGCAGCAGGTTTTTGCGGTTAATTTGCCAATGCTGGCGATGTTTGTTGCTGTCTCTTTTTTAGATCTAACCAGCTCAACAGATGAAAAGCGCCCTTTACCAAAGGGCCTCAGCGCTATATTTAACACGGCGCTTGGCGTGCAAGTATTAGGCGCAGTGATTAATCTATCAGTAATTCTAGTCTTCGCAGACCGTATAAAAGGCGCGATAAAATTAACTCCTGAACAGCAGTTTATATTGACTCGTAACTTTTCCGCGGCGGCTTGGTGGTCACCTTTCTTCGTGGCAACCGGCGTTGCAATAATTTATGCACCAGGAATGCAATGGCAAAAAACACTTATCCCAGGTCTTGCTATGGGGCTAGTCGCCATCATTTTTTCCACTGCAGAAGCCTTTCGACGCACTAAAGGTGATTTTAATGGCTACCCCATTCGTAAAGAAAGCCTCTTCATTCCTATGATTCTGGCTTCTAGTGTTATATTTTTTCATTTCATTTGGCCTGATATCAGCATATTGGTGCTGATCTGTCTGTTAGCACCAAGCGCAACTATACTGCTGATGCGCACGCCATCAAGAAGGAAAAGCTTGTCGCATTTTGTGAACCACAAACTGGCTCAAATCGGCAGTCAGTTTGCATTATTTCTCGCTGCCGGCATCTTTTCTAATGGCATTAGTGCGATTATTCTTAGCTATCCGCAATTCTTTAATTTGGACAGCTTTACGTTTAGTCCGATGCTATTCTCATTGACTCTCGCTATCATGATTATCGCTGGCGTCATCGGAATACATCCTGTTGTGAGCATCGCCATAGCGAGTCCAATGCTGTTGCCATTACACCCAGATCCAACTCAATTAGGCTTTTTGTTTCTAAGCGCTTGGGCTATTTCCGCAGGCAGTAGCGGATTAACAGGGCTGGGATTATTAATGACAAGCCGCTACCAAATCCCCACAAAAACCATCGTAACTAATAGCGTTCACTACGCTATTGTCATGTGGCTGCTTTGCTCGCTGGTAAATAGTTTTTTCTTATAAAAAGCTCTCATATGGTAAGCACAAAACCACTGTTTTTTGTAATGCATTTCATTCCATTAACACTCAATAAACATAAAATCGCACCAATTGATCGCTAAAATCCATTTACTTAGCCATTAAAATCACTATACTCAAGCCAAATAATTCAGAAAGACTTTACAAAATACATTGAAAAGTCTTTTTTTATGAACTTAAATGTAATCGATTACAAACATAAAACACCACTCAAATAAAAATAAATATGGGGGTTATTATTATGCAAGCCTTACAAGGTCCAGCTCTTTTTCTCGCTCAATTTGCAGGCGATGAAGCACCATTCAATACGTTTGAAAACATCGTAGAATGGGCAGGAAACCTCGGGTTCAAGGGGGTACAAATACCCACTTGGGATCAAAGACTGTTTGATTTAGATAGAGCTGCAAGCGATCTTAAGTACTGCAAATATATTCAGGACACTCTCGCCAAACACGGTATGGTTGTAACCGAGCTGTCTACACACTTACAAGGACAATTAGTCGCTGTTCATCCTGCCTACGATGATATGTTCGATGGCTTTGCGCCAGACCATGTCAAAGGTAACCCTGAAGCTCGTCAACAATGGGCGGTTGATCAACTATTAAAATCAGCACAAGCTTCTAAAAATCTAGGATTAACAAATCACGCCACTTTTTCTGGCGCCCTACTCTGGCCTTATCTTTATCCTTGGCCACAAAGGCCTGCAGGCTTGGTCGAAGCTGGCTTTGAAGAATTAGCCAATCGTTGGATTCCAATACTGGATGAATTTGACCGCTGCGGCGTCAATGTTTGTTATGAGATTCATCCGGGGGAAGACCTACATGACGGCGTTACATTCGACTTATTCTTAGCGGCAACCAATCATCACCCACGAGCTAATATTCTATTTGATCCCTCTCATTTCGTTTTACAGCAACTCGACTACTTGCAGTTCATCGACATTTACCATGAACGAATCAAGATGTTCCATGTAAAAGACGCTGAATTTAATTCCACTGGCAGACAAGGCGTGTATGGCGGTTACCAAAGCTGGATAGATCGTGCAGGACGCTTTCGCTCTTTAGGCGATGGACAAGTCGACTTCAAGGGTATTTTTTCGAAACTCACTCAATATGATTTTGGCGGTTGGGCTGTAATCGAATGGGAATGCTGTATGAAACATCCAGAAGCCGGAGCCGAAGAAGGCGTCAAGTTTGTCAACGATCATTTAATTCGCGTCACTGAGCGCGCCTTTGATGACTTCGCCAGCAGTGGCATTGATAACGAAACTAATCGACGCATTCTTGGTTTGAAATAGAGGGACAACAACATGACTCACAAACGTATCCGCATTGGTATGGTAGGCGGCGGTGATGGTGCTTTTATTGGCGCGGTACATCGTATTGCAACTCGTATTGACGATGGCTTTGAATTGGTTGCTGGCGCTTTATCTTCTGACTCTGATAGAGCTCTCGCTTCGGCACTTCGGCTTGGTATTGATCAAGAACGCTCCTACTCATCATTCTCTGTTATGGCAGAAAAAGAGAAACAGCGCAAAGATGGTATTCAGGCGGTGATTATCGTCACACCAAATCACATGCACTACCCTGTCGCAAAAGCATTTTTAGAGCAAGGTATTCACGTCATTTGTGATAAGCCCGTAACGAAAGATCTAAACGAGGCCTTAGAATTAAAAGCCCTAGTGGAAAAATCTGGCGCATTTTTTGCCCTTACTCACAACTACACTGGCTACCCTCTCGTTAGGCACGCCAAACATTTGGTTGATACTGGCGTACTAGGAAAATTGCGCGTAATTCAAGTGGAATACGCCCAAGATTGGCTAACAGATCAAGCTGAAAACACAGATAACAAACAGGCAAAATGGCGCACAGATCCAGAAAAATCTGGTCTGGCTGGTTGTTTAGGAGACATTGGAACCCACGCTTTCAATCTAGCTTGTTTTATTTCTGGGCAAAAAGTTCAACAGGTATCTGCAGATTTAACGGCTTTTGTTGATGGCCGCCGCTTGGATGACAACGTTCACACCATGCTGCGCTTTGATGGTGGAGCAAAAGGCATGTTGTGGTCTAGCCAAGTTGCTCCTGGTAATGAAAATGGTTTGAAAATTCGCCTGTATGGAGAAAAAGCAGGCATCGAATGGGCTCAAGAATCCCCTAACGAATTATGGCTTTCACTATTTGGTGAGCCTACTCAGAAAATCACCCGAGCCGGACACGGTGCTGGTGAAGAAGCCAACCGCCTTTCCCGAATTCCAGCAGGTCATCCTGAAGGTTACTTAGAAGGTTTTGCCAATCTATACGTCGACATTGCTGCTGCGATTCATTCCATTGAAGCGGGTGCTGATGTGCATTCAGTTCAGGGTTTTATTCCTAGTATTGATGATGGTGTTGACGGAATGAAATTCATAACTGCTGTGTTGGCATCATCTGCTAATAACAGTACATGGCACTCTCTAGAAGACAACACGCTCTCAAAGCCAATGACCAGTAACTAGGAGTCAAAGCAAATGAATGACCCCATTATGCAAATTCGCGGCATTGTTAAGGAATTCTCTGGTGTGCGTGTTTTACACAAAATCACGCTGGATATTTTTGCTGGTGAAGTGCTCGGTGTGCTGGGAGAAAATGGCGCTGGAAAATCGACCCTTCTCAAAATTATTAGCGGCATTTATACCAAAACATCGGGCAGTATTAAGATCGATGGTTCCGAGGTATCAATCCAGTCTACCGCTGATGCAAAACGTCTAGGCATTGCAATGATACCGCAAGAATTTAACCTAATTAGTAGCCTAAATGTGTTTGAAAACATATTTCTTGGTAACGAAGTTAAAAAGTTTTTTTTGCTCAACAAATCGGTAATGCGTGACAGGGCCAGTGAACTTCTCAAAGAGTTAGAAACCGACTTGAGCCCAGATGCATTAATAGAACATCTTAGTGTGGCACAAAAGCAAATGGTAGAAATTGCCAAGGCGCTCGTTAATGAATCACGTATCCTAATTATGGATGAGCCCACGACAGTGTTAACTGATCACGAAGTGGATATCTTTTTCAGCTTGGTGGAAAAACTAAAACAACGTGGTGTCACTATTATATTCATCTCACACAAACTAAAAGAAGTGAAGCTACTTTGTGATCGTTTAGCCATTTTACGAGACGGCCACCTCGTTAGTGTGGATGACGTTGCAGAAATAGATGAAGAAGACATGGCTCGTAAAATGGTGGGCCGTGAATTAAACCAAATCTATCCTCAGCGTACAGAACATACTGATGAAGTCATACTTAAAGTAAGTAACCTATCAATCAAAGGGGTGTTACAAGATATCAATTTTGACCTAAAAAAAGGCGAGGTGCTTGGCTTTGCTGGCCTAATCGGCGCGGGTCGAACAGAGACTGCCGAAGCGGTAATGGGACTGCGTAAAAAAGACAGCGGTGAAATTGAAATAAATGGCAAAAAGGCAGTAATCAATTCAATCGCAGATGCGGCGTCTTACAACCTAGCCTACCTATCAGAAGATCGCCAAGGTAAAGGCTTGATCATGAATTTTGATATACCAAAGAACATCACCCTCATTTCGCTTTCCTCTTACGTGAGAGGACTTATTCAGCATAAAAAAGAGAATCAAGTTGCGAGAGAATACGTTAAACGCTTCGACATAAAGGCGGCGTCTTTGCATTCAAACTTGGCCAACTTAAGTGGTGGAAACCAGCAAAAAGTATACTTATCAAAATGGATGGACACTCACCCGAACATCCTCATTTTGGATGAACCAACTCGCGGCATCGACGTGAACACCAAAAAAGAGATCTACCACTTTATACGTTCACTGACCGAACAAGGTGTGTCCATCATTGTGATTTCGTCAGAACTGGAAGAAGTCATGGGCTTGTCACATCGCGTCATGGTAATGAGATCCGGTCAGATCATGGGAGAGCTAACCGGAGATGCCATCAATGAAAAAGAGATCATGTATTACGCGGCAGGTTTAAAAACCATGGCTCAAGCCTAATTTGAAAAGCTGTTAATGACTAAACGTAACTTAAATAAACGACGCCGTGCTTTTTCATAAGCCCAGGTGCAAAAAACAATAAGAATACACGAGGATTCACTATGGCCATGTTCGAATTATCGCCCATGATCACGCGCCTAAAACGACTTGATATAGCAACTTATGCGCCCTTTATCGCATTGCTTTTATTGGTTCTGTTTTCTTCTATTGCCAGCGAGCATTTTTTAATGCCACGCAATATTACTAATGTATTAAGACAGGTTTCCTATACCGGCATTATTGCCTTGGGTATGACATTCGTCATCATCGCCGGCGGCATCGATTTATCCGTTGGCTCAATGGTGGCTTTGGTTGGCGTGCTGTCCATCATGATCATTAATGGTGCTGGAGATGGTTGGTGGGCAGTTGCAATGGCAGTTTCTTCAGCCATCGCTCTAGGTGGTGTATTTGGTGCGATAAATGGGCTAGTCATTACACGTGGTAAAGTAGCTTCGTTTATTGCCACTCTCGCCACCATGTCCATTTTTCGCTCTATGACACTATATATCAGTGATGCGGGGGAAATGGTCTCTCAAAATCAACATTTCACGGATATTGGTGGCGGTTACTTATGGGCCATTCCCTACCCTGTTTGGGTCTTTCTACTGTTGGCTGTTGCCTATCATATCTTATTAAAACACAGCGCATTTGGACGCCATGTCTGCGCTGTGGGCTCAAACGCAAAAGTAGCCTCTTATTCTGCTATTAAAGTGCGCTGGGTATATTTTCTAACTTTTTTAATTGCCGGGGTATCAGTTGGTATATCTGCTGTTTTATTAGCATCGCGCTTAAATTCCGTCAGCCCGGGCGATGCAGGGTTGTTTTATGAGCTAGACGCGATTGCAGCGGTTGTGATTGGCGGCACGGCTCTATCTGGCGGTAAAGGCACCATTTGGGGCACCGTCATCGGTGCGATCATTTTAGGCATTATCAATAACATGCTGAATTTAATGGGCATCTCGCCTTATCTACAAGGCATGGTTAAAGGTCTCGTTATTTTGACTGCAGTTCTTGTGCAATTTAAGGGCGACCGTTAAAGGCTTGGTTTTTCTTACTATGCAAACCATAAGAAGAAAAACAAGAATCCGAGCAAAACAGGCGTTTTGTTCACTATTAAATCAATGTAAAACGGAGAGTATCCATGAAGTATAAAAATAAAATCATGAGACTAATCGCAGTGTTTACTATGCTGTTTGCCTTTGTTGGCACAAGCTACGCTGCAAAATACAAAATTGGTATAAGTGTGCCATCTGCAGACCACGGTTGGACTGCAGGGCTACTTTGGTGGGCAAATAAAGCAGCGGCAGATTTAAAAGCAAAAGAAAAAGACATCGAATTTTTCGTCGTTGCGTCAAGTTCGGGTTCAAAACAAGTGGGCGATGTTGAAGATTTAATGATCAAAGGCATTGATGCTTTGGTTATCCTTCCTCATAACCCAGCCACCTTACAAAAAGTCATTGAAGAAGCCTACGACGAAGGTATTTATACCGTTGTAGTGGACCGTGAACTCGCCCACCCTGCTCAAAATGTCTTCATTGCTGGAGACAACGCCGGTCTAGGTCGTGTAGGTGCACAATGGTTAGCCAAAGAAATGTCTGGTAAGGGCAATGTTGTAGTGATTGAAGGGCTACAAATTCCTATCAACAAGCAACGTGTTGATGCTTTTAACGACGTTATTGCTGGATACCCAAATATCAAGATCCTTGATTCTCAACCAGGTGATTGGTCTACACAAAAAGCGCTATCAGTGATGGAAAACTTCTTGCAGAAGCATCCTAAAATTGACGCTGTATGGTGCCAAGATGACGACATGCTGAAAGGTGTTTTAAAAGCCATTGAAGAATCAGGCCGCACAGACATCAAAACTGTATTGGGTGGCGCTGGCTCTAAAGACATCATCGAGATGATTCAATCAGGAAATAAAATGGTACGTGCAACCGTCACTTATAGCCCATCTATGATTGCATCCGGTATTGCTCTTGCTGTTCATGGTGTCAAACACGAAAAACTTGGTTATTTATACCACGAACCGTCTCGCGTCATTTTAGGCGCAGACTTGGTAACGAAAGAAAACGCTGCAGATTATTACTTTAAAGACGCTGCTTACTAAGCGGTTTATTAATACTAAGTCATTAGGGCTTTTGCGCTAATGACTTAGTCCTTGCAACACTATTTTCCTGAGGAATAGCCGCTGCGCATAGGCAGAGAGTTTGGTAAGATGTGCAATCATAAAAACTCACCGTTAAAAGGCTATGCATTTGGGCGCGACTATTCTTTATTTCTTCTTGCTTTTGGACTCTTATGGCCACAGTTAAAGATGTAGCAAAGCTAGCTGGAGTATCCACTGCGACAGTATCTAGAGCATTAGCCAATCCAGAAATGGTATCTCCTACCACTCGCCAAAAAGTAGAAAAAGCCGCCTCAGAAGTAGGCTATTCTCCAAACGGACTTGCCCGAAGCTTACGTAAAAGCGAGTCGAAAACTATTGTTGTTGTTCTTCCTAACATAGACAGCACCTTCTTTTCAGACGTTGTTCATGGCATCGAAGCACTCGCTCATAAGCATGGTTACAAACTATTAATTGGTGATGCAGGTAATGAGTCTTCACGATTACGTAGTTATTTTGAGTTATTCGAGAGTAAGCAGGTAGATGGCGTATTATCTCTTTCTTCTGACGTACCTGAATCTATGATTATTAACAGTGCTGGCGAAGTAAAACTCCCCATTGTTATCGCTGGTGAATACTTTTCTGACATTCCTGTACCAACAGTTCACATCGACAATCACTACAGCGCCAAAAAAGGCGTTGAATATTTAATTATGATGGGGCACTACAAAATAGCCTGCATTACAGGAAAAAGAAGTACTCCTGTCTACAATGCCCGTGTAAATGGTCACACAGAAACCATGAAAAAGTGGAAAATCCCTGTGACGGATGAATACATAATGGAAGGTGATCTTTCATTCATCGCCGGTTACAACCTTGGCAAACAACTCTTATCGCTACCAAACAAACCATCAGCGATTGTTTGCCACAGCGACGAAGCAGCAATTGGCGTGCTTAAAATAGCCAGAGAAATGAATATTGCAGTGCCCAGCGAACTATCTGTTATTGGCTTTGATAACTTAGCAATGAGCGAGTATTGCGTGCCTGAATTAACGACGATTCATCAGCCACGACAACTAATCGGCGAAACTTCGATGAAGTTATTACTCGACATATTATCAGGCAAAAAACCAAACCCAGAAATGACCTTACCCACCCAGCTCATCGTCCGCGAAAGTTCATGCCCACCACCAATAGATCAACGACTACAAATAGATTTATAAATAAATGCATATACATTAACGAGAAAAGGGATAGCACAATTTTTTAAAATGGTTGCGGGAGCACTTGTTTGAACTTAAAAGTGAACCTACGAATTTTGAAATGGTTGCGGGAGCACTTGTTTGAACTTAACAGTGAACCTACGAATTTTAAAATGGATGCGGGAGCACTTGTTTGAACTTAAAAGTGAACCTACGAATTTTGAAATGGTTGCGGGAGCACTTGTTTGAACTTAAAAGTGAACCTACGAATTTTGAAATGGTTGCGGGAGCACTTGTTTGAACTTAACAGTGAACC